>JACCRC010000111.1 GCA_013813765.1 Deltaproteobacteria bacterium | reverse complement strand
CATCCCAGTCGTTGCGGAACTCGTGGTCGTCGTAGATCGCGCGCACCCCGAGACCTTCGAACAGTGCGCGCGCGGCGGGTGCGGTGCGCAGATCGAAGTGGCGCTGGCGGTACTCGCCCACCGTCTTCGCGACCGGGCCGTTGTCGGTGTACGGGAAGTCCCCGAGCGACACGAACAGCTCGGGCTCGGCGCCGAGGAGGTGATCGACGAGGTCGCTGTCGAAAGCCGGGCTCGGATCGAAGTCCGCGGAGACGGCGATGCGCACGCGCCGAGCGTGGTCATCGGCGGGTGCCGTGCGCACGTGGTTCGGGCCGAGTGGTCCCACCGAGGTCAGCGTGGTGACTTCGAATGACCGATCGGGAGGTAGGCCGCTGATGTCGACGGACCCCAGCCCGTCGTCGAGCTCGACGTCGATGCGTTCGATCACCTCACCGCCGCTGCGGACCACCACGATCGCGTGATCTCCGCGAGATGCCCAGATCGCGACGAGAAATCCCTGTGACCACGGTTCCAGGATCGCGACGCCGCCGTCGCGCAACGGCTCGAGGTTGTCGCCGCATGCGATGAGCGTGCTCGCCGCTGGTAACGTCGAGATGAATCGGACCCAGTCTCGCCGGGTCAGCCCCGCACCACCGGGCCGACGTTTCATGGTGACAGCGTATCGCATGCCGTCGCAAGATCGCCCCGCGATGAGGGCCCGAACGTTGCTGCTCGCCGGTGTGCTCGCCGGTTGCTCGTTCGAGGTTCCAACCGAGTCGGACTCCGGCGGTGCAGGCGGGGGCGTCGATGCCGGAACGATCGCGAAGGACACGGATGGCGACGGTGTCTCGGACCTCGCGGATGTGTGCCCGCATGTGGTCGATCCCGAGCAGCGCGATCACGATACCGATCGCCGCGGCGATCTATGCGACGTGTGCCCGCACCGCATGGAGTCCGGTGCAGATGTCGATCTCGATGGTGTCGGTGACGTGTGCGATCCGCGCCCGACGATCGCCGGAGATCGAATCGCGTACTTCGAAGGCTTCTACAAGCCGGTGTCGTGGGCCGCGGTGATCGGCGGCAACACGTGGACGTTCGGCAACGGCGCTGCGAGTCAGCCGAGCACCGACAACGCGTTCCAGCTGATCCGCGATGACAATCCGAACCTCGGACACGTGCTCGTCGAGGCGCGGTTCCGGGTGGAGCAGATCACCGGGAGCACGTCGAGCCGTCGCTCGAGCGGGATCGTGCTCGGCTATCGAGATCCTGACACGTACTGGTTCTGCGGGCTCGCCGCAGCGGGCCAGCAAGCCGAGGTCAATGCGGGCAAGGTGAGTTGGGGGCTGTTCGGCAACTCCTTCGACTTCAACCTCGGCGCATTTCCAGCGGCGATGCCCGGTGATTGGGCCGTGCTGCGCGCGCGGTCGTCGGAGACATCGAGCGGTGACACCACGCTGGACTGCTCGATCGAGCGCATGGGCATCACGGGCTCGGCCTCTTTCACGATGGATGCCGAAGCCGCAGGCGACGTGGGATTACGCACGAACGGTGCCGCTACGAGCTTCGACTACGTGTTCGTCGTAGCGTCGCCCTGATCCGCGAGCCGGCACGCCGCATGCTCCCGATGTGGGTATGCGATTCCGAACCCTGAAGCGACTGTTCTGGATGGGCGTCGGCGGAACCCTGGTCGGGTTTGTTCTCGAGCGCTCGCGCAGGGGCACCGGCATGCGCCGGGGCCTCGACACGGTGCCCGCGGACCCCGAGGTGGAAGCTGCGCTCGAGGATCAACCCGGAGACTTCGACGAGCCCGAAATGACGTCCCTCGACGAGATGGAAGCATCGGCGCACGACGTCGGAGATCTCTACGGCGCGCACACGCCACGTGCGGGCGAGACCGAGCATCGCGATGGTGATGTTTCGTTCAACGAGGGCCAGAACTGGCTCGAGGCCCTCGAGAGCGACGCCGTCGAGTTCGGCACCGCGGATCCGGAGCGCCCGCTCGACATGTATGACGAGCAGGACCGCGGCCCGCACCAGGGCGATCACAAGGATCGTCCGGTCGCGGATCGTGGCTCGGGCGGCGCTGGCGGGCTCTAGGCCTTCAACCAGTCGCCGATCGCCGCAAGGACCGCGGCGGGTATCTCGTGCCCGCCGAGGAACGGATGCCAGTCGAGCTTCGCGCCGGCGGCGGTGAGCTTGTCGCGCAGGACCTCGGCGATCGCGTACGGCAACAGCATGTCGTGCTTGCCGTGCGACATGACGATCGGGAGATCCTTGACGGTGTCGATGCGCGGCGTCCACGCGGCCTCGGCGATCAGCGTGCCCGACATCAGGATCAATCCGGCGAGCGGCTTGTCGCGGTGGAGCGCGACGTCGAGCGAGAGCATCGCGCCCTGCGAGAAGCCACCGAGCACGAGCTGGTCGTCGGTGATCGAGAACCGCGCCTGGAGCTGCTCGAGCAGCCGGAGGAGATGGGCGCGCGCGTCGGCGAGGCCCTCTGGAATCTCGCCGCGGCGATCGCGGATTGCACCGCCGCGAAGCTCCGCCTCGAGCTTCGCTAGATCGAGCAGCCACCATGCGCGAGAGTCGCCGTAGAGGCCGCCGAGCTCGAGTGGTGCTGCGGGGAACACGAAGCGCGTGTTCGGGACGCGCGGGCCGAGGAACTGCGCGAGTGCGACGAGGTCATCGCCCGGGGCACCGAAGCCGTGGAGCAGAACGACGGTCTTTTTCGCATCGGTCGGGCCGACGATGCGAGTGGTCAGTCCGGCGAGGTCGAGGGTCTGGCTGGGCACGCGCGCAGACTACTACGGCGTGACGCGCGTGATCTTGTAGCCCTTCTTCTCGAGGAGCTCGAGGACGTTCTTCGGGCCGACGAGGTGCATCGCACCGACGGCGATGAACGCGCCGCCCGCCGCGTGCGCCTTCTCGATCGGTGCGATCCAATTGGCGTTGCGGGTGTAGAGGAGGTCCTGCATCGACTCGTCGAGCTCCTTCGCGGTGTAGCCACGCTTGAGGCCCATCGCGCGCTCTTCATCGGACATCGCGATCATCTTCTTGTCGTCCCCGGCGATGTACGCGGCGAGCATCGCCTTGGTGTGGTTGTCGCTCCACTCGATGTCGTCGAGCATCGACTTGAGCGCCTTCACGTTCATCCACTTCTCGAGGATCGCGGCCTCGTCCTTCGCCTCTTCGAGGTAGACGATCGTCTTCTTGCCGTTCTGCGCGCGCGCGAGCAGCAACGTGTCCATCTGCGTGGTCATCGGAAGGCCACGCAAGGACATCATCGTCGCGGCCACCATCGGCTTCATCGGCTCGATGCGTGCGGCGACGGCGGGCCCGAGGATGTCCTCGAGCTTCTTCCAGTAGACCGGGCCCAGCTCGCGCTTCAGCGAGCAGTTGTTGCACTCGATGATCTTCTGCAGCGCCGGATCCGTCAGGTCGGTCTCCATGGCGAAGGCTTTCGCGGCATCGAGCTTGTCCCAGACGATCTGGGGGAGCCGCGCCTCCGCATCGACGCCGATGTGGATCGTCCCGAGCGCGTAGCTGGTCTTGCCGTCCTTCTCGATCGCCCAGAAGAACGGGCGGGTGAGCGGATCCTTCTTGGTCGGTGTCTTCGTCCACGGATCCGCGGCTGCGGCCGATCCGGTGGTTGGCGCCGGCGCGGGCTGCACCTTTCCAGGCGTTGTGGCCGGCGGCGGCGTCTCCGCTGTAGGCGCAGGTGCGGACTGCTTGCACGCGAGGGCGAGGACGGCCGCGATCGACACGAACAGTGCGCGCTTCATGCGCGTTGCTTTAGCACGGGGTTGGTAGCCTTGCTCACAGAACGCCGGCTCCGCGCCGTGGACGATGGTGAGGTGCGGCTCGGAGGGCTCGTGTTGGCGGTGCTCGTGGTGTCGGCCCTGTCGCCGCGCAGCGCAGCCGCCGATGACATCGGTCTCTACACGCGCATGTGGCCGGCCGTTCCCACCACCAGGCAGCTAACCGTAGCCCAGCAGTTGACCGACGCGATGACGGCGCTCGGCAACCAGCTCGGCGACCACCTCGACCTGCTGTCCAACGACCGGCTCGCGCTCCGCTTCGACGGTCGCTCGCGCAAGGCCCGCGTGAAGCTCGGCATGATCGACTCCGACTACGCGACCTTCAAGTTCGACAGCATCGTCCACTTCGCGGACGGCCGGGCCAACATCACGGCCCGCCTCGACCTCGGCATCGGCAGCCACGTGGTCCGCGTCGAGCTGCCGGACATCGAGATGCTACCGACCGAGTACCGTGGCGAACGCGGCGTGGAGCTACGCGTTCCGATCTATCGGCGCTACTTCTAGATCCGCACCGGGGTTGCGTCAAAACGGAGCAATCCCGCAGCCGCTGCTCCAAAACGACGCAACCCCGGTACGGGCGAAGGCGAAGGTCCATTTGTCCGGCCACCGGCCTCAGCGCAACACAGACTCGACCGCCGCGCGCATCGCCGCCGTCGCCCGGATGTCTTCGGCGACCTTGCGCAGCCGGGCCGCTGCTTCGTCCCGCTTACCTTCGGCCGCGAGCACGCGCCCGGCGGCGAGGTTCGCGACCAGATAGGCGTCGGAGTGGAGGGGGTGGGGTGCGTCGGGCTTCAGCTCGGTCTCGAGGACGCGACGCGCGCCGGTCACGTCACCGGTGGCGACCAGGGCGGCGATTCGCGTGCCGACCGCGCGAAGGACCCACGGGCCGCGCTTTGTGGCCGGCAGCGCAGACAGGTCTGCCTCGTCGAGCGTGGCGAGCGCTTGCGGCCACTCGCTGCGCAGCTCGTGTGCGAACGCACGGGCGACAAGGTAGGGCGCTCGTGCCGAGGCGCTCTTGTGCGTCTTCAGGTAACGCCCGGTCAGGTCGCTGATCCGCGGAGCATCACCGACCGAGAGCGCGCGCGCGAGCGCCGCGTCCGTGGTGAGCATCCGGAGCACGAACCACACCACGAGCACGAACGCGAAGCCGAGCGCCATCCACGCCTGGCCGGTGTTGTCGGTGTCGCTCGACCAGATCAACAACAGATAAGCGCCGGACATGCCGACGGGCACGCCCCACACCTGAAGCCCGCGCCACAGCGCGTCGACCCACGCACTGCGCGCCTCGGTCATGCACCGCCGCGGAGGTGGCGCGAGATCCGCATCGCCATCTCGAGGGCTTGTTCGTAGTTCAGGCGCGGGTCGACACGGCTCTTGTACGCGCGCTCGAGATCGATCTCGGCGAGGCCGCGCGCACCGCCGATACACTCGGTGACGTCCTCACCGGTGAGCTCGACGTGCACGCCGCCGAGCCTCGAGCCCATCCGGGTGTGAAGTGCGAAGCTCTGCTCGAGCTCGTCGACGATCTTGTCGAACCGGCGCGTCTTGATTCCCTGCGGCGTGGTCTCGGTGTTGCCGTGCATCGGGTCGCAAACCCAGAGCAGTGTCCGGCCCGTGCGCTGCACCGCCTCGATCAGGGGCGGGAGCTTCTCCTGCACACCCGTGGCGCCCATGCGGTGGATCAACGTGATCCGTCCGGGGAGGCGGTCGGGATCGAGGACGTCGAGGAGGCCGATCAACCAGTCGATGCTCATCGCAGGACCGATCTTGATGCCGAGCGGATTCCGGATTCCGCGGTGAAACTCGACGTGCGCGCCGTCCAGCTGCGCGGTGCGCATCCCGATCCATGGGAAGTGGGTCGACAGGTTGTACCAACCGTCGCGGCGAGGGACCCGGCGCGTCTGCGCCTGCTCGTACGGGAGCGCGAGCGCTTCGTGGCTCGTATAGACGTCGACGCGCCGGAGGACCTCGGACTCGACCCCCGTGATCGCCGAGACGAAATCGAGCGACTCGCGGATCGAGCTGACGATCGCCTCGTACTGAGCGCGCGCGGTTCCCGTGGCGAACGACACGTCCCAGTACTCGGGGTGGTGCAGATCGGCGAACCCACCGTCGGTCAGGGCGCGGATGAAGTTCAGCGTCAGTCCGGCGCGCTCGTAAGCTCGCAGCATCAGCGTGGGATCTGGCTCGCGCTCCTCGGCGGTGAAGCCATCCTTGTTAATGATGTCGCCACGATACGCCGGGAGGGTGACGTCCCCGCGGGTCTCGACATCGGCCGAGCGCGGCTTCGCATATTGCCCGGCGATCCGCCCGATGCGAACGACCGGCTTCCGCGTACCGTGGACGAGCACGAGGCTCATCTGCAGCAGGATCTTCAGCTTTGCGGCGATTGGCTCCGAGCGGCAATCGTCGAAGCTCTCCGCGCAGTCACCGCCCTGCAGCACGAAGGCGTCGCCATGTGCCGCGCGACCGAGCTCCCCACGGAGCTGCTCGATCTCCCACGACGTTACGAGCGGTGGCAGACGGCCCATCTCGTCGACAACGCGCGCAAGTGCCGCTGCATCGCCATACCCAACCTGCTGTGTCGCGGGCTTCTGCTTCCAGCTCGTCGGTGACCACGTCATTCGGGCGGCTCCTGATCGGTCGGCTTGGTCGGGCTCTTCGCGGCGCACGAGATCGGGCGTTGGCCCTCGAAATCGAGACGTCGCGAGGTCGGCGAGAACAGCTTGGCCGGGTCGACCTGGCCTTTCTTCTTGCGGAGGATGTCGGCGATCGAGTCGCGGATGATCACGTCGGTGATCTTGATCGCGCCGGCCGGGAGCTTGAGGCGTCCGAGGAGGCCATCGCCGCCGGACGCGAGGAAGTCGCTGGTGACGAGCTTGTAAGCTCTCGCCTCGTCGAGTGGCTTACCGCCGACCCAGACCTCGAGGTCGAGCTTGCCGCCCTTGCAACGGCCCTTCGCGGTGAGCCCGCCCCACGACAGAATGCCGCCGCCGCGCTGGAGGTTCGTCGAGACGAGACTGCGCAGGTGGCTTCCCTTGACGTCGACGAGCGCGAACCGGTTGTCGAACGGCATCGCCTCGTACAGCCGGCCATAGGTGAGATCGCCGGCGGGCATGTCGGCGCGCAGGCCGCCGCCGTTCGTGAGGGCCACGTGCGCACCGGGGTGCGCGGCGAGCATGAGGTCGGTGAACCAGTTGCCCTCCGCGGACTCCGAGCCGTACGACTTCTCGACCTTGCCGGTGAGCGTGACGCCGAGCTTCTCGTCGCGGCGGACCTTCGCGCGGGCGAGGGCTTCGTCGACGATCTTCTGGACGCCCGGTTCGGGGACGACGGGCTTGCCCTCGTAGTCACCCGGCTTGCAGTCGGCGACCATCACCGGATTTGTCGCCGTCTCTCCGGCGCAGACCGCGCGGGGTTTATCGATGCTCACCGCGGTGACGCGTCCGTCGGCGGCGATCCGGATGTCGATGCGGCCGAATGCACGCCCCGAGGAGAATGACTCGATGACGGCGATATCGTTGATCCGGTGCGCGATGCCCGCGTGCGTGTGACCGGCGACGATCGCGTCGACCGAGCCCTTCGGCAGGTCGTTGATGAGCTTGTTCAGCTCCTCGTGTTTTTCGCACGAGGATGTGTCGGTTGGTTTCTCGAAGTCGGCGCACTTGCTGCCGATGTGCGCGGTGACGATCACGATCGCGGCGCCCTCGGCGCGGAGCTTCGTGGACTCTGCGGCGATCGCGACCGCGGTAGGCGGCGCCATGACCAGGCCCACGAAGTTGGCCGGCATCGTGGTGAACGGGGTCGACTCGGTGCTCGCGCCGATGATGCCGACCTTGATTCCGGCGACCTCGACGAGGACGGACGGCGGCATGTTCGGCCACTTGATGCGTGCTCCGCTCGTCTTGTCGGAGATATTGGCGACGAGCATCGGGAACTTCGCCTCGCGGGCTCGGGAGAGGAGGGCTCCGCGAGCGTCGTCCTCGATCGATTGCGGGGTCGTGGCCGGACCTTCCGGCCCGAAGTCGAACTCGTGATTGCCCACAGCGGTGGCCGTGTAGCCCATCTCGTTGTAGGCGCGGACGACATCGGCGCCCTCGGAGAGGTTGGATTCGAGCGTGCCCTGGAACATGTCGCCGCCGTCGAGGAGCACGACTCCACCGCCATCGGCAGCGCGGGCAGCGCGGAGGTTCACGAGGTAACCCGCGAGGATGGGCAGACGCTCGAGTGCGCCGTGCAGGTCGTTCGTGCCGATGATCGACAGCGTCACGGAGCCCGCACGCTTCTGCGGCGGCTGCCGCGGCGCCGGGTCCTTCTTCGGTGGCGACGAGCACGCGACTGCGAGGCTCACGAGGAGCGGCAGCGTTCTCATGGCGCGCACTCTACCGCGGATCGCCCGCAGCGGACGCTGCCGCGTCCTCGTGTTCCGAAGCGTTATCGTCGTCGGCATGCTCGAGTGCTCGCGAGGCTGAGTCCAGCTCGCGTTCACGAGCCGGCGTCACCATCTCCGAGCGTGCATTCGCGGAGGTCGGATCCATCGCGATCTCGATCGCCGTCGTCCCGTCCGCACGCACGGTGAAAAATGCCTTCCCTCCCCGGGCCAGCCAGCATTCGATCCGCTCGCCTGCGGTGACCAACCGGATCTTTGGCGCACATCGCACGCCCTGCGGCGCGCCGAGATCGGCGACCTCGTCCCTCAGGTAGGCCTCGAGCTCGTCCGTCGTGATCAACATCCCTCGGACGCGCCAATCCCAGCCGCCGTCGTTCCAGGTCAAGTCGATCGCGGCGTCGGTCCCGTCCGGCAGTCGGACGGAGCACGGCGGGATCATCCCGGTGCACGTTGTGAGGACTCCTACACCCAGGAGGCGCTCGGTGAGCGCGCGATCGATGTCGGCCTCTAACCGCGTTGGATCCGGACCGGGGTTGCTTCGGCATGAAGCAACGAGGCAAATCGCCCCGCGCGCGAGCCAGTCCGGAGCGCCCATCCGACGTTCGTAACATGGCGTCGCGGCCCGGAACTTCTCTGAATAAACCGCGGTACCCTGCGTCACAGCCAGAGGAGGATCGATGCGCGTAACGCTGTTTCGTTTGCTGCTCGCGACGGCGACGTTTGCCGGCACGGTGAATACCGCTGCGGCGGATCCGGACAAGGACCGTCGCGAAGACAAACGCGATCAGCGTCGTGACGACCGCGAGGACCGTCGTGACGATCGCCGCGACGATCGGGAAGATCGCCGCGATGACCGCCAGGACGATCGCAAAGACGACCGCCAGGACCGTCGTGACGACCGTCGTGACGACCGTCGTGACGACCGTCGCGATCGCCGCGATCGCCGCGATGACGACCGTCCGCGCGAGGCCCCGCCTTCTGCGCGTGACGAGTCGCGCGAGCGTGGAGGTACGCGCAACGGTTTCGTCTGGGTCTCGGGGCAGTGGGACTGGCGCGGCGGCAGGTATGAGTGGGTCGCCGGTCACTGGGAGCGCGAGCGCGCCGGTCGCCGCTGGCGCGATGCGCGCTGGGAGCGCCGGGACGGAGGTTGGGTGCGCATCGACGGTGATTGGATCGTTGGTGGCCCCTCGAATGCGCCACCCGCGCTCAAGCCCGAGAGGATGCAGTTCCGGAACGGCTACGTGTTCGTCCGCGGTTACTGGGACTGGCAGAACGGCAACTGGCAGTGGATCCCGGGGCGATACGAGGCCAAGCAGAATGGGCGTCGCTGGCGCGACACGCGCTGGGAGCAGCAGAACGGCGTCTGGGTGAAGTTCGATGGCACGTGGGAGACCGAGTACACCGGGCCCACCGTGGCGCCACCGGCGCCTCGTGACGAGCAGCTGGGTGCGCCACGAACTGGTTACGTCTTTGTCCGCGGCCAGTGGGATTGGCGCAACGGCAAGTGGCAATGGGTGCCGGGCCACTGGGAGCGGGAGCGCTCTGGCCGTCGCTGGCGCGATGCACGCTGGGAGAACCGCAACGGTCAGTGGGTTCGTGTCGACGGAGACTGGGAGGTCTACACGCCGCCCGCGTATCCGACGAGCGCACCGCCGTCGCCTCGTGACGAGCAGTTCGGTGCACGTGCCGGCTACGTCTGGGTCCGCGGCGCATGGGACTGGAGGAACGGTAACTGGGACTGGGTGCCGGGTCACTGGGAGCGCGAGCGCGCCGGTCGTCGATGGCGTGATCACCGCTGGGAGCAGCGCAACGGCCAGTGGGTTCGCGTGAGCGGTGACTGGGAGGTCTATACGCCTCCCGCATATCCGACGAGCGCGCCGCCGGCTCCGCAGGCCGAGCAGTTCCAACCGCGTGCGGGCTTCATCTACGTGCGCGGTCGCTGGAGCTGGCAGAACGGAAACTGGCAGTGGGTCGCCGGCCACTGGGAGCGCGAGCGCGCGAACTCGCGGTGGAACGAGGGCCGCTGGGAGCAGCGCAACGGTCAGTGGACGTGGATCGAAGCCAGCTGGGGCGCAGCGCCCGCTCCATCTCCTTATCCTACGGGCGCTCCGCCTGCTCCGCAGGCCGAGAATGTTCAGCCACGTTCGGGCTTCTACTACGTGCGCGGTCGCTGGAACTGGCAGAACGGCAACTGGCAGTGGGTCGCCGGTCACTGGGAGCGCGAGCGCGCGAACGCCCAGTGGAACGACGGTCGCTGGGAGCAGCGCAACGGTCGCTGGGAGTGGGTCGAGGGCGGATGGGTGAACGTTCAGCCGCCGCGTCCGTCTCAGCCCGCTCCGCCTCCCCCGCAGCAGGAGAACATCCAGCCGAAGGCCGGATTCATCTGGGCGCGCGGCCACTGGGGCTGGCACGAGGGTCAGTACCAATGGATCCCCGGCCACTGGGAGCGCGAGCGCGCAGCCAAGCAGTGGGTCGAGGGTCGCTGGGAGCAGCAGAACGGCGCATGGATTTACATCGAGGGCAGCTGGCGCTAGCGATCCGCGATCCGGGTTCGCTAACCCGATGACCACCAAACGGCGTCGCGCTACCGCGGCGCCGTTTTTCATTTCCGGACCGGGTCCATTCATTTCCGGACCGGGGTTTGGCTTCCGCCGGTCTCTGCCGGGTCCGCACAGAAGGCAGCCGCCCGACGCCAGCCGCCGACTCGATAGGAACCGGCAAGCCACGCAAGCCACGTGGGGAGCGCGTCGAGGCAGCGGTGAACCATGCAGCGGCTGCGCACGAACCTTCATCGGTCCTGCGCGCGCTGAGCATCAGAATGTGTCGAGGAGTCGGTTTCAGCGGGGTGGAGGCTCGAGGATCACTGACGCCGGTGTGAACCTTGCCAGCCAGTAGGTCCCGCGTGGGAACAGCGCTGTTCCGGTGGCAAGCCAATCGCGCCGTGCTGCTGCGTGTTCGGCGAGGAATTCGCGATACGCCTGCAGTGCCGGCACGCGAACGTCGACGCGACCAGCAAATCGAGGCCGGAGCGTGCGCCTTGATGTCTCGCTCGTCGGGCAGGCTTTCCAGGACTGGCGGAGGACGCGCGCGCGGCCAAGGATCTTGCGCCCCGTCGCCTGACAGTGCCGCTGCATCGCCAGCTCGATCTTCTCCACGCGTTGTTTGACCTCCTCGATCACCTCCTCTCGCGGGCCGAGCACGGATGGGATCACGAGCTCGAGCGTCTCTTCCTCAGGCATGACTCCGTTTTCGCGGAAGAAGTGATGCGGCCGTCGCGCGCGCATCGGCTGGTTGAAGATCATGTGTCGATATCCATTCGCGCCTGGCCACTGCACGGCTCGCTGCACGAGCAGGTCCTTGACCGGGTTCGCAGCGGCGTACACGAGCTTCGCGATGACGGCTTCTCGGTCGAGGAGCCGCGTAATGCAAGGCTCTTCGGAGGCCCACAGGTTTTCGGCGCGTCCCCAGCGGGCATTCATGCAGCGAGCGAGCAACTTGTGAAAATGCTCGACGAACTGCGGGAACTTTCCGCGGCGGTCATAGCAGACCGTGTGGTGGTGGTTCGACTCAGCGATGGTCAGCAGGATGTCGATCTTGAACCGCTTTGCCGCCACTGCGAGACAGTAGATGAACGCGTTGTTAGTAACCTCATCCGGACGCAGCAGGAATTGTCGCTGCGTGCACCGACGCGTGAGGAGATAGAACTGCTCGCGGAGGATCTGGCGGGGGCGCGACATGCTTGGACGCAGAGCAAGCCGAAGGCCACGCGGAACTCGCGACAATCACGTGGAGAGGTACGCGCACACGTCCGCGTGTCGGACAGGCTGGGGTCAATCGTTCCAACCCCGGACCGGTTGCAGGCGCAATCGTTCCAACCCGGGACCGGCTTGCAGATTAGCGTTGGCTGTCCGTCTACCGGACAGGCGCGCGAATGAGCGCGCAACTCGCGCCCCAATGCGTCCGATGGACGGACACGCTGGGGTCAGTAGATCCAACCCCGGAACGGCTAGAAGCGAGCTTGCAGCGTCGCGTTGACGCCGAGCTGATTGAACTCGCCGAACCGGTACTCGAACGGACAGGTATCCGGGTCACTGCAAGTACGCTGGAAGCGGGTCTGGTTCCCGTCGTAGCTGTAGAAGACTTCGAGCACGGCAGAAAAGATCTTTGCGAAGTCGACCTTTGCGGTTCCCTTCACGGCGATCTGCGGGACGGCGGTCTCGCCTTGCGGGAGGATCGTGATCAGGGTGTCGATGTTGTTGTTGCGGATGACCGCCGTGGATGTCCCCATCGCGTCCGTGCCGCCGCCGGGGATGCCCTTGGGCGAGGTCAGGGTGGCGGGCTTCTCGACGCCCGCGATCACGCCGAGAGTGAGCCAGTCGCCCCAGTTGCGGTCGATGCCAGCGGCCGCGAACAGGTTCGGGCTGATCTTGTAGGCGGACGGGAAGTCCGCGTAGGGGGGCAGGGAGGGCTGGCTGTGGAGGATGAACGCCAGGTCACGGTAGGACAGATCGAGACGGAGGCGGATACGATCCATCTTCACGCGCACGTTCAGATCGCCGGCCTTGCCGATCTGCGTCTTCGTCGAGCCCGTCTTGTCCGAGTCCTTCAGCGTCTGACCCATCACCGTGAACTCGGCCTGCGCGAGCCAGGCGAGACCGCCGGGATACTTCTCCTGCGCGAACAGGTGACTCACCTGCTCGCCGTTGAACTTGTAGAGCCGGTAGTCGACCGAGCTGCGCAGCGGCATGCCCTTGTGGACCGAGACCTGCGCCGATCCGCCGTACAGCATGACCTTCTCGTCCTGCACGTCCTGCAGCTCGTTGTAAC
Organism: Deltaproteobacteria bacterium; assembly: GCA_013813765.1. Classification (GTDB taxonomy): domain Bacteria; phylum Myxococcota_A; class Polyangia; order Haliangiales; family Haliangiaceae; genus JABFXX01. The sequence continues at coordinate 16,645 of JACCRC010000111.1, read as the reverse complement.
CGCGATCGAAGACACCGCCGTTCACCTCGACGCGCAGCATGTCCGACGGATCGAAACCCGCACCCGCGAGACCCGCGAGCGCCGTCTTCTGCTCGCCGTCCTTCGGATCCACGATGATGCCGCTCTTCGCGCCGAGGAACGCGTAGCCCCCGACGAAGTCGTACTGCAGCTTCATGCCGGGCGTGGACGAGCGCGAGCGCTTGTACTCCGGGTTGCCACCCCACGAGAGCCGGTACGAGTAGCCGAGCCGGAAGCGGTCCGCCGAGACCGGGAACGCCGTCAGCGAGATGCGCGTCGGATCCTTGTGCGTCGGATCCTTCCAGTTCGACAGCACGATGTACGTGCCGGCATCGGAGATCGGGATCGAGTTCTCCGTCAGCTCGTTGAAGCGGAGCACCACCGCGGCCTCGGCCTGCAGGTGGTTCTTCGAGTAGCTGCGATACATCACGGCGTGCGTGAGCGTCTCGAAGCCGGAGTACTTCGAGTCGTAGTTGTCGAAGAACAGCACGCCGAGCGAGTTCGGCGTGCCGAACCGCCAGCCCGGCACGCTCGGGATGGTCTCGCCCGGCTTCACGAGCATGTTCTCGTTCGTCAACGTGAACGCGAGGCGCGTATCCATGAAGCCCGAGGCGCCCGTCAGGTCGCCCGGCTTCTCGGCTGCGGGCGCTTCCTTCTCGATCTGCTCCGTCGCCGCCTTGTCCGCAGCTTCCTTTGCGGCGCGCTCGTTCAGGATGCGCGCGACCTCGCGGTCCACGACTTCCTTGATCCTCGCGTCGTCGTCAGCAGTCGGACCGGGTCCGGGGGCGCCACCGGTGCCAGCGGGCACGTCGGGCTGAGCAAAGGCGAGGGTGGGTACGGTTACGAGTGAAGCCAGGACGAAGGTTCGAAGTGACATGAGCTCTCTCATTGCAAGACTAGGTCGGCCGACGATCGCGGATAGATGATCCAGACGTTGAACGTGCCGATGTTCACCGGGCGCAACACGCCAATTACCCTGGTGAACGTTCGGCCCTTCAGCGCGACCGGATCGATCTCGGAAACCGTACCCGCGGTGATCACGTTGATGATCTTCTTGTTGCCCTTGCAGTTGCCGCCGACGCCCGAGGGATCGAGCTTCCACTGCTTGTACGTCGTGTAGTCGTCATCCGTATCGCAGACCTTGGCGTTATTGATCTGGATGGGCGCGGATTCGTTGCGCTCGAAGTTGATCAGCCCGCCGCCCGGCGACATCAACGAGTCGAACCAGGTCTCCGGCGTCACCGTGGTCTCGGTATCCGCGACGACCGGCGTCGGCAAGCGGTCCTTGTTCACGTCGGTGCCACCGTTGGCGAACGTCTGCGGGAACCCGATCTCCGTGAGCCCGTTGAACTCGACGACTCCGCCGGCGAACCCGTCGATGAGCTGCCCCTCGACGATCGCCTTGTGATCCTTGCCGCGCGGCGCCGAGAACGAGAAGACCATCGCGTGGTCGTACGACTGCGCCGTGCACGGCGGCGTCCCATTCGCATCCGCGCACTCCACGTCGGAGACCGTGTAGCCCTGCGAGAACACGCTCGTCACCACGAACCGCCCGCGCGCGCCATGCCGCGACTGCGAGACACTGACCTGCTTGTCCTCGAGGGGGATCGAAGACAGCGCATCGAGCGCCGTCTCGCTCTTCGGCGTCTGCAGGTCGCGGATGTACGGATCGCGGTACCACAGCGTCGGCGACGTCCCCGTCGCGTACGTCGGGTTTGCATCCTTGCCGTCATCGATCCACAGCGTCGTCGGGCCGAGCGCGAGCGGCAGCATCACCGTCTGGTTCGTTGCCTTGCCCGCCGTCACCCGGATCGACGCGAGCGGCGCCTCTGACAGCTTCGGCGTCAGCGTACCGAGGAACTGCACGTAGACCTGCACGTTGCGGTCGAACGTCGTGTCGACCTCGCCCTCCGCGTCGAGCGCGGTGATGTTGATCGTGATCGCCCGCTGCGTGTCGAGCAGCCGCTGCATCGTGGTTCCGCCCGACGCTGGCGAGACCAGCTCGACCTTCAGCGACTGCGTGCCGACGATCGGGTCCTGCATCTCGGTGCAGGCACCGAGAAGGATCAGAGCTGCGATGGCGTGCTTGTTCATTCGAATACCGGCCTGATCCGTCCGTCGTGAGCCTCGTTGGCCTCGGTGAGGCACGAGATGTTGCCGTAGCGCTCGACCACCGAGCGCTGCGGGACGTTGGTGTCGCTCGCGTCGATCTGATCCGTGCACTTGTTCTGCCGGTTCAGGAACACGCGCAGGCCGTCGCGCAGGGAGATGCCGGTGTCCTGCTTCGAGGTGTTGCGCTTCAGCACCTCGAAGCCCGAGCCACCGGCAGCGATGTAGTCATTCACCGCAACGCGATAGAGGCTCGACGGATCGAGCCGCGCGCACTTCGCCGGATCGATCGGCGCGTCCGGCAGTCCACCCATGCGGCAGTTGTCTCCGATGTGGATGTTCTTCGCGCACGCGCGCACGGGGTCACCCTGGAACGTGCCGCAGTCGCCACTGCAGACCATGTCGAACGCGATGCCCGACACCTGCGCCTGCGTGCGGCAGCCACGCGTCGAGCTCTTGCGTGCGACGAAGTCCAGCGTGTCCTGCACCTCTTGCCCCGACAGGTACATCACCGTGATCGAGTTCTCGAACGGGAACACGTTGTACATCTGCTCGATCGTCAGCGGTCCACGCTCGAAGTCCGCGCGGATACCGAGCGAGTTCGTGATCGCGAACTCCGCCTCGACGCCCTCCTGCAGCTGCATCGATCGCGCAACCAGGTTGCCGAGCTGCGAGTCGCCGCCCGACAGGTCGTTGCGCGTGATCTTCTTGCCGGCCTCCGCCGGGTTGACGTACGAGAACACGCCGTTGAGATCGATCTCCTGGTTGATCTTCACCGAGTACGGCCACATCAAGTTTGCGACCGCGGGGTCATCGTTGATCTTCGAATCGACGGGGATGTTCACGTAGCTGAACGACGTGACACGGCTGCGGCGATCCGGGTCGCCATTCGAGTCTCCGACGCGCACGACCAGGTCGAGCCGACCGACGAACTTCGCGAACGCGCCCGAGTGCACGAGGACCGTGGTGTGACCCTTCTCGTCGTTCGTGATGATCTTCGGCGGGTTCGTGACGATGTGGAGGTGGCCACCCAGGATGACGTCGACGCCCTGCAGCGGCAGCACCGCGTTCGGATCGTCGACCTGCGATGCGGTCAGGTCCTCGTCCTCCTCGAGACCGAGGTGCGAGACCACGACGATGACATCGCTCATCGGGCGCAGGATCCGCACCCAGCTCTCGAGCGCATCCTTGTCGGCGATCGGGCGAAAGCCGAGCGAGTTGCCGCCCTCGAAGATCGACGTGATCGTCGAGGTGTTGGCCATCCCGATCACGGTCACCTTGAGCCCGTCCACGTTGTACATCTGGAACGGCGAGACCACGTCGCGCAGCGAGCGGCCGTTCGGGTCGACCGCGCCCGGCGGCGGGTCATCCCACGCGTAGTTCGCCGCGAGGAACGGGAACGTCGCGAAGTTGTCGATCTTGTCGAACAGGTTGCGCGCGCCGAGATCGAACTCGTGGTTGCCGATCACCGCGCCGTCCATGCCAGCGAGCGACAGCGACCGCATCTCGGCCTCGCCCTTGAACTGGTTGAACACCGGCGCGCCCTGGAAGCAGTCGCCAGTGTCGAGCCACAGCGAGCGCCCGGTGCTCGCGCGGATCTGCTTCGTCAACGTCGCGATCCGCGCGATGCCGCCGAATGGCGCGTTCGCGGGCAGGAGGCCGTAGCCCTGATCGAACGAGTTGGGGATGAAGTTGTACGGGAACAGCCGCGAGTGGATGTCCGACGTGTGGATGAGCGTCAGGCGGATGTCCTGCCCGACAAGGTTCGGTTGCGGCTTCTCGACGGTGCACGCGGACGCGCACAGAGCGACCACCGCCACACCCGTGGACAGACGAAACATGGTCCGGGTTGATAGCGAACCGCCCGTATTTCAGCAAGGCATAACGAGAGCCGGATCACGAACTTGTGCTCTACTCCGCACCCACATGCCACGCGCGAAGATCGTCTGCACGCTGGGCCCTGCGTCGTCGACGCCCGAGAAAATCGGAGAGCTGATCGACGCCGGCATGAACTGCGCGCGTCTGAACTTTTCGCACGGTAGTCACGAGGACCACGCGAAGATGTTGCAGATCGTCCGGACCGAGGCCGAGAAGCGCGGGAAGGCGATCGCGGCGCTCCTCGATCTGCAAGGTCCGAAGATTCGCGTCGGCAAGCTCAAGGACGGTCAGATCGAGCTGCGCCCGGGCGCCGAGCTCGTCATCACCACCGAGCAGATCCTCGGCGACGAGAAGCGCGTGTCGACGAGCTACCAGATGCTTCCGAACGACGTGAAGATCGGCGATCACATCCTGCTCGACGACGGGTATCTCTCGCTTGCCGTGACCGGCATCGAGGGTCACGACGTCCGCACCGTCGTCATCTCCGGCGGTATCCTCAAGAACAACAAGGGCATCAATCTCCCCGGCGTCGAGGTCTCCGCACCCGCGCTCTCGGAGAAGGATCGCACCGACATCGGCTTCGCGCTGCGCCACGCGGTGGACTACGTCGCGCTGTCGTTCGTGCGCCGCGCCGAGGACGTGATCGAGGCGAAGCGCCTGCTGACGTTCGACAACGTCTCGATCCCGGTGATCGCCAAGATCGAGAAGCCGCAGGCGCTCGAGCGTCTCGGTGACATCATCGACGTCGCCGACGGCATCATGGTCGCGCGTGGTGACCTCGGCGTCGAGATGGGGCCGGAGAAGGTCCCGCTCTGGCAGAAGCGGATCATCGAGGAGACGAACAAGCGCGGAAAGATCGTCATCACCGCCACGCAGATGCTCGAGTCGATGATCACGCACCCGCGGCCGACGCGCGCGGAAGCATCGGATGTCGCGAACGCCGTGCTCGATGCGACCGACGCGCTCATGCTCTCGGGCGAGACCGCCTCCGGCGTGCATCCGGTCGAGGCCGTTCGCACGATGGCGCGCATCATCGAGGAGATCGAGAAGAGCGCCTACTACAAGGCCAACGTCGAGATCCCCGACATCCAGATCGCTCACTCGACGAACGCGATCGCGCACGCCGCGTATACCGCCGCGAAGGTCATGAAGCTGCGGACGATCGTCTCGGTCTCGGACTCCGGCGGCGCCTCGCGCCTGATCTCGGAGTACCGGCCCGATGCGAACATCGTCGCGCTCACCACGGACGAGGTTGCGTACCGGCGCATGGCGCTGGTCTGGGGCGTCACGCCGGTCTTGATCGGCCCGTCCGCCACGACCGAGGAGCTGATCGACCGCGTGGAGGCCACCCTGATCGAGCGCAACCTCGCACTCCCGGGTGAAAACGTCCTCATCACCATGGCCGTTCCGGTGGGATCGGGCGTGCAGACGAACGTCCTGAAGATCCACCAGATCCAGCACTAGTAGGCCAAAACCTACACGTTGCGAGAGGTTGAGGGCCGAGGTCAGCCGGGCTACCATTTTTACGCCGTGGCCCAGACTCCAAGACCCGCGGACGCCGTCCGCATCGGCCAGGTGTTCCTGGGCAAGTACCGAGTGGAATCGATCCTCGGTCAGGGCGGCATGGGTGTGGTCGCGGAGTGCACGCACCTCCAGCTGAACCAGCGGCTCGCGATCAAGATGCTGCGCCAGGACGTGCTCGCCGATGCGGATGCGGTGGAGCGGTTCATGCGCGAGGCGCAGGCCGCATCGAAGCTGCGCAGCGAGTACGTCGCGCACGTCTCCGACGTCGGCACGCTCGAGAACGGCACGCCGTACATGGTGATGGAGTTCCTCGAGGGCATGGACCTCGGGCAGCTGCTGACCGAGCGCGGGAAGCTCGCGCGGCCGTGGGCGTGCGAGCTGATGCTGCAGACCGCGGAGGCTCTCGCGGAGGCGCACTCCCTCGGCATCGTTCACCGCGACATCAAGCCGACGAACCTGTTCGTGACGTGGCGCCCCGACGGCACCGCGCTGATCAAGGTCCTCGACTTCGGCATCTCGAAGTCGACGATGGGCAACGACATGCAGCTGACGCAGACGCAGTCGCTGCTCGGCACGCCCGCGTACATGAGCCCCGAGCAGATGCGCTCCGCTCGGCTCGTCGATGCGCGCACGGACATCTGGTCGCTCGGCAGCGTCATGTACGAATTGCTCGAGGGCCGAAAGCCGTTCGAGGCGGAGAGCTTCTCCGAGATGTGCGTGAAGGTCGCGGTCGATGCGCCGTCGCCGATGGTGCACACGCCGCCGGATCTTCAGCCGGTCGTGCTGCGCTGCCTCGCGAAGACGCCGGAGCAGCGCTACTCGACGATGGCGGAGTTCGCGCGCGACCTCGTGCCGTTCGTCGCGGATCCACATCAGGCCTCGCTGCTCGTGGAGCGCATGCAGCGCATGCTGCGGCGGAGCGTCGACAACGCGAACTGGGAAGGTCAAACCACGGGCACCGGAATGCGCGGCGTTCCAAGTCACGTGCGGGATGGCAGCGCGAGCCAGCCGGTGCGCGTGCCCTGGAGCAACGAGGGCACCGGCCCGGTGCGCCGGATGGATGCCACGCCCGCGGCGGCGGTTGCGCGCATCACGCACGGCGAGCAATCGGCTCCCGTGTATCAGCCGAGCGAGTTGTTCGCGGTGCCTCCGCAGAAGCGGCGCAGCGCGCTGTGGTTTGCGATGCTCGCCACGTTGATCGTCGGCGGCGCCGGTGTCGCGATCGCGTTATCGATGGGCGACGAGGCCGAGAAGCCCGCGAGCACTGCAGGCAACGACGAGGGCAAGGTGGCCGAGCCCCCGAAGCCCGCCGAGGTCCTCACGCCCGACCCGATCGAGAGCAAAGCCGTCGAGACGAAGGTCGAGCCGATCGACGCGAAGCCGGAGACGACGGTCGATACGACAACGGAGACGAAGGTCGACACGACAGCGACCAAGCCAGCAGTCACGAAACCGAAGCCGAGCGGTACGCGGGTCGGAAAGACCGGCAAGGGCAGGGTCGGCAAGGCCGGCGCTGCCAAGAGCGAGGTCGGCAAGGCCGACGATGCGGCGAAGACCGGAAAGACCGAGCAGACGCCGAAGTGCGATCCATTCGCGAACGCTCACTCCGTCTGTTCGAAGAAGTAGGCTCAGTCGCGCGCCGCGCGGGACCGCAGTAAGATCGCGCGCATGAGATCGCGCGTGCTCGGAGTCGCTCTCGTCCTGGCGCAGGTCGCGCCTCAGCCCGCGCTCGCCGACGACATCGCGAAGGCCGACGCGCTGTTCGCCGAGGGCCGCGCGCTCATGAAGACCGACCTCCACGCCGCGTGCGCGAAGTTCGAGGAGTCGCTGAAGTGGAACTCGCAGGCGATCGGCACGCTGCTCAACGTCGCGCTGTGCGACGAGAAGCTCGGGCGCGTTGCCTCCGCCGTCGCGAAGTTCACCGAAGCCCGCGATCGCGCGCGCGAGGGTGCGTTGGACGAGCACCTGCAAGCAGCCGAGGAGCGGCTCGCCGCACTGAAGGGCCGCGTTCCGTTCATCACGATCAAGCTCGCGACCGAGCCGCTGCCCGGCACGCGGATCCTGATCCACGACAAGGTGATCGCGCTGGAGGCGCTGGCCGACCTTCCGATCGATCCGGGCGAGCACCCGCTGGTGGTCAGCGCGCCCGACCACGTGCCGTACCAGACGACGATCAAGATCGCGGAGAGCGAGCGCCGCGAGGTCGTCGTGCCCGCGCTCCGCAAGGGAACGGTGACGAGCTCGCGCAAGACGATCGGAAAGATCGTCACGATCTCGGGCGGCGTCGCGCTGGTCGGCGGCATCGTGATCGGCGGCGTGATCGCGCGCGGTCGCTACAACGACGCGTTCGACATGTACTGCGATGATGACGACAAGGAGTGCGATCCGGACGGCCTCTCCGGTACGAAGAGCGCGCGCACGCTCGGCACCGTCGGGACGGTGGTCGGCGCGATCGGCCTCGTGGGTGTTGGTGTGGGTCTGTATCTGTGGCTGCGCGCGCCCGACGAGGGCACGAGCCGCGGCGTCAGCTTGCTACCCCAGCTGGACCCGAGTGCGCCGGGCGTGGTGGCGGTGGGTCGCTTCTGATCGCGCGGCCCCTCGGGGTATCATCGTGGGATGAGGATCCGGGGAGCCGTCCTGATCGTGTGTGCGGTCGCGGGGCTCGCGAGTGCGGAGACCCCGCAACAGCAGGCCGACAAGCTGTTCGCCGAGGGTCGCGAGCTGTTGACGGTGAAGAATGACGCGAAGGGTGCGTGCGAGAAGTTCGAGGCCGCGATCCAGCTCGACCCGAGCGCGACCGGCACGATGCTCAACCTCGGTCTCTGCTACGAGACGCTGAAGAGGTACGCGAAGTCGCTCTACTGGTTCCGGAAGGCGCAGGCCGCCGCCGCCGAGGCGCGTCTCGCGGAGTACGAGGACGCCGCGAAGCAGCACACCACCGAGCTCGCGCCGAAGGTTCCGCACATCAGGCTCGAGGTGACGCCGCCGGATGCCGAGGTCCGCATCGACGGCGACCGCATCGATCCCACCGAGTACGGCCGTGCCGAGGTCGATCCGGGCGAGCACGAGATCGTCGGGCGCGCGCGCGGCAAGCAGAAGGTCATCAAGAAGTTCACGATCAACGAGAAAGAGACCCAGACCGTGACGCTCTCGATGACGGAGGACGAGGTACCCATCTACGTCGACAAGGGCAGGGGCCGCCGGCGCGGCGGAATGATCCTCATGGGGGCAGGCACGGCGGCGCTCGTGTTCACCGGGATCTATGGCTTCGTGAAGCGCGACGAGTTCTTCGATCAGGCGATGCCGAGCATGCAGTCCGACAAGGACATCCAGGACGAGCTGAACCGTGTTGCGATCCCGACGTTCATTGTCGGCGTCGCTGCCGTGGCGACCGGAGCGATCCTCTACTTCACCGCGCCCCGCCGCGAGCGGGTTTCGGAGGGCACCGCGTTCGCTCCTTTGATCACCAACGATCAGGTCGGCGTCGCTGCGATCGGTCGCTTCTAGAGAAGTAGAAGCTGAAGTGCATTCTCCGGATTGGCTGTCTGTCAGCTCACAGTGATTTTCACGGTCGATCGCCCTGGCGGTCGGAGGATCGAGGCTAGACTTGTCGACGCTGTAATGACGACGTCGATCGAGCGCGCTCCCACCATCCTGTCCGCCGTCGCTGGCGCGATGAAGGACAGCGTGCGCTACCTCGCGGATCTGCTCGTCAGAATCGCCAAGGGACTCAGGACGATAGCGCCGGTCGCGATCGGGTTTGGCTGCCAGTCGGGAACCGTCGACGCGCCGGTGCCGCCGTCGCCGATGCCGCGCGAGATGGCGTCGCCACCGGCCACCACGGACGCGGGCCCCGCGCCCCTCGGCGAGTTCAACATCACGTTCTATTACATGATCGGTGAAGAGGAGGTCGCTGCGAAGGCCGCGGCCAAGGCGGCAAAGGCCGCGAAGGTTGTCGCGAACGACAATCAGTCGATCGCCGAAGATGACGGCGCCGTGGAGCTCGCAGCGATCACGCCGCCCGACATGGTCACGATCTACGACGGTGGCGGCGCCTGCGAGGCGATCGCCGAGGTCACGAAGGACTTTGCGGCGGCACTCCGGCTCCAGGGCACCGGCAAGCTCAAGGACGGCCGGGTCCTCAACATCTGGGGCCACTGCCCGTGCGAGCACACGCCTTGCTTCAAGGTCACCAAGTCGCAGTGGGGCACTGCCGGCACCGGCCGCGCGCTCCAGCCGTTCCGCACGGTCGCCGTGGATCCGAAGGTGATCAAGCTCGGCTCGCTGCTCTACGTGCCCCTGCTCGAGGGTCGCACCATGCCGGGTCGGTCACCGTGGGGCGGGTTCGTGCACGACGGCTGCGTCGTCGCGGATGACACCGGTGGCGCGATCGATGGCAATCAGCTCGATCTCTTCGTGGGCCGCAAGGGCTACTACCTGGGCATCTCGGGAAGCGCCGGCAGCCATGCCTGGGCACGCCATGTGCCGGTGTTCGACGGCGACAAGATCTGCGAGCGCAAGGGTCGTCACGTCGCGCGTAAAGCCGGCTCGATCTAGCTACGGCGTCGCGGGGGCCGGCGTTGGCTCCGTCGGCGGCGTCGCGGGTGGGTCGGTCGCGACCGGCGCGGGCGTTGGCGTCGGCTCGGGAGTCGGCTCTGCCGGAGGCGAGGTCGACGGGGGCTCGGCCTTCGGAGCGGTGGTGGCAGGCGTGACCAGCTTGTCGTCCTCGCTCGTCGACACGGTGGCGATGAAGCCCACGAGACCGACGAGGATGAGGCCGAGACCGACCGTGCCGAGGACCGACGCCCTGGACTTGCAGTCCTCGTCGGGCTCACCGCCAGGCGCTGCCATCATGTCGCAATCGGCGCCGCTGTTGACGACGTAGAGCATGCCGATGCCGGCGACCAGCGCGCCGCCTTCAGCGAGCTTCGCGTACATCTGGTGCCGCTTGTTGTTCGGAAAGCACGCGCCTGCGAACAGGGAGACGGAGATGAGCAGAGCAACAGCAGCACGCATGGTCGCGGTTGTATCAGAACCCTCGCGAGGGTGCATCCGCGACACCCTGCGTCACTTCCGCAGCAGTGCCGAGGCCACGATCGACTTGTCTGTGCGCTGCGCGAACACGACGGCACCGCCGACGCGCCAGCTCGGATCGAGCTTGACGGTGACCGTACCCTTCGCACCCGCGACAGCGACGCGCTCGAGGCGGCGCACGATGCGATCGCCCGCGAGGGTCTCGCCGGCATTCTCACCGCGTGGGATCTTCGTCCTCGTTCCGTCCTCGTAGATCGCGACGAGCACGTCCGCGCCGGCGGGTGCCGTCGTCGTGATCTCGAGTGCGCCGGGTTTCCATGCGGCCGTCGCCGCGAGCAGGGCGGGGCGCGGCGCCTTCGCGATCGCGGCCGTGATCGCGACGATGTTCGAGCCGACCATCCCGGAGCGTCCGCCGACGACGAGCTGCGGCGTGTAGATGCTCTTGTCGCCGAGCACGCGCGCGTACTGCCGCTGCCGCTCGGTCCACGCCGGTGATGCATACGGATCCGGCCAGCCCAGGTCGTCCCAGTAGTCGACGTGGAACGCGAGCGGTGCGAGCGCCACGTCGCCCGATCCCGACGCGGCGAGCTTGTCGAGGATCCGATCCGCCGGCGGGCACGAGCTACAGCCCTGCGACGTGAACAGCTCGATGACGATCGGGCCTTCATTTGCTCGCGGCGTGCTCTCCGCGGCGGTGCAGGCGAAGAGGACGAGGGGCAGTGCGAACAGGTCGCGCATGCCGTGCTTACGCCCGCCGACGCCCGAGGTTACGGGCCGTCGCCATGTAGAAGTCACGACTTGGACAGCGCGCGGACAATCTCTTCACGCACCACCGTCGCGATGTCGTGCTGCTTTCCCGTCGGCGACATCGTCGGCACGTCGGCGTGCGGCGCGGGCGCGCACGCGACGACGGCCTTCTGGCCCGCGCTGGTGCTGCCCATCAGCTGTGCGGCGGTCTCGACGGCGCGATCGGCGGCACGGCCGATGTTCGCCCTCGCGCGCGCCGCGAGCAGCGGACCGATCGCGGAGTCCGGTAGGGGCTCGACTCCGCCGAGCGGCGCCGCGGCGATCGCGATCTTCGCGAGGTGCTCGACGAGCTCGAGGCGCAGCAGGGCCTGCTCGGGATCGGCGCCCCACGCGATCACGCCGTGATTGCCGAGCAGCACCGCATCGACGAGCTCGCACCACGGCGCGAGTGCTTGCTTCGCCGCGTCGCCGGGGTGGGCGTACGGCAGCTTCGGGATCCGCGGTCCGAGCGACACCAGCGCCTCGGCGATGAACGGTCGCTCGATCGGGTTGCCGCGCGACGATGCGATCGCGGTGGCGTGCGGCGGATGCGCGTGGACGACGCAGCCGACATCCGGCCGGCGCTCGAACACGACCATGTGCAGCCCGATCTCGCCAAAGGCCTTGCCCGAGCCGACGACCTGGCCCTTCGTGTCGAGCTCGATCAGGCCGCGGTGCTCGATCAGACGCTTCGACGTCGCGGTCGGCGTGGCGAGGTAGCGCGTTCCGTCGCGGGCGGTGACGTTGCCGTCATGGTTCGCGACCCAGCCGCGCGCGTGAAGGTGGCGAGAGACCTCGGCGATCGAATGACGAAGCGGCATGCCCGCCTTCACGAGCCGGTCTCCACGTGATCGACGATGCCGACGATGATCGAGCGGATCGGGACGATGTCGCCCTGCTTGAGGATCTGGCGGACGCCGTTGCCCTCGGTCAGCACGATGACCTTGTCGCCCACGCCGGCCTGCACGTGGTCGATCGCCACGAAGCTGGTTCCCGCATCCGCGCCGCGCTCGTCGATCGGCTGCACCACGAACAGCGGGTGGCCATGGAACGCCGGGTGCTTGACGGTCGCCCACAGCGGACCGACGACGCGGCAGTGCTTCACGTGCGCGCCTTCGCGGGGCGAGGCACATCCACGCCGTCGACGATGCCGACGATCGCTGCGTCGACCGGCACGAACCACGGGTCGCACGCGAGTGCTGCCTCGCGCGAGCCGACCAGATAGACGAGGTCGCCTTCACCGGCCTGCACGCGGTCGACGGCAGCCTGGACGTCGCCGATCGGCGCGCCGTGCTCGTCGACCGGCTGCACGAGCAAGAGCTTCGTGCCGGCGAGGCCTTCCGCCTTGCGCGCCGCGACCACGGTGCCCTTGACGATGCCGAGATACATCGCGAAGCAGGCTACCACAGTCGATTACCGGACGCCGACGCCGAGCTTCGTGCGCAGTGGCAGCCAGCCGGACTGACCGATCGCCGAAATCAGGTGCTGCGCGGTCGCGCCGCGGGCCGCCGCCAGCTCGACGATCGTCTTCGGATCACCGCCGAGCAGCAGCGCGGCGCGGTCCGCCGTGCGCTCCGATGCCGCGAGGTGGTGGCGGACGTCGAGGACGGACAGCGACGTCGCGGCGAGCGTCTGCTCGAGGCGCGTGCGGAGCTTCACCGAGAGCGCGGCCTTGACCATCTCGTCGTGGCCGCGCTGGACATCCTGGTCGACGACCAGCGCGTTTGCCGCCTCGCGCAGTGCGGGCGGTCCGAACAGGCGCGCCACCGAGGCGAGCAAGCGCGTGGCATCGGGGAGCGGCATGCCCGCGAACGCGATGTGCTCTGGCCGCGTCAGCTCGACCGCGCGGGCGAGCTCGGCGCGGATCACGGCGGACGGCACGCCGGCGTCGGTGGTGAGCCGCGGACCGAGGACGATCACCGGCGTCGCGGCGCTGACGACCGTGACATCGGGACCCTCGTCGCGCTGGTACAGCATCACCGCGCCGGTGCCGAGCACCGTCGTCAGGCGCGAGAACATCGCCGTCGCCGGCATGTGCAGCGTGGCCGGGATGCGCTTCGCACCGCTCGAGCCCTGGCGCGCGAGCGCCTCCTCGAGATCCGGCCACAGCAGCGCGGCGGCTTCGGCGAGCGCGGTCGCGACAGGGCCGAGCAGCGCCTCGTCGATGTCGGTGAGCAGTGCACGCTCGCTCGTGTCGAGGACGCCCTTGTAGGTCTCGTCGTCGCGCATCGCGTACGGCTTGTGGATCGAGAGGAACGCGCTCTGGTTGAGGTCCGGCGTGTGGCCGGCGGCGACCGCGAGGTCGAGCGTGGCGCGGCCGGCATCGGCCGCGTCGAGCCGGCGTAGCTCCTCGGCCCACGCGGCGAGGTCGGGCAGGGCGCCGGTGGCAGCGGTGATCGCGGCGAGGTGCCCGACGATCGAATCCTTGCGCGCAGGATCGTCGCTTGCGCGCGCGAGCTCGACGAGGCCGCGACGCGCGGAGACGGCGCCTTCGGAGTCCGGCGCGATCCGGATCGCACCGTCGTACGCCATCGCAGCCTGGCGCGAATCACCGCGCTGATGGCGTGCGTGCCCCAGCCGGAACGAGAGCAGTGCGCGCCGGCCCTGCGCCTTCGCATCGGCCGCGCTGCGATCATCCTTGGCGGTGAGCAGGCGGGTCAGCATCGCCGCGGCCGCCTCGACATCGCTCTGATCGATCGCGAGGCCCGAAGCGAGATCGACGGCGTCGACATCGTACGGGTCGCTCTCGACGGCGCGATCGGCGGCGGCGCGCGCACGCACCCGGTCGCCGTCGGCGAGGTAGTCGCGCGCGGCGCGCAGGTAGCGGCTCGCGCGATCGGCGGGCGTGGCACCGAAGGCGGCCATCAGCTCGGCGGTGCGCGCGGCGCCTGCGTGGTCGTTCGCGAGGTCCTGGCGCTCGAGGAGCTTCTCCATCAGCGGGATGTGCTTCGCCTCGATCGGTTGTGCAGCTGCGACCGCAGCGGCGAAGCACGCGCGCGCTCGCTCCTCGTCCTGAAGCATCAGCAGCGCCATGTCGCCGAGCGCCTCGAACAGGCGCATCCGCTCGACCGGCTCCTCGGTCGCGGTCGCCTGCCGCGTCAGCAGATCGGCGGCCTTCTTGTGGTCGCCTTGCTCCATCGCGATCTCGGCGAGGGCCTGCAGGGCGGGCGCGTAGTTCGGCTTGAGCTCGAGCGCGCGCTGGTACAGCGGCGGCGCCTTCTCGGGACGCAGACTGCGGATCTCGGCGAGCGCCGCGTGAAACAGGCCCTGGGCGACCTCGGTCGGATAGCGCGCGGCATCCTCGTGCGCGGCGAGCGGCGACAGATGCAGCGTGGCCTCGCGCCAGCGGCGCGCCTTGTAGCGGTTCTCGCCGAGCGCGAGCTTGATCAACAGATGTCCGCGGTGCAGGCGATCGGCGGCGACCAGCGTCTGGTACGCATCCTCGTCGCGCCCGAGCTTCTCGTGCGCGTTTGCCATGCGGCGGTGAAGGTCGGCGACCAGCGCCGCCGGCGCGGCATGCAGCACCGAGCCCTCGAGGCCGGAAAGGATCGACCGGAGGAAGGCCTCGAGGTCGTTCCAGCGCTGCGCATCGGCGTAGAAGTCCGCGAGCGCGACGATCGCCGGCAGGTGATCGGGCACGCACCCGAGCGCCTCGAGCAGGCGGCGCTCCGCGGCGGGCTCGACACCGGCCGCACGCGACAGCGCCGCGAGCTGCGTCATGATCCGCGCCTTCTCGGGCGGCGTCAGCGATTCGTCTTCCAGCCGCTTCTCGAGCACGCGCGCCGCAGACTCGGGATCACCGCCCTTCTCGACGAGGCCGGCGAGCGCCCAGGTCGCGTCGGTGTGGTACGGGCGCAGCGCGAGCACGCGCTCGTAGGTGGCGCGCGCGCCGGCGATGTCGCCGACCTTGGTGTGCAGCACGTCGCCCGCGGCCATGAGCGCGGCGAGCTTGAGGTCGTCGTCGGTCGAGCGCTCCGCCTCGCGCAGCTTCGCCTCGGCGAACGCGGCCGGATCGTCGTCGGGAGATGCCACGTTCGCGAGCACCGCGAGCGCCGTCGGGTGCTCGGGCACGAGGACCAGCGCCTCGTCGAGCGCGGCCTTCGCGCCGGCCTTGTCATTGAGTCGCTCGAGCCGCAGCTGGCCGAGCCGGATGTACAGCCCGGCGAGCTCGCCGCGCGGCACCACGGCCGGTGCTTTGAGCGAGGCGAGCGTGTCGATCCGATCCTCGAGGATCGCGGCGGCCTCGCGATCTCGGTTCGCCTTCACGAGCGCGGCGACGAGCTGATCGGCGAGCCCCGCGTCATCCGGCGCGATCGTGCGCGCGTGGCGCAGCGCCGCGGCCGCTTCCTCGGGAGCGTTCAGCCAGTCGGTTAGCACCTGCGCGCGGCGCGAGAGCAGGGCAGCGCGCGCGGCCGGATCGCGCTCGAGCGCGGCGCGGCGGCGAAGCACGTCGGACAGCTCGGTCCAGCGTGCATTGATCTGATAGACGGCGTCGAGTGCGGCCCACGCGTCGACGTCATCGGGCCACGTCGCGACGATCTGGTTGTAGGCGTCGAGCGCGCGGTCGGGCAGCTCGAGCTCCTTCTCGTAGATCTGGGCGATCCGGCTCAGCGCTTCGCGCGCGTCGGGCGAGCCCTCGCTGACCTCGCTCACGCGCGCGAGCGTCTCGATCACCTTCGACCACCGGCCGACGGAGCCGTAGAGGTTCGCGAGGTGGAAGAGGATCGCCGTGTCCTGCGGCACGAGCATGCGCAGGCGCTCGAACGCGTCGATCGCGTCGTGTGGACGCTGGAGCTTCTCGGTGTACATCTGCGCGAGCTCGCGCAGGAGCTGCGGGCGCTCGGCCTCGGGGGCCGCGGTGCCGAGCCGAGGATCGGTGCGCTCCTCGAGCGATGCGGCGAGCTCGACCCAGCGGCCCTCGCCCCGGTACAGCTCCTCGAGGCGCGCGCGCGCGACGGGTTCGTTCGGAAGCATTCCCAGGATCCGGCGCAGCTGCGCCTCGGCGTCGCGCGGCTTCTTCTGCTCGTAACGGATGTTCGCGACCTCCATCAGGAGGTCCGTCGCGGCGATGGCGGTGTCGGCCTCCTCGGCCATGCCCTCGTAGAGATCCGCGAGCCGGTCCCACGCACGGTGCTCCTGCGCGATCCGGTGCAGGCGCGCGCGGACCTCCGCGTCCCCGCCGGGCGCGCGGCGAGCCTGCGCGAACGCACGCGCGAGCGCATCGAACGCGCGTACGATGTCCTTGCCGCCGGTCTCCCAGACCTCGGCCGCGCGATACAGCCAGCGCAGCCGCGAC
>JACCRC010000107.1 GCA_013813765.1 Deltaproteobacteria bacterium | reverse complement strand
TCCCCAGAGCGTCCCCGACAGCCAGTCCTAGCAGTGCACCCTTCGCGCGATCGTTCATATGGTGTCCAACATACACTATCAGGCTGACACCGGCAAGCGTACTCTCGGTTCGTGGACACCGCCTCCCCGCTCGACCGCTGGGCCCTCGATCCCGCGGTCGTCCATCTGAACCACGGCTCGTTCGGTGGCTGCCTCCGCACGGTGCTGGATGCCGCCACCGCGATCCGCGCGCGCATGGAAGCGGCGCCGATGAAGTTCTTCGTCCTCGAGTGGCAGGACGAGCTCGATCGCGCGCGCACCGACCTCGCCGCGTTTGTCGGCACGACAGCCGAGCACCTGGTGTTCGTCCCCGGCGCCACCACGGGTGTAGCGCTCGCGCTCGCGGCGATCGAGCTCGCGGCCGGCGACGAGGTCGTCCCGACCTCGCCCGTCTATCCGGCGTGCCGCTACCAGCTCGCGCGGCTCGCAGAGGCGCGTGGCGCGAAGCTCGTGTTCGTCGACGTGCCGCTGCCCTTCGATCCCGACGCGCTGATCGAGCGCATTGCCGCCGCGATCACGTCGCGCACGAAGCTCGCCCTGCTCGATCACATCACGAGCCCGACGGCACTCGTGTACCCGCTCGCCCGCCTGATCCCGCTGTTCTCCGCGCGGAGCATCCCGGTGATCGTCGACGGTGCACACGCACCGGGACAGCTGCCGCTCTCGCTCGATGCGCTCGGCGCGACCTACTATGTCGGCAACAACCACAAGTGGCTGTGCGGTCCCAAGGCGAGCGGCTTCCTCGTCGCCCGCGCGCCGCTACGCCCGCTGGTGACCTCGCACGGCGCGAATCCCGCGTACGGCCCCACGAACCGTTTGCACGCGGAGCTCGACTGGAGCGGAAGCTACGATCCGGCGCCGCAGCTCGCGGTGCCGATCGCGATCGCCGCCGTCGGAATCGAGGGCGGCGGCTGGCCCGCCGTGTACGCGCGCAACCACGCACTCGCGCTCGCGCTGCGCGAACGGCTCGGCGGCACCCTGCTCGCGCCCGACAGCTCGATCGGCACGATGGCCGCGCTGCCGCTCGAGCTGCCGGCCGGGGTCACGCCGCACCAGCTCGAGAGGCGCCTGCTCGCGGAGGGCTGGGAGGTCCCGATCGTCGACTTCCCCGGTCAGCCGCTCGTGCGCGTGTCGGCGCACCTCTACAACACGATCGATCAGGCGGACGCGCTCGGGCGCAAGCTGCACGAGCTCGGCGCGAAGGTCTGCTAGCCCCGCGCGTTCGATCGGACTCAGACCTTCTTGTTGCGGCGCTGCTGGAACGAGTACGGGCGGTGCGAGGGTCCGCCCTTCTTGTCGTCATCCTCTGAACCATCGACCGGCGTGCCGGCGAGCGGCTCCTCGGCACCGGGACGGAACTTGATCGACGACAGCGGGCTTTCCTGCACGAGCACGCGCTCGCCGCCGCCGAGCAGCGACTCCATGCCCTCGAGCTTGTCGATGTCATCGAGGATGTCGTCGACCGTGGCGTAACGCTCGGCCTTCGCGTCGCGCGTCATCTTGTCGAAGATGTCATCGACGCCGCGCGGCATGCTCGGGTTGATCTGCGACGGCATCGGCGAGCGACGGCCCGGCAGCTTCCGCGTGAGCAGCTCGTAGAAGATGATGCCGAGCGCGTAGATGTCGCCCTGCGGGCCAGCCGCCATCGGATCCGTGTAGAGCTCCGGCGCCATGTACGCGACGTTGCCCATGCCGACGTAGATCTGGCGGATCACCGCGTGATCGCGCTCGACGATCCGCGTGAAGCCGAAGTCCGAGACCTTCACGTTGCCGTAGGCGTCGATCAGGAGCTGCTCGGGCTTGAGCCCGCGGTGATAGACGCGCTGAGCGTGCGCGGCGCGCAGTGCGTGCAGCGTCTGCAAGAGGTACTTGAAGACGAGCTCGACCGGCAGCTCCTCGGCGTCGTTGATCAGGCGTCGCGCGGAACCGTTGGGCGCGAGCTCCGTGACGACGTTCGGATACTCGGTCCACAGGTTCACGTCGTGGATCGGCAGGATGTTCGGGTGCGCGAGGTTTCCCCAGGCGCGCACGACGTCGGTGAAGCGGCGCACGATCTCGTTGCGCTGATCCTCGCTGAAGAAGCTGAACAGGTCTCGCACTTCCTTCAGCGCGACCTCGCGGTTCAGCGCGACCTGGCGCGCGCGATACACGGTCCCCATGCCGCCCGATCCGATCGAGGCGAGCTTCTCGTAACGGTTCTCCATGTCCGCGCCGAGCTGGATCTCGCCGCCTGCAACGGCCGACGGCCGGCCTCCGGAGGTCGTCATCTTGGGATCCTTTCGCGGAAGCGGACCAGCACCCGACACCTCGCCACGCTCGCGCGGCGGTGGCTCGCGCAAGGCTGCGCTCAGCACACCCGACTGCGAGCCCATCGGCACCTGCGCGCCTGGGATCGCCATCGCGCGGCTCTGCCGCAGCTTCTTGAAGTGGCTGACGGCGCGCTCGGTGAACTCGGTCAGGTTGCCCCCGTTGACCACCGTCTCCCCGTCGGGCGTGACCTCGAGCGATTCATTTCCCCGGTCGTGACGCAGATATCCGGACTTCTCGAGGAAGCCGATGTACTCGGAGAACGGAATCGACACCGCGCCCTCGCACACCCTCCGGATATCGTCGTAGCGGTTCTGCCGGCCGTAACGGGCCTCCGCCATCACGTTCGCGAGGATGAAGCGTGCCTCTTCGCAGAGGACTTCCTTCGTGACCTTGGCGCGGCCTTCCATCCAACGAATTGTAGGCACCCCACGGAGATAGATTCAATGGACCGGGGGTCCCTCATCGACGAGACGGTCGATGAGCGGTCGATCCGCCGGCAGGATGTCCCAGGCCCCCGGCAGCGCGGACGTCTCCACCCAGGCGAGATCCGCGACCTCGACCGTACGGGGCGGAGGCGAGCCAGGCGCGAGCCGACACACATAGACGAGCATCACCAGGTCGAACGCCGGGTATGCGTGGAACAGGACGTCCCAGATCCGCCCCACATGAACCGTGATGCCAAGCTCCTCGGTCAGCTCGCGTACGAGTGCCGCGGTGGGTGCCTCCCCCGGCTCGACCTTGCCGCCCGGAAACTCCCACTGCAGCGGCATCGCCTGGTCGGCGCGGCGTTGCGTGATCAGCACGCGGCGGTCGTCGCCCACGATCAGGCCAGCGACGACCAGCTTGCGTGCGCGCGGCTCGCTCACGCCTCCTCCAAGAGCCGGCGGCCGTCGATCAGCGGCGACGTGCACGGTGGCCCCTCGGAGTAGCGATAGTCGATCACGCGGTCCTCCCCGAGTGCAAGCAGTGTGGCGGAGCGCGTTCCATAGCTCTCGCTGTGGATGCAGGTCGCGGTCAGCTCGCGCGCGAGCTCCGGAGGCAGGTGCGACGGTGGAACCTCGGCAAGCGGCACCCGCATGTGATCCGACAGCGCCGTGTGGAGCACCGGAACGATCGCCGGCCAACCGAGTCCGATGCTCCCAGCGATCGACGCGTGCAGCCGAACGCCGCGCGGAAACCCGCCGGCGCCGATCCGGTCGTTGCAGAGCACGTGGATCCCGGGCGCGAGCCGTTCGATCTCGAGCTCACCTTCTTGCCGCGCATACGCGACCGACACGCCGCGGCCATCGCCCCATACGAGGTTCATGCTCGCGTACTGCGTGGGATCGAGCGCGGCCACGTAGGCATCCGGATCGCTCGCGGCCGCGAGCTCCGTGACTGCGAGGCCGCGCGAACGCAGACCGGGCGGCGGCGTCGCGAGTGCACGCTGATTCGTGACCGCGGCGAACCGACCATCGCGATGGACCGCGAGCCAGGTTCCTCCCGACAGAACATCACGCCCACCGACGAGATGAGCACCTAGCAATTCGGGTGGTCGAGTCGGGCGCGCATACAGCTCGTCGCGATTCGCAGCGACGACAATCGGTGCGCCGGCGACAACTTCGACGAGGAGAGCGATGGTGCACATCGACGAGAAAACCTAATAAATCAGCCGCGAGAGTATGCTACGCGCCTTGCATGTGTGGGCTTCGGACCCTACAGTGCCCGCGAGATGAGACTGTATCCAGGCAAGGTCGATACCATCGCGAGCGAGATCATCACGACGATGACGGCGGCCGGTGATATCGAAGTCAGCGACAACAACGAGGCGCAGCAAGACGCGGCGTCCGTGTTGAAGGAATACATCCGTCTCGACAAGGAACTGACGGAACGCGCCAAGGACATCCTGGAGATCCGCGGTCTTCCGTACAGCCACCTGGGCCGCACGAAGCGCCAGCTCGCGGATCAGAAGGAGTTCGGGCTCGGAGAGGAAGGCCTCTCCTGGATCGCGAACCAGATGCTCGAAGCGTTCATGAACTCGCGACACATCGATGAGGTGTTCGCCGAGGACGCGATCCTGCGCCGCAAGATCAAGGACATCTGCAAGAAGCACATGCAGGTGGACGAAGCGATCGACCAGGAAGTCCGTGATCGGATCAAGAACCTCGAGGAAGGCACCCAGGCATGGGATGTCGAGTACTCGAAGGTCCTCGAGCAGATCAAGGGCAAGCACGGCATCAAGGAGTGAAGTCAGGCGCTTAGCGGCGCCCGACCGGCTCGCGTTTCGGCCCTTGGCTCTGCTCTCACTTCGGGCAGAGTTAGAGGATGGGACCTCGTCACTGTGACGCGTGTGTCTCCCGCCCCGTGATGCGGTGCGGTCGGTGCACGACCACGCAATGCGCGGCGCATGCACTGGGGAACGGTCAGCGCTGTGAGGGTTGCGAGCGGGACTGGGAAGAGGAAGCGCCGACGCGCCGCCAGGCGAAGGTGCTGTTCGCGCCGGCCACCTCCATCCTCGTGGGGGGCATCGTGCTGGGCCTGCTGATGCCGGTGTCGCTCGGCGGCATCATCGGCGCGGCGATCATGGCCGCGTTCGCGTGCGGTACGGGCGTCGGTGCCGGTGCCGGAATGTGCAAGGTCGTCGATCGCAGCGCGCGTGCATTGTTCCTGCGCGAGCGCGCGGGCGG
The DNA here is from genome assembly GCA_013813765.1 of Deltaproteobacteria bacterium. Classification (GTDB taxonomy): domain Bacteria; phylum Myxococcota_A; class Polyangia; order Haliangiales; family Haliangiaceae; genus JABFXX01. The sequence continues at coordinate 3,271 of JACCRC010000107.1, read as the reverse complement.
CGTGCCGACGGCGCGGCTACTGCCGGCCCCGCGCCATCATCGCTAACCGGTCTTGTCGGGGAGGCCGAGCGCCTCGCGGATCTCGCCGATCACCATGTCGGCGAGCCGGTGGATCAGCTGCGCGCCCTCCTCCACTGATGCGGCCGCAGGATCGCCCGCGTACGCGAGCTCCATGCCCATGTCGAGGAACGTGCCGACACCTTCGGAGAGCTTCTTCGACAGGCTGATCGGCACGGGCGGCAGCACGCCGCGCATCGACTCGTCGACCATCTCCGGCGCCGCGGCCATCATGATCGAGGTCTCGTACTGACCGGCGTGACACGCACCGCTCTTGAACTCGGGCGAGAGCGTGCGCGCCCACTTCTTCGTCAGCGGGCACGCGACGCTGACCTTGCCCTCGCGCCCCGCGATCACCGCGCGGATCGCAGCGTCGTGTGCGGGCTCGAGGTGATTGTTGACCAGGCAGACGTGACGGATGCCGAACGCGAGCAGGCCATCGCACGCGGCGGCGGCATACGCGGTCAGCACCGCGGCAGGCACGGACACCGCGCCCGCGAACCCGGTCGCGCAGTCGGTGACGCCGTACGGGATCGCTGGCGCGATCACGGCGGTCAGCGGCCCCTTCTTGTCGAGCAGCTCGCATGCCTTCACGCACGCAGCGGCGGAGATCACGACGTCGGTACCGAGGCCCAGGTGCGGGCCGTGCGGTTCGGTGGAGCCAATGGGGATCAACGCGACGATGGGCTTCTTGCCGTCGAGCAATGCGCGCAGGGTCGCGGTGGTGTGCCGTGCCAGGAACTTCTCGGCCACTCTCTCACTCCTCGCGCAGCTCGCCGCGCTTCTCGCGCTCGCCGAGCGTCTTCTTGTCGACCTTGCCTCGATCGTTCTTCGGCAGGTCGTCGACAAATACGACCCACCGCGGATACTTGTGCTTCGACAGCTTGCCCTGCACGTGGGCCTTTAGCTCGGCCGCCAGCGCCTTCTTTCCGTCGGGCGTCGCGATTCGAGGGCGCGCGTCGGGGCGCAGCTCGATCACCGCCTTCGGCTTCGTGAGGCCCATGTCCTCGGCGGGGATGACCGCTGCGACCGACACGGCGGGGTGTGCGAGCAGACAGTCCTCCACCTCGCGCGGTGCGACGAAGATGCCACCGACCTTGAACAGATCGTCGGCACGACCCTGGAACCAGAGGTACCCGCGCTCGTCGATCGAAAACAGATCTCCGGTGCGACACCAGTGGCCGTGGAACGTCTTCCAGCTCTTCTCGCGATCCTGGAAGTAGCCGTGTGCGACCGAGTCTCCCTTGACCCACAGCACGCCGATCTCTCCGCGCGGTAGCTGTGGCGCACCGGCGCCGCTCGCATCCTCGGGGAGGATCGCGAGCTGATAGCCCTCGACGGCGCGGCCGAGCGAGCCCGGCATCACGTCGCCCGGGCGGTTGGAGCAGTAGATGTGGAACATCTCCGCGGAGCCGATGCCGTCGTAGACCTCGCCGCCGAACCGGCCGATGAACCGCCGCATGAGCTGCTCCGGTAGCGCCTCGCCGGCGGAGAGATGAAATCGCACGCACGACAGATCGAGACCCGGCTCCCCCTTGGTTCGCCGCTCCTCGTCGAGATCGAGCAGCTTGCCGAGCATCGTGGGTACGTTCGTGACGATCGTCGGGCGATAGCGCGCGATCGCGTTGGCCACGCTCTCGGCGGTCGGCCGCTCGCTGAACAGGCCGACGGTGGCCCCGACGGCGAACGGGAACCAGAGATTCGTGCCGGTCGCGTAGCCGAAGAACAGCCGCGGCACGCTGACGCTGACGTCGCTCTCGCGGTAGCCGACGGTGCGCTTCGCGTAGACCTCGGTGTTGAACGCGAAGTCGCGGTGGCTGTGCATCGCAGCCTTCGCCCGGCCCGTGGAGCCCGAGGTGAACAGCCAGATCGCCGGGTCATCGCGCTTGATGCTCGGCATCCGCGGCTGCAGCGTGCGGCCGCGTTCGATCGCCTTGTGCAGCGAATCGACGCGCTTCGAGTGCCTCCCGAGGTTCGCGAGCTCCTCGGGTCGCGGCACGTGGACCTCGACGTCCTCACCGGTCGCGGCCTCGGGCACGAGCAGGATCTCGCGCAGGTGCGGCAGCTCGGCGAGCGACGGTGCGATCGCCGCGGCGACCTGCGGTGTCGTGATCAGCACGGCCGCGCGCACGTAGCCAAGCACGTAGACGAGATCGTCGGTCGGCGCGATCGGGTTGCCCATCGTCAGCACGCCACCGGCGGCGAGGATGCCGAAGATGCTCCACGCGAACGGAGGGACGTCGGAGAGGACGATGTAGACCCGCTCCTCTGGCGACAGCATCGAGTCGACGAGGTAGTTCGCGAACGCACCCGAGCGCTCCGCGACGTCGGCGTACGTCCAGCTGCGGTCGCCGAAGCGGAGCGCGACCTTGTCACCTTTGCCTTCCTGCACGCGGTCGAACAGGAAGTAGTCGGCGAGGTTGAAGTCCTCGGGGAACGCGGTCATTTCTTCGCCCCTTGCGCGAGTGCGCGGCCGATGATCGTCCGCTGGATCTCGCTGGTGCCTTCGTAGATCCGCAGCGGACGGATCGCCCGGTACAGGTGCTCCACGACCGCGCCCGCCATCACGCCACGCCCGCCGAACAGCTGCACGGCACGATCGATCACGCGCTGCGCCGCTTCGGTCGCGCCGAGCTTCGCGATCGACACCTCGGTCGTGACCTTCCCGCCGGTCGTGTCCTTCCTGTGCGCCGCGCGCAGCACGAGCAGCCGCGCGGAGTCGATGTCGACGATCATGTCCGCGAGGTGCGCCTGGATCAACGGCTGCTCGGAGAGCCGCTTCCCGAACTGGCTGCGTCCCGTCACGAAGCCGAGCGCCTCGTCGAACGCGCGCCGCGCCATACCCACCGCCGCAGCTCCGACCGACACGCGGAACGCATCGAGGGTCTGCAGCGCGAGCTTCATGCCCTGCCCGACCTCGCCGATCTTCGCGCTCGCCGGCAGCTCCACGCCGCGCAGCTCGAGGGCGCCGATCGGGTGCGGAGCGGTCGCGGTCATCGGACGCACCGTGACACCGGCCGCATCGAGTGGCACCCAGAACGCGGTCAGCCCTGCGCCGCCGAGGCTCGGATCGGTGGTCGCGATCACGGTGGCGTGGTCGGCGATGCCGAGATTGGAGATGAACAGCTTGTCGCCATCGAGCCGGTAACCATCGGCGGTCGGCGCGGCGCGTGTGGCGATCGCGGCGACGTCACTACCAGCCTCGGGCTCGGTC
>JACCRC010000080.1 GCA_013813765.1 Deltaproteobacteria bacterium | reverse complement strand
CAACACGACCGGCAGCAACACGACCGGCAGCAACACGACCGGCAACAGCACGACCCGCAACAACACGACCGGCAACAACACGACCGGCAACAACACGACCGGTAACAACACGACCGGGAACGGCAAGACCGGGACCGGCAAGACGGGCACCGGCAAGACCGGGACCGGCAAGACGGGCACCGGCAAGGTCGTGACAGGCAACGGCGACACCGGCACGCCCGACGTCGTGAAGAGCGGTCCGAGCGCCGAGACCGTCGCGCAGGCGCGCGCAGCGTACGAGGCCGGGAACACGAAGCTGATCGGTGGCGACGCCGACGGTGCGATCGCCTCGTACAAGCAAGCGATCAGCCTGTATCCCGGCTTCGCCGCCGGTTATCGCGGCCTCGGGCTCGCGTATGCGCATCAGGGCAACAAGGCTCAGGCGCTGAAGGCGCTGCGCACGTACCTGTCTGCGGCGCCGAACGCGAAGGACGCGGAGCTCATCCGCAAGCGCATCGCCGCGCTCGCCGGACAGTAGCTACCGCGTCAGCTCTCGCCGCCGCACGAAGGCGAAGAAGCACAACGTCTGTGTGCCGCCGATCGTCGCGATCAGGCCCACATCGCGACGTGGTGCTCTCCGATCGTGTCCACCAGGATGCCGCCGACGCGCACGGGGCTTCCTTCGCATGCGCGGCTGGGCTACAAACCCGCGTCGATGCGCACCAGGCTCGAACGGATCTACCGGTTCGAAGCGGCACACTTCCTCCCGAAGGTGCCCGCCGGTCACAAGTGCGCCCGCATGCACGGCCACAGCTACTCGGTGGAGGTCGTGATCGAAGGCGAGGTCGATCCCGAGCGCGGCTGGGTGATGGACTTCGCCGAGATCGACGAGCATGCGGGGCCGCTGGTGAAGCAGCTCGATCACCAGGTGCTGAACGAAGTCGAAGGGCTCGTCAATCCGACGAGCGAGCTGCTCGCGATCTGGTGGTGGAACCAGCTCTCGCGAAGCCTCCCCGGGCTCGCCGAGGTCGTGGTCTCCGAGACGCCGACCTCGCGCTGCATCTACCGCGGCGATTCCAAGTAAACTGCGCGCGTGGGTGCGAACCTCCGCGTCGTCACGCTGAACCTCTGGGGCACCGAGGCTCCGCTCGATCGCCGCCTCTCGCTGGCGCTCGTCCAGCTCCGCGAGCTCGCGCCCGACGTGATCTGTCTCCAGGAGGTTCGCCCGCTCGACGGCCGCTCCGGCCGAACGACCGCCGACTTTCTCGCCGAGGGTCTCGGCATGAGCGCGCACTACGCCGCAGCGGTGACGTGGGACGACGGCGCGCATCCGAAGCTCTCCGCCGGCCAGGAAGGGCTCGCGATCATCGCGAAGCAGATCATCGACACCGCCGTCCTGCCGCTGCCGCATCCGCGACCCATCGACGCGCGCCTCTTGCTCTCCGCGCAGGTCGCGACCGACGGCAGCCCGATCTGGATCCACACCACGCACCTTCACTACCGCCTCGACGACGGCGTCGCGCGCGAGGACCAGGTCGTCGCGGTCGACGAGGCGATCCGCGCCCGGCGCACCGACACCAGTCCTCCGCAGATCCTGTGCGGCGACTTCAACGCGACGCCCGACTCCGACGAGATCCGCTTCCTGCGTGGCCTCACGACGCTCGCGGGCCGGCGCACGCACTTCCAGGACGCGTGGCTTCGCACGCACCCGAGCGACGTCGGCATCACGTGGTCCTCCGAGAACCGACTGACTCGCCCGCTGCGCTCCCTCGATATCGACCGCCGCATCGACTACATCTTCGTCACCAGTCGCAAGAAGGACGGCCGCGGCACGATCCACTCGTGCGAGGTCGCGTTGACCGAGCGCGATGGCAGCGACGACGAGACATCGATCTGCGCGAGCGACCACTACGCCGTGGTCGCGGACATCCAGGTCGTTTCAAACGCCTGATGTCTCAAGGCTCTTGACACTGGTACGACCATTGTACCAGTGTCCGTCGCCATGAAACTTGGCGCGGCTATGGTCGTTGTCATCGTCCTCGCGCTCACAGCTCAGGTTCGCGCGGAGTCGCAAGAGCGCAAGTCGCCGAACGTCGCGACGGCGCTCGCGTATGCAGGTGCGTTCGCGGCGCCGGCGTTGAGCCTCGTGAACTTCACCCTCGAGATGGAAACGCCCCGCGAACGCCGGATCGGATACACGCTCATCGGTGTAGAGAGCGTGCTGATGGTGCTCGGTCCATCGGCAGGCCACTGGTATACCGGGCGCTTCACGTCGCCCGGGCTCGGCATCCGCGCAGGAGGTGTGGCGGTCCTGGCGACCGGGTTCGTCGGGCTCGTGCACTGCGTATCTCCCGACGTCGACTGCGGGCGCCGCGATTGGGAGAGCTACGCGACCGTCGGTCTGCTCACGATCGGCACCACGGGCGTGATCCTCGGTACGCTGCTCGACACGACGGACGCCTCGCGCGCGGCACGCCGGTGGAACCGCGAGCACGGCGTCGAAGCGGTCATCGCGCCGACCGTCACGCCGTCGGGTGCCGGCCTCGCGGTCGCCGGTCGGTTCTAGCGATACTCGATCCCGTCGCAACTCGAACGGCTGACGTCTGTCTTCGCAGCGGATGCGCTGCGCCATCGTCGTGTGGATGCTCCTCGTGCCCGTGGCGGTGCACGTCACCGCCAGCGCGACCCCGCTGAATCAGTACGCATCCGCAGACCTCGTCGTCGCGGGCACACGCGGTGCGCTGCGCGGAGCGATCGAGAGCTTGATTCCCGACGACCGCCTGCGACTTCCGATCCGGTGGGACACACTGTGCTGCCAGAACCCGCTCGCGAAGGGCTGCATCTGACGGCGCGATCGGCAGCGACGCAGGCCCGTGATGCCGTTCTCTCGCGTTCTGCCGCGTTCGTTGCCGCTGTGTGACGGCGCCGCGGCGTCGATGCGATGATAGCGTTGCTCAACCGTGAAGCGCGCCATCTGTACGTTACTGGCCTTATCGCTCGCGTCCACTAGCGTCGCCCACGCGGATCCGGATCAGCCGCTTGCCTGGTACGAGGGCGAGCGCGGTAAGAAGCGCGTGCTGCACCTGTCGATCACCGTCGGCGCGGGCCTCGTGTTCCTCGGCTCCGAGATCTTCAAGGACAAGATCGCGCCCGATAGCTTCGAGGGCTGTCGGTGGTGCGAGCCGCCGGGCTTCGATCGCGCGGCGCGCAACGCGCTCGTCTGGGACAACACGCGGCGCGCCGACATCCTCAGCTCGATCGATGCGTACGTGGTCGCGCCGATCGTGGGCGTTGGCCTCTTGTACCTGTCCGATCACGGCGCGGGTCTGCCGCGATTCATCGACGACACGGTGACCGTCTTCGAGACGGTCGCGCTCACACAGCTGGTGATCCAGACGCTGAAGTTCTCGATCGCGCGGCGCCGGCCGTTCGCGCACTTCGGAACCGATGTCCAGTTCGAGTCGGACTCGAACCTGTCGTTCCCGTCGGGACACAGCGCGCTGGGCGCTTCGATCACGGTCGCTGCGGGCATGGTGTGCCACTGGCGCGGCTACTGGACCGAGCCCTACGTGTGGGCGTCGGGCATCGCGCTGACGCTGTCGACCGAGTATCTGCGGATCGCCGCTGACAAGCATTACCTCTCGGACGTGCTGATCGGCGGCGGCATCGGCGTCCTGGGCGGCCTGCTGATCCCGCGGCTGATGCGCGATGACGTTCCGATCCGCCCGGTGCCCACGGGCAACGGTGTCGCGTTCGTCGGGACCTTCTAGATCACTTCGGCAGCGCGTTCTCGATCGCCGCGACCACGGTCGGATCATCGGGCGCGACCTGCGGATCGAAGCGCGTGATCTTCGAGCGGTCGGCGGAGACCACGAACTTTTCGAAGTTCCAGCGGATGTCGCCGGTGTGGCCCTTCGCATCGGCGAGCGGGGTCAGCGTCTTGTAGATCTCGTGACGGCCGGGTCCATTGACGTCGACCTTCTCCATCATCGGGAACGTCACGCCGTAGGTGGTCGAGCAGAACGTCTCGATCTCCTTCGCGGAGCCTGGCTCCTGCTTGCCGAACTGGTTGCACGGGAAGCCGATCACCGTGAACCCCTTCGCCTCGTACTTCTTCTGCAGCGCCTCGAGCGCCGAGTACTGCGGGGTCAGGCCGCACTTGCTGGCGACGTTGACGAGCAGCAGGGCCTTGCCCTTGTAGCTCGCGAGGTTCGTGTCCTGGCCCTGGAGGGTCTTGATCGCGGCGTTCCACATGGGGAGATCCTTTTCGACGGGGACGGGCGCCGGCGCGGTGCCGGGCGGGGGGAGGTTCGCGGGGTCGGCAGCCGCGGCGTGAGCACCCTGGATGGCCGGAGGTGGGATCGACGGATCGTACGCCGGTTCCTTCTTGGAGCACCCACCGAGCGTTGCGACGGCGAGCAGGGCGACGGCGAGCCTCGGCATGACCGGGACCGTACAATAAAGAGCCCGGCGAGCAAGGGGTTTGCTATAGACCGGGGCTCCCGATGCGCCACCTTTACGCGGACTTCATCGATCGCGTCGCGAAGCCCATGCGCTACCTCGGTGGCGAGTACGGCTCCGTGGTGAAGGAGACTCCGGAGGTCGAGGCTCGCGTGTGCCTCGGATTCCCCGACGTCTACGACATCGGCATGTCCCACCTCGGGACGAAGATCATCTACTCGCTGCTCAACAAGGATCCGCGGATCGCGTGCGAGCGCGCGTTCGCGCCGTGGACCGACATGGAGCAGGAGCTGCGGGCGAGAAACCTGCCGCTGGTCTCGCTCGAGACCCAGCGTCCGCTCTGCGAGTTCGACGTGCTGGGCATCTCGCTGCAGTACGAGCTGACGTTCACGAACGTGCTCACGCTGCTCGACCTCGGCGGCATTCCGCTGCACGCCGCGGATCGCGCACCGGACGCGACGCTCGTGCTGGTCGGCGGTCCGACGGCTTCGCACCCCGAGCCGATGGCCGCGTTCATCGACGCCGCATTCATCGGCGAGGCCGAGGAGCTCCTGCCGGGTGTGGTGCTCGCGTGGGCGCGGCTCCGCAAGCAGATCGCCGCGGGCGAGCGCACGCGCGCCGATGCTCTGGCCGAGCTCGCGAGCCGGTTCCCGATCTACGTGCCGTCGCTGTACGCGACCGAGACCGACGAGGCGACCGGCATGACCGTCGTCGGCGCGCCGCTCGATCCGCGCGTGCCCGCGCGCGTGGGCCGCGCGATGGTCGAGGACCTCGACAAGTATCCGTTCCCGAGCGACTCACCGGTGCCGTACGCCGAGGCGGTGTTCGAGCGCGCCTCCGTCGAGATCGCGCGCGGCTGCACCGAAGGCTGCAGGTTCTGCCAGGCAGGGATGATCTACCGGCCGGTGCGCGAGCGCTCGCCGCAGTCGATCGCGGACTCGCTGATCGGCGGCGTCGAGAAGGCGGGCTACGAGGAGACGGGCTTGACCTGTCTGTCGACCGCGGACTTCTCGAGCATCACGCCGCTCGTGAAGTCGCTCGCGAGCGAGCTGCGCAAGCGCGGCGTCTCGATGTCGGTCGCGTCGCTGCGCGCGTATGGCCTCAACGAAGATCTGCTCGACGAGCTCGCACTCACCCGGATCAGCGGCCTGACGTTCGCGCCCGAGGCGGGAACGCAGCGCATGCGCGACGTGGTGAACAAGAACGTCACCGAGGCGCACATCGAGGAGAGCGCGCGTCGCGTATTCGCGCGCGGCTGGCACCGTCTGAAGCTGTACTTCATGATCGGCCTGCCGACCGAGGAGGACGAGGACGTCCGCGGCATCGTCGAGACCGGCCTGCGCATGCTCGATGTCGGTCGCCAGGTCGGTGGCGGCCGCGCGGAGGTCACGGTGTCGGTGAGCTCGCACGTGCCGAAACCCCACACGCCGCTGCAGTGGGCCGCGCAGGACCACGAGGCGGAGATCCAGCGCAAGCAGTCGATGCTTCGCCACACGGCGCGCCCCGCGGTCGATCGTCGCTCCGGCCTCCGGCTCAAGCACCATCACTCCGGCATCTCGTTCGTCGAGGGCGTGCTCGCGCGCGGTGATCGCCGGCTGTCGCCGGTGATCGAGGCGGTGTGGCGCGCCGGCTCGCGGTTCGATGGCTGGGACGAGGTGTTCGAGATCGAGCGCTGGACGGACGCGCTCGCCGCGCACGGCGTCGATGTCGAGGCGTATCTCGGTACGCGCCCGGTCAGCGCACGCCTGCCATGGGATCACATCGACGTCGGTCTCGAGGAGGGCTTCCTCCTCGGCGAGTACCGCAAGGCGATGAAGGGCAGGGCGAGCCCGCCGTGCGGCAAGGTCGCCGGCATGCTGATCCACCACACGAACCTGACCGATGCAGCGCCCGACAAGCGCAAGCTGGTCTGCTACGACTGCGGCGTCGCGTGTGACCTGACGAAGATGCGCGAGGATCGCCTCGTCGCGCTGCGGACGCTCGGTGCGTCGGAGCGGCCGGCACCGCGCGGTTTACCTGTGATGACGGACGGCGAGCTGATCGATGTCAGCGAGCGCGGTGGTGGATCCCCGGCCGAGGTCGGAGATGCGATCAAGAACCGCGAGACCGATCGCTCCGAGCGCGTGCGCCTCGCGGGCTTCGTCGGAGCGGGCCTCAAGTACTCGACGTACCGCATCCGGTTCGCAAAGGTCGGCCGCGCCGCGTTCCTCGGCCACCTCGATCTCGTGCGCCTCTTGTCGCGCAGCTTCCGTCGCGCGGATCTCCCGCTCGCGATGACGCGCGGGTTCTCGCCGAAGCCGCGGATCAGCTTCGGACCGGCGCTCGGCCTCGGCGTGCCGTCGCTCGGCGAGCTGATGGACATCGATCTCGAGCACGTCGTGCCGGGCGTCAAGACCTGGGATGTCACCGACGACACCTCGCGCGTCGAGCTCTCGCCCGACGAGGTGAGAGACCGACTCGCCGCGGTGTGCCCGCCTGGCATCGAGATCCAGGGCTGCACGATCGTGCGCCTCGCGGGCCATCCGATGTTCCGGAAGCTGCAGCCCGGCTCCGCAGCGGAGCGGCCCGCGCTCGGTCTCGGAAAGCTGATCGATGCGGTCGACATCGTCATTCGCCCCGCATCCGACGGCATGGCGTACGACGCCGCGCGCCTCGCTCGCATCGGCGCCGCACTGATGGCAAAGCCAGAGGCGAAGGTCTCTCGCGGCGAGAAGCAGATCGACGTGCGGCACCACGTGCTCGACGTCGGCGTGATCGATGGCGATGCCGCTGCGAAGCTGTGCGCCGCGCTCGACTGGCCGGTCGCTCCGCTCTTGCGCGCTCGTGTGCGCGCGACGGCGGATGGCTCGGCGAAGCCGTCGGAGGTCGCGCGCGCCCTCGGTGTGTGGGGCAACGACGATCTTCGCGCGGAGCACGCGCTCGTCGCGCGGCTCGGTGTGGTCGAGGTCGGGACTCCGCTGGTCGCGCACGTCGCACAGGCGGCCGTCCCGGCCGAAACGCCCGCGACCTGACACGAGCGTCGCGGCAACGGTTGCCCGACCGCAGAAATCCGCCGGGGAAACGCGATCCCTGCCATCCTTTTCTCGTTTCGGCGCGTGACGCCGGACCACATTCCGCCGTTCTCTTGAAGACGTGGAACCCTGGCGTAGGTTGAGAGCAAGGCCCGGCGAGCCGGGCCGCGCAGCAGCGCCGCAGGCGCTGCGAAGGTGGATCGCGGTCGTGGTCCTCACCTCGGTGTCGGGATGCGCGTTTGCGCTGACGAGTCCGGACCCGAACCGCGCACCAGCAGATCCGCCCGAGTGCGATACGGGCAAGGGCCTGGTCGGGATCGATGGCCTGCTCGGCGGCGCGTTCGCGCTCGGTTCGCTCGCCGCGCTCGGCGGAGAAGAAGCTGGCGTCGCGGCGCTGACCGGACTCATCGGCGTCGCCTTCATCGCCTCGGCGGTGCGCGGCAACACGGCCGTGAACGAGTGCCGCGTCGCGATGGCCGAGTTCCGCGGGCGTCCCACGCTCGAGGATGACCAGCCCAAGGTCGCGACGAAGAAGCCCCCGCCGCGGAAGCCGGCGCAGCCGCCCACGGTGATGCAGCCGCCGCCGGAGGATCCGTACGAGACGGCGCCGTATCAGGTGCCGCATCAGCCTCCAGCCGTTGTTGTTGCGCCGGTGAAGCCCGCGCCGGGTAAGCCCGTGCCGCCTCCGGCGAGGCCGGAGCCCGCGCCGGAGCCCGAGGACTGGAAGGACTTCTGGATGGAGGTCCCATGATGCGCGCATCTCTCGCAGTGCTCGCGACCATCGCGCTTGTCGGACACGCGCACGCCGACGACGAGATCGTCCGCGGCAACGTCGTGAAGATCGAGCAGCAGGAGATCTACGTCAGCCTCGGCGCGAAGCAGGGCGTCGGCGACGGCGCCGCCATCCGGCTGAAGCGAACGGTCCGGCTGAAGAACCCGGTGACGCGCGCGACGGTCGACGACTGGATCCCGGTCGGCTCCGCGACGGTGACCCAGGCCGGCAACACGCTGTCGCGAGCGATCGTCGGCGAGCTCATCTCGGCGATCAAGGTCGGCGATGTGGTGGAGGTGCTCGTCGATCGTCCCGACCGTGCGCCGGTGAATCCGTTCCCCGCGCCGGTCCCGGTGCCCGCGACTCCGTCGGGACCTGTCGCGGATCCTGCGACCGTCGAGGTCCTGCAGGTCTTCGCGCAGCAGACCGGCCAGTCGCTCGACGCGCGGATCGCCGGCTGGGAGCGCTACCTGTCGACGCGCGGGAGCTCGCCATATGCCGACGCGATCCGTCGCGATGTCGACACGCTGCGCGATCTGCGCGATCAGGCGCGTCCCGTCGCGTCCGCATCGTCGACCGAGGTGGTCACGACTGCCGACCACAACGCTGCGACCAGCGCGGTCGCGAGCGAGAACCTGCCGCTCGTGTTCGTGCTGCAGCAGCCCGAGCGCGTCGCGAGCGCATTCCTCCACTACCGCACCGCGGGCGCGCGCACGTTCCAGCGCCTGCTGCTGACGCGCGAGCACGATATCTACCTGCGCGGCGTCATCCCCGCGCGATTCGTGGCAACGCCGGGCCTCGAGTACTTCGTCGAGGTATCCACGCCCAATGGCCGCGCGGGTCTCGCGCTCGCATCGCCGCAGCAGCCGGTCGCGCTGCGCGTGAGGCCGCCGCCGCTGACCGACCAGTTCGGCGCCGCGCCTGGCAAGTCCAGCGTGAAGATCGCTGCGGACTTTCTCGACTTCGCGACCCTCGACAGGCGCGCCGGCGATCGCACCGACCGCATGTTCACGGCGAACGTCGACTTCATCTACCGCCTGCGCAGCACCATCCAGACGATCGGCGTGGGCTACGGCGTGTACGCGGGCGAGGGCGGCTTCGCGGATCGCGCGTGGGACACCACCGATCCGGCGCCGCGCTCGGGCTTTCACTACGGCTATGCCGACGTCGAGGCCGGTGGGCGCGTGGAGAAGATTCCGCTCTCGCTCGGCGGCAGGATGATCGCCGGCGTGGGTCGATCGGGCTTCGGGCTCGGTGTCGAAGGCAGATTCCGGATCGGCGCGCGCGATGCGACGAACCTCATGTTCGCCGCGCGCACGATCGAGCAGGTCGGCTTCCTCACCGACATCCGGTTCGGTGCACGGCCCGCGCCGAAGCTCCTGGTCGGCATCTCCGTCGGCGCGACGAACCAGCCCGCGCGCGGTGACGTCGGCGTGAAGCTCGCGACCGAGCTCGAATGGATCGGGTTCAAGAACGTTTCCATCATCCTCCGCGGCTCGTGGCAGGGCCGCAACATCGACCACGGCGGCCTCGGTGGCGGCGGTGGCCTGGGGTTCTACTGGTGAGGGCGACCATGCAACACACGCTGATCGTCATCGCGGGGATCCTCGTGAGCGCAGCAGCGCACGCCGCGCCGGTGCGTCACGTGCCGCCTGCGAACGTCACCGCCGGATCGAACCTCGAGCTCGTCGCCG
>JACCRC010000071.1 GCA_013813765.1 Deltaproteobacteria bacterium | reverse complement strand
ATCGCGGTCGCGCCCGACGGCAAGAGCTGCGCGACCGCTACCTGCTGCCCAGCGTGTAAGCCGGCGCGCCTTACGGCGCCAGCTCGAGCGTCGCCGCGAGATCGTAGTCGCTGGCCTGCGTGACCCGCGCGCGAACGAGCGAGCCCGAAGGAACCTGCCCATCGGCGAGGTACGTGACGCCATCGATGCCAGGCGCCTGGCCGTACCAGCGGCCCTCGAGGAGGTACTCGGACTCGCTCGACACGCCGTCGACAAGGACCTCGATCTCCTTGCCGACCATCGCCTCGTGCCGCTCGCGGCTGATCGCCCGCTGGATCTCCATCAGCTTCTGCTGGCGCTCCGCCATCACATCCTCCGGGACGCGGTGCGGCAGCATCGCGGACGTCGTGCCGGGCTCGACGGAATACGTGAACGCACCGGCGCGATCGAACTTCGAGTCGGCGACAAACGCGCAGAGCTCGTCGAACTCTTCCGGCGTCTCGCCCGGGTGACCGACGATGAACGTCGTGCGCAGCACGAGGTTGTCGATCCGCGCGCGCAGCGTCTTCACGAGCTCGCGCGTGACGCGGCTGGAGTGGCCGCGGCGCATCCGCTTCAGCATCGGATCGCTGATGTGCTGGAGCGGCACGTCGATGTACTTCACGACCTTCGGCTCGCTCGCGATCGCGTCGATCAGCTCGTCGTCGAACGCGCTCGGGAACGTGTAGTGCAGGCGAATCCAGTCGACATCGACCTTGCCGAGCGCGCGCAGAAGCTGTGCGAGCGTCTGCCGCGATGCGGGCGAGCTGCCCTGATCCCAGCCGTACCGCGTGAGGTCCTGCGCGATCAGATTGAGCTCGCGCGCACCACCCGCCGCGAGGCTGTGCGCCTCGGCGACGACGTCCTCGATCGTGCGGCTGCGCTGCGGACCGCGCAGCTTCGGGATGATGCAGAACGAGCACGGCCGATCGCAGCCCTCCGCGATCTTCACGTAGGCCGAGTGCATCGCGCCGATCCGCTTGCGCGGTGACTCGTGGTCGTAGATGTACGTCGGCGTCTCGCTGACCTGGATCACCGGCAGCGCCTTCTTCTTCTTCTTGCCCGATGGCAATGTCACGCCGGCGACGGGCGCGAGCGCCTTCGCGAGCGACTGGAAGTCCGCGGAGCCGAGGATATGGTCGATCTCGGGGATGTCCTTCGCGAGGTCATCGGCGTAGCGCTGCGCGAGACAGCCCGTCACCACGAGCTTGCCGGCCTTCCCCTTGTACTGCGCCATCTCGAGGATCGTGTCGACGCTCTCTTCCTTCGCGGCATCGATGAACGCGCACGTGTTCACCACGATGACGTCCGCACCCTCGGGCTCCTTGACGAGCTTGTGACCGGCAGCCTCGACCTGACCGAGCATCAGCTCGGTGTCGACCTGGTTTTTCGGACAACCTAGCGAGACGAAATAGATCGCGGACATGGACGAGAGCGGCGCAGTCTGATCTGCCCTCCGGATGGTGTCAATCGCGAACCTCGGCCGCCTCCAAGCCGGCGCGCGGCCTCGGAGATTTCCGCGCGAACGCCAGCAGAACGAGTCCCCCGAGCCCGACCGCGCCGCACAGCAGCATGACGTCACTCTTGCCGTAGAGACCGACCAGCGGCGCGAACACGCCGATCGCCGCGCGCCGCGCCATCGACTCGACCGACAGGATCGCGGCACGTCGCCGCGAGTCGGTGATCTCCGCGTTCAGGATCGGCTTGGTCAGCGGCGAGAACATCCCGTTCGCGATCGCCTGCACGACGAGCAGCGCGAGCATCCACGGTCCGTTTCCCGCACCGGCGAGCCCGATGAAGCTGCCGGCGAGCATCGCGAGCAGAACCCAGAGCAGCATCTCGTCGCCGAACCGGCGGCGCAGCTGGTACGTGCGGTACGCGACGATCGAAGCAACGACGTAGACGCCGGCGAACACGCCGCCGATCGCCATCGGCGACAGGCCGCGGTCGTCGAGGTATGGCTGGTAGATGTACTCGGTGGCGCGCAACAGCGCGAACACCACCGCGGAGTAGCCGACCATCCACGCGAGCTTCGCGTTGCGGCCCACCTCGCCGATCGCGGAGCGCATCTGTAGTCCCCAGGAACGGATCACCTGCCGCGCGGGCACGCGATCAACGGGCTCCGGCTGATCGTCGTGGAGCAGGCACGCGATGATCGCGGCGATCGATGCGACACCCGCGGTGGCCAGGTACGGCAGCGCGAGATCGATCTGCGCGAGCATACCGCCGCCCGCGAACGCGACGGCGCTGCCCATCAGGTGCCACGCACTTGCGGTGGACTCGCGGCGCGCATACTCGTGCACGCGGCCGTGCTCTAGCAGGAAGTCGAACAGGTAGGCCGAGTCGGCGCCCGAGCACAGCGCCATCGAGATCGCGGCGAGCGCGATCGCGACCGCGAACATCCCGAATCCGTACGCCTGCGTCGCGATCAGACACGACGCCACCATCGTGAGCGCGCCCATCAGCATCGAGCGGCGCCGCCCGATGCGATCGGCGAACACGCCGGTCGGCACCTCGACGAGCACCACGACGAAGCTATAGAGACCGCCGAGCGCGAGCCGCTCGAAGAAGGAGAGCCCTCTCTCCTGCTGGAACAGCATGAAGATCGGGACGAACAGGTACGACGTTGCGAGCAGGCGGAACGCGTAGAACAGGCGCAGGCTTCGCTTGATGCGCCGCTCCGTCACGGGCGTTCCGACCATCCCGGATCACCGGTGAGGAGCAGGATCGCCTCGGCGACTTGCACTTGCTCGGTGTCCTTGTGGCTCGCGAGCGCGGCGAGCAACGCCGGCAGGTGCGGCGCGGGATCGAGGTTCGGCTCGAGACGCCGCAGCGCGCGCGCCGCCTCGACACGCAACGACGGAACCGCGAGCTGCTCGACGAGCACCGGCTTCGCGCTCGCATCCTGCAGCTGCGCGAGCGCGGACGCCGCGAACGCGTTGAACCGCGCATCCTTTAGCAGCACCTGCAGATCAGGAATCACGTCGCTGCGGCCCGCGATGCCGAGCGCGATCGTCGCGCGGGCCTTCTCGTCGGGCGTGGCCTTCGCGTCCGCGCGGATCTGCTCGAGCGCCTTGATCCCCGCCGGATCGGCGAGGTAGGCGAGCTGCTCCGCGGCGCCGAGGCGGAGCTGCGAGACCTCGAGGTAGCTCGTGAGCACCGGCGCGGCGCGACGATCCTTGACGAGCGCGAGCTGGCGGCCCGCCTGTGCGCGGACATCGCGGCGCGCCGACGACAATCCCGTGTTCAGCGTGTCGAGGCCCTTCTTGTCGCCGGCGCGCGCGAGCGCGTACGCGAGGTCGAGCTTCGAGACGTCGCTCGTCTCCTTGGCGAGCGCCGCGATCAAGTACGCGATCGCCTGCGTGTCACCGGTGCGCGCCAGCGCGGCCGCTGCAACGCGCTGCACGCGCGGCGACTCGGAGCCGAGGTTCTTCACCAGCACATCGCGCGCCTGCTTCACCGCCTCGCCCGCCGTGACCGGCTTCGGGGGAGGCGGCGGCGACGGGATGGGCGGCGACGGATTCTGCGCCGGGACGGTCTCCGACGGCGTGTCGGAGCGATCCACGAGCAGAAACTTGTAGGCGAGATACGCACCGGTGGCACCCAGCACCGCGATCAGCGCGATGACGAGGCCGGTCTTGCCGCTGCTGCGCGCGACCGGAAGCGGCGTCGCGGCTCGCTTGTGAGCGGTCCCGTCGTCGACCGCATGGTCGTCATCGCCATGTGCCCACGAATCGAGCGACCCGTCGGCGATCACCGGCGGTGCCGGCTGCGAGCGCTTGCTCGTGGGTGCATCCCGGATGATCTCGATCACCGGTCCGCTATCCACCGGCGGATTGTTCGCGGTCACCACACCCGACGCGGGGGTGCGACCACGCGTCGAGGCAATCGGCACCGCGGTCGGCCTCGTCTCTGCTGCCTGCATGTGCTCCGCGCTGCAGAACGCCACGATCTTGCCGTCTCGCACCTTCACGAAGCGTGCGCGCAGCGGATCGACGGGCTTGTTGCAGGTCGGACAGTTACTCATGGCAGCGCGAGCACGGCGTCCTCTCCAAGCTCCGCGATGAGGTCGTCGATGTAGCGCAGGAGGTTGTTGCGGCGGACGATGATCGCGTGGATCTCCGTCGGATTCAGCAGTGGGCACAGCCCGTGGTCGTTCGAGCACCGCAGCGCATCGATGATCTGGTCCTCGGTCAGCGCGCGGATCCGCGCGACGAGTCGCCGCGGGAACACCTGGATCCGGCGGAGGGCACCGAGGTTCGTCTCGTGGCCGAAGCCGAAGATCGAAAAGGACATCGAGTTGTCCATGAAGAACAACGTCTTCCCGTCGGGGGACATCTCGGTGTTCGAGCCGCTCCAGCGATCGGGGTTATCGATCAGCACGTCGAACAGCACGACGGCGGCGATCTGCTCGACCATCCCTCGTGCCTCGTCGGGGATCCGCGCGCCCACGCGAAGATACGAGGTCCACAGCTCCTTGCCCTCGCGCTCGTCGATCCGGTGCCCCCCGAGCTTCGCGAGCTTGATCTCCGGGATCCACCAGGACAGCTCGCCGCGCAGCACGCCCCCGCGGATGATGCCCTCGTCTTGAAATCGAGTCGCGATGTATGTCCGATGGCTCGGCTCGGCGGCGTCGAGCAATTCCGAGACGGGGATCGCGGTCGTCGTCGCCGGAGGAACGTGGCCGATGCCGAGCAACCGGTCGATCCGGAACGCTGCGATCTCGCGCCGAGGATCGGACTGCGGATGGATCTGCTCCGGCTTGAACGCCGCGCGCGCACCCGATGCGAAGTCGACGCGCAGCGACAGCGACGTGCCGCCGTGGTTCAACTTGATCTTCGTGACCTTGCTCGCGCCGAGCGGAGCAAGCAGCTCACCGTCGGGAGCCCCGAATACGTTCTCGATCGGCCGCTGCGGTACGTGGAGGTACGACCGCGGCAACCGCTCGGGGCGTGCAGCGTTCGGCACGGCCGTCGCGGCGATCGCCTCGCTCCCGGTCAGGTACGTGCCCGCGAGCTCGGTGGCCTGGCCGACCCCGAACCACAGCCCACCGATCGCACCCGCCGCCACGGCGAGCTCGAGCGCGATGCAGGTCCCGAGACGCACGCCGAAAAGGTAACACGTGACGGAATTCCCTCGCAAAATCGCGACGGCTACTCGGGCGGCTTCTCGTCGACGGCGTACGACGCATTACGGTGTCGGGCGGTCGGAACGTGCTTCTCCCAGCAGACCACCGAGCAAAAGCGCAGCTTGAGCCGGCCAGTGTTGCACGAGGCCACCGTGCATCGGATCGCCGAGGTTCCCGGCGGGATCAACTTGCGGCACGTGGCGCAGACCAGGCTGGCCATGGCCAACAGGTAGCACGGCCGAGTACGCGCGCACCACGCGCGGTTCAATAACTACTTCCGGATCTGCTCGGCGAGGATCTTCGCGACCTCGATCTCGACATTCCCGCCGCCGCCGCGGTGGACCAGCCGAACGACTCCCGCGCGATCGATGATCACGCTGTGCGGGATGGTGGTGACGCCGTAGCGCTGGGAGACCTGCCCGTCGTCGTAGAGCAGCGCCATCTTGTAGCCGCGCTCGTCGAACAGCGCGCGTGCCTCGGCCGGATCGTCGAGGTTGACCGCGATCACCGCGACATCGCCGGCGTGGCGCGTCGCGATCCGGTCGAGCTGCGGCATCGCGCGCAGACACGGTCCGCACCACGTGGCCCAGAAGTCGAGCACGGTGACCTTGCCCTGCGACGCGGCGAGCGCGACAGGAGCGCCGAGAGCGCCCTTGGGACCGATCGCCGGGAGCGCGAACCGCGGGGCCGGATCGCCGTGCGTCATCGGCCGCATCAGCTCGGTGTTGCGCGCGATCCACGTGACCTGCACGACCGTCCCGATCACCGCGACCGCGACGATGATCCAGCCCGCGAGCCGGCCGCGCGTGATCTCGGCGGCCGGTGGGCTCGGCGCCGTCGTCGCGGCCTCGCGCGCGGGGCGGATCGCGAGGACGAGCAGCACGCCGGCCCACGTGAACGACAGCCCGCCGAGGGCTACGCTGAGCGCGCCGGGCACCTGGGCGTCGAGCGCGCGCACGACCACGGTCGCCGTCAGCTCGACGAGCACGAGCGGCATCGCCGTGATGCACGCGAGGTCGAAGGCGCGGCCGAGGTTGCGCTTGATGCCCGACAGCACGAACACGAGGAACGCGGCCAGCACGAGGAAGCCGAGGTTGACCGTGAGTGCGCGCGTCAAGACGTGCATGACGCCGCGCAGGCCGAGGCCGGTGTCCACTTCCCGAGCGAGCCACGCCGCGGCGAACAGGCCGCGCAGCTGGGTCGCGAGGAGCAAGAGGCCGATGAGCGCGATCAGATCGGAGCCCGAGCGCCCTGCGTGGTTGCGATCCGCCGCGAGCGCGAGTGCCCACCGAGGGTTCGTGACCACGAGCCCGAGCCGCGTCGCGAACCCGACGGTCGTCACTTCTTGCCGTCGCCGCCCGACCGCTGACTCAGTAGCTTTCGCGCCTGCGCCACCACCGCCGACGGGATGCCGCGGCTCTTGCTGAGGTTCACCAGATCCTTCTGGCGCAACAGCGGCAGGAGGCGGCTCGACTCGGCGATCGGTGTCTTCGGATTGCGGCACAGGGAGACTCGGACCCCGTACATCTTGGTCCACTCCCTGCGGGAAGCAATGTAGCGAATGATCTCCTCGGCGAGCGCCTGGTTACGCGCGTAGACCGCGGCCTCCATGTCGCTGAGGCCCGGGGACTTGATCGCCGCCATCGACACGATCTTCACCGGGTCGCGGATCGCGAGCGAGCGCGCGTACGCATCGCCGAGCGTCGCGACGCGGATCTTCGCGGGCACCGAGAGCATGTTGAACGGGATCTTCTTCTCCTCGGCCTTCTTCGCGAGCGCGAGCTTCTCGGCCTCTTCCTCGTCGGTGAGATCGCGCTCCGTGTCGCCCTTCGTGATCGCCGCGTCGTCGCCCACCGAGAGCGCATCGGCGACCTCGGCGAACAGCTCGTCCTCGTTCGCGGACGAGCTCCCGCCCGAGAGAGCGCGCGCGACCTCGTCCCAGCACGCGAGGCCAGGAACGCGCACCTGGTTGCGCACGGCGAGCTCGATGACGCGGTCGATCGTCGACATGCGCGCCTTCCGGTTCATGTACATCGCGCCGATGATCTCGGGGTGGCGCAGCAGGCGCTGCTCGTTCTGCGCGATCTGATCGACCGCGCGCGCATCGCCCTTCGAGGCGAGCATCGCGAGCGTGGCATCGGCGACGCTCGGGTTCAGCGCGATCGCGTCGAACACGGCGACCTTGTCGTAGCTACGCTCGCCAAAGAAGTGGAGGATCCGCGGGTCGAGCGTGGGATCGGCGAGCGTGCCGGCGAGCAGCTTCTCGGGAAGCCCCGACGCCGTCGAGCGCGCCGAGGCCGCGATCATCGCGTCTGAATCGAGGTGCAGGTTGTAGAGCACCGCGACCTGGTCGCCGGGCGGCAGCGGCATCATGCCCCTCGACGCCATCATGCGGCCCGGGCCCGGCCCGAGCGCGCGCTGCGCCGCCGTCGAGAGCATGTTGGGATCCAGCGGAGTCAGCTCCATCGCCATCGCGTCACGCGTTCCTCTGGAACAGGATCTTGAGACCCTTGAGGGTCAGCAGATCGT
The DNA here is from genome assembly GCA_013813765.1 of Deltaproteobacteria bacterium. Lineage (GTDB taxonomy): Bacteria > Myxococcota_A > Polyangia > Haliangiales > Haliangiaceae > JABFXX01. Next base: position 10,063 of record JACCRC010000071.1, on the reverse strand, counting down.
CGGTCGACTCGATCGTCTTGGTCTCGGTCGCGATCAGCGCGGCGAGCCCGCCGGTCGCGATGCAGCGCGCCGGCCAGTCGACCTCGGCCCGGATTCGATCGACGAGCGCGTCGACCATGCCGGCGTAGCCGTAGACCAGACCCGCCTGCATCGAGGCGACCGTGTTGCGCGCGACGACCTTGCCCGGTCTCGCGAGCTCGACGCGCGGCAGCTTCGCAGCGTGCTCGTACAGTGCCTCCGCGCTGATCTGGATGCCGGGCGCGATCACGCCGCCGAGGTACTCTCCCTTCGGGTTCACGACGTCCCATGTCGTGGCGGTACCGAAGTCGACGACGATGCAGCCAACCGTGCCACGCGCTGCACCCAGCTCCTCGTACGCCGCGACCGCGTTGACGATTCGATCAGCGCCGACCTCACGGGGGTTCTCGTAGAGGATCGGCATCCCGGTCTTGATCCCAGGGCCGACGAGCAACGCGGGACCGCCGCAGTAGTGCTTGAAGAACCGCTGCAGCCCGAACACGGCGGGCGGCACCACCGACGAGATGATCCCCGCGTCGATCGACTTCCAGGGGAAGCCCTCCATGTCGAGGAGCGTCTTCAAGAGGACCGCGTACTCGTCGGACGTGCGCTCCGCCACGGTCTGGATGCGCCAGCTCGCAGCGAGAGCGTCGTCACGAAACACCCCGAGCACCGTATTGGTGTTCCCCACATCGACGGCGAGCAGCACAGTCATCGGTCTTCGATGGTAGCTCGCCGACGAGGCCTGTTGTAGGCTCGGTTCCACCTATGCGTTCCCTGACGAAGATCCTCGCGGCGAGTGTGTTGTCCTTCGGCTTCGTGGCATCGGGGTGCGGTGGCGCCTCCGACTCGCCTCCGACCCCGCTCAGCAAGCACTTCGATGACATGCACATCGCCCGGGTGCCGATCGACCAGCAGCGCGCCGCGGTGGAGTCGATCCAGAGCCAGTACCAGGTCGCGAAGATGGAGAACGCGAACGCGGAGGCCGAGTACAACGAGGCCAAGACTCAGCTCTCGGTCGTGAAGAACGACGCGAAGGCGAGCAAGCTCTCGATCGACTCCGCGATCTCGAACAAGAAGAGCGCCGAGTCCTCGGCCGACAACAACCGCATCAACCAGGCCGCGCGCGAGCTGCACGCGGCCGAGGCGGCGACCAAGGCGGCGAACGCCCGCGTGAAGTACCACGAGGCCTACGTCAACTGGGCCAAGAAGAACCACCGCGCGACGCTCGAGACCATGTACTGGCGCGAGGCGCAGTTCGAGCTCGCGAAGTCGCAGCTCGCGCAGAAGAACAACGTGTCCCCGAAGGGCGTGAACTACGAGTGGTTCCCCAAGCAGGAAGCGGAGCGCAACAAGCGCGCTGCCAACGCGAAGGCGAAGGCCGAGGACGAGCGGAAGCGTGCGCTGTCGCAGCGCGAGGCGTGGCTGAAGCAGCAGGGCGAGGCCGACAAGGAGAACGGCCGCGGCACTTCGTTCCCCGATCCGATGGCGCCGAGGCCTTCGGCGACCGCCGGTGGCACCTCCTCGACGCCGGCACCGGCGCCGTCCGAGTAAGCGCGGGAGAATGTCGGCAGAGCCGACAGAGAGTGCACGGATCCTCGTCGTCGACGACGAGCGGGTCATCCGCGAGATCCTCGCCGAGTTTCTCGCGCTGGAGGGTTTCTCGGTTCACACCGTCGAGGACGGCGAGAAGGCGCTGACAGAGCTGCGACTACGTCCGTACGATCTTCTGATCACGGACCTGAAGATGCCGAAGCTGTCGGGGCTGCAGCTGCTCGAGAAGATCGAGCAGGAGCGACTCGGCGTGCTCACCGTCCTCATGACGGGCTTCGGTACGGTCGAGACCGCGATCGAGGCGATGAAGAAGGGCGCGTACGACTACCTCCTGAAGCCGTTCAAGGTCGAGGAAGTCATCCACGTCGTCGAGCGCGCGCTGTACCGCCAGCGCCTGCAGGCCGAGAACATCCGTCTTCGCGAGGCGCTGACGATCTACAAGGTGTCCGAGGCGCTCGCGCTCTCGCACGACATCGAGCACATCCTCGACGTCGTGCTGCGTGCCGCGCTCGATGAGGTCAAGGCTGACGTCGCGACGCTGCACCTGCGCGACCCTCGCACCGGCCACTACGAGGAGCGCGTGAAGGTCGTCGCGTCCTCCGATGGGCCGGCGATCGGGCTGCCCTCCCCTGCCTTCGGCGTGCTGATGGAGCAGTTCGCGCAGGGCGTCCCGATCCTGGCGCACGGCGGGAAGGCCTCGCGGTTCTTCACCGAGACGCAGGCGGTCGCCGAGCTGTCGTCGTTCGTCGCCGTGCCGCTGCAGGTGCGCGCGCACATGGTCGGCGTGCTCAACGTGTTCTCGTTCACGCAGGGCAAGAAGTTCGACGAGGGCCACCGCAAGATGCTTGCCGTGCTCGCCTCTCGCGCCGCGAGCTCGATCGACAACGCGCGCCTCTACGGCGAGCTGCGCTCGACGAACGACGACCTCGTCCGCGCGAACCTGTCGCTCGAGGACATGTTCCAGCAGACCGTCGCCGGGTTCGCGCAGGCGCTCGAGGAGAGCGACCTGTACACGCGCGGCCACAGCGAGCGCGTCGCCGTGTACTCCGAGATCATCGGCCGCGGGCTCACGCTCCCCGACGCGGAGGTCCGCCGCATCGTGCAGGCCGGCGTGATGCACGACGTTGGCAAGATCGGCGTGCGGTACGACATGCTGAACAAGCCCGGCAAGCTGACGCCCGAGGAGGTCGCCGTGTTCCGCGAGCACCCCGCGAAGGGCAAGCGCATCCTCGAGCCGGTGCCGTGCCTGCACCCGCTGATCGACGGCTGCTGGTGCCACCACGAGTGGTACGACGGCGGCGGCTATCCGCGCGGGCTCGCCGGCGATCAGATCCCGCTCGTCGGTCGCGTGGTCGCGATCGCAGATGCGTACGACGCGATGACCTCCGACCGCGCGTATCGCCGTGCACTGCCGCACGAGGTCGCGATCGGGGAGATCGAGCGCTGCGCCGGCACGCAGTTCGATCCCGAGCTCGCAGAAGCGTTCGTGAAGTTGATCGATGCGTGGCGTCTCGTGATGCGCGAGAAGGGCCACGACTCCCTCATCCCCCGCTAGGTGCCATGCCCACTCGCGACACGTTCTGTTCATTCTGCGGCACGAAGTACGCCGAGCCCCTGGCGTACCCGCGCGCGTGCCCGGGGTGCGCGATCACCGTGTGGGCGAACCCCATTCCAGTCTCGGTCGTGCTCGTTCCCGTGATCGACGGCGCCGAGACCGGAATCCTCGTCGTGCGACGCGCGATTCCCCCGCAGATCGGCAAGCTCGGGATCGTCGGCGGGTTCCTCGAGGAGCACGAGAGCTGGCAGCTAGGCGGCGTGCGCGAGGTCCGCGAGGAGACCGGGGCGACCATCGATCCGGCGACGCTCGAGCCGATGTGGTTCGCGTCGAGCGAGCCGAAACCGAATCGACTCCTCCTGTTCTCGGTCGCGACGCCCATCCCGGTATCGGCACTGCCGCCGTTCCACAGCGATGCGGAGACCTCCGAGCGCGGCCTCGTGTTCGGGCCGGGCGGGCTCGAGGACGTGTTCGCCTTCCCGATCCACATCGAGGCGGCGCGGCGGTACTTCGCCGCGCGCGGCGTCACAGGAAATCACGCGTTCCGGTCCGCTTGAGCTATCGTTCCCACTGATGTCGGCGGTCCTCGGGAAGTATCGCCTCGATCAGAGGTTGGGCGGCGGCGGGATGGCCGAGGTGTTCCTCGCGTCGACGATCGGCGCCGAGGGTTTCTCGCGCCGGGTCGCGATCAAGCGCGTGCTCCCTGGGTTCTCCGACAATCCGTCGTTCTCCCAGATGTTCATCGAGGAGGCGCAGATCAGCTCGCGCCTCGTGCACCCGAACATCGTCAGCGTCCTCGACTTCGATCGCGGTTCCGACGGGGGCCTGTTCCTCGTGATGGAGCTGGTCGACGGCAAGGACCTCGACGCGCTGAACTCGTCGGGGAACGTTCCGATCCCCGTCGTGATCTTCACGATCGCCGAGGTGCTGCGCGGCCTCGGCTACGCGCACGACCTGCCGAGCGGCACCGAGATGCGCGGCGTCGTCCATCGCGACGTGTCGCCGCACAACGTGCTGCTGTCGTGGGAAGGCGCGGTCAAGGTCTCGGACTTCGGCATCGCGAAGGCGCGCTCGGCGAGCTCCGCCACCGCTTCGATCTTCATCAAGGGCAAGCCCGCGTACATGAGCCCCGAGCAGGCGAACGGCCAGTCGCTCGATGGTCGCAGTGATCTGTTCGCGGTCGGTATCATGCTGTGGGAGATGCTCGTCGGCCGCCGGCTGTTCGTCGGTGAGGACACGCGGTCCACGCTCGCCGCCGTGCTGTTCGGCCAGGTTCCGCGGCCGCGCTCGATCCGCGGTGACATCCCGAAGGACGTCGAGCGCGTCGTGATGAAGCTGCTCGAGCGCGATCTACCCGCGCGCTACGCGACCGCCGAGGAAGCGATCACCGATCTGCTGAACTGCCACGATGCGCCGCGCAACGGACGCGAAGCACTGATCCAGCTACTCGCCGAGCGGTTCCCACAGGACGCCCGCGTGCGCCAGAGCTCGGTCCGCGCGCGCAGCAAGGGCGCCGTCACGCCGCTGCCACCCGGCGCGGCAACGATCGCGCACGGTCAGGTGGGAATGGGCGCGCACGCAGCGCATGCCTCACCGAGCTTGTCGTCGGTGATGCAGGCGCGGACCGGCACGATCGACGCGCCGCCGAACACGAAGCGTCCCCTGAAGATCGCCGGCATCCTGCTGGTCACCGCCGCGAGCGCCGCAGGAGCATTCGCGATCGTCTCGGCGTCGCGCGGCTCGTCCACCACCGAGGCCCCACCGGCGGTCGCCACCGGCCCGGCGGTCCAACCAGCGGCGACCGTGGCGCCGCCGGATGCGGCACCGATCGCAAGGTCCGGTGAGCCGGACCGCGCAGCGCCGCCGGAGGCGGCGCGGAGGTCGATCGATGCGCCTGTGGATGCGGCGCCCGTCGACGCCGTTCCCGTCGACGCGGTGCCGCAAAAAGATGCATCCGCCCCCCAGCCGGCGCAACCTGTCGAAGCCAAGCAGCAGGGCTATATCGAGGTGAAGGCGTTCCCGGTGCTCACGGTGATCCTCGATGGCAAGCGACTGGGCGATACTCCGATCAAGCGGAAGGTCGCCGCTGGCAAGCACACGCTGCGGCTCGTCAACACCGATCGCAACTACGACGAGAAGGTTCCGATCGTGATCACGGCAGACAAGGTGACGACCATCGAGCGAATGAAGTGATGCGCCGAGTCCTGACGATCCTGGTTCTGATGCTCGCCGTGTGGACTCGCTCCGCGCGAGCGTCGAGTGTCGGCGTGGTGGTGACGGGTGACTCGGCGATGCAGTCGCAGGTCCGGGCGCTCGTCGAGGGCTGGCTCCGCGCGAACGGCCACTCGGTCCTGCCCGCTCCGTTCACCCCCGACGCGACGAACAAGCTGATCGACTGCATCGTGCTCGAGGACACGAGCTGCGCGCGGAAGATCGTCGAGACCCATGCGACCACCTCCGCGGTGGTGTTCGCGCGCGTCGAGGTCACCGGCGGTCCCGCCGGCGCTCGCGACATGGTGCTCACCGGCTACTGGTTCGAGCGCGGCAGCGAGCCGGTCGCCGAGAAGCGGATGTGCGACAAGTGCAGCGACACCGCGCTCGTCACCGCCGGGGACGAGCTGATGACGGCGCTCGCCGGATCGAAGCTGAAGACCGTCGGCCAGCTGCACATCACCTCGAGCCCGTCGGGTGCGCAGGTCGTGATCGATGGCGCGGACTCCGGTGTCACGCCGCTCGATGTCGCGCTCGCGCCCGGCGACCACAAGGTGACGATCTCCTCCGATGGCCACCTCGACGACGCGCGCAGCGTGACCATCGTGCAGGGTAAGCCGACCACGCTCGAGATCACGCTGTCGGTTGTTCCGCCGACGCCTCCGTTCGTCGCGGGCCGGTCGAAGCTGCCGCTCGTCGCGATCGGTGGCGGCGGCGCACTCGTTCTCGTGGGGATCGTGTTGTTCGCCACGAGCGAGACCGACACGGGCGAGAAGCCGGAGTACCGCGACACGCGGGCGCTCGGCATCGGTGTCGCGATCGGCGGTGCAGCGCTCGCCGCGGTCGGCGCCTACCTCTGGTTCACGAGCAAACCCGCTGACTCGGCACCGACGGTGAGCCTGGTCCCCGGTGGTGCAACGCTTGGCTGGGGGAGGACATTCTGATGCGCACCTGGCTCCTCGCAGCGTGCGGCCTCATCGCCGCCGGCTGCATGAAGACGAGCGAGAAGTACTGTCAGCTCCACGCGGCCGAGGATCCGGATCGCTGCCCGGCTCCCGATGCGCCAGGCGGTGGCGCATGCACCGGCGATCGGGACTGCGCCGACTTGCCGACGACGCCGGTCTGCGACGTCGCGGGGATGACGTGCGTCGGCTGCGTGACCAGCGCGACGTGCGCTGCGCCGAACCCCACCTGCCTGCCCGACCGCACGTGCGGACGCTGCAAGGCCCACAGCGACTGCCCGTCGCAGGTCTGCGAGTCCGATGGCGCCTGCGCGGGGGAGGCCGACGTCGCCTATGTCACGGCGACCGGCACCGGATCCGTCTGCTCGCTGGCCATGCCCTGCGGCACGATCGACGCCGCGGCGAGGCGCGACCGCCGCATCATCAAGGTGACCGGCACCATCAGCGACAATCCGGTCACGTTGATCGCGCCCGTGGGCACGCTCGACATCTACGGCGCCCCGGGAACGAAGATCACGCGCATGTCGCAGGGCGCGATCTTCGAGATTCGCGGCAACGCGCGGATCCGGATCCATGACCTCGAGCTCACCGGTGCGACCGGTAGCTCCACGTCGGCGCACGCGATCTCGATGGCAGCGGACAACCCGACGCTCGAGCTCCACCACGTGTTCCTCCACAACAACGTGGGTCTCGGAATCTCCGCGACCACGGGCACCGTCGTGATGGACGGCTGCGTCGTCGCGGACAACTTCGGCGGAGGCGCCTCCATGCAAGGCGCGAACTTCGCCATCACGAACTCGGTGTTCGCGCAGAACGGCAACACCAACTCGCTGACCGGCGGCGTCACGCTCGGTCCGTCGACGCTGCAGAGGTTCGAGTTCAACACCGTCGGAGACAACCAGTCCTCGATCAGCACGTCGGGCTCGCGCGGGGTCAACTGCACCGGCACCTTGCCGATCGCGAACAACATCTACTCGAACAATCGGGTCGGGCTGAACTGCACGGTGACCTACTCGATGTTCGATCCGCTCACGACGGTGACGGGCACGAACATCGAAGGTGATCCGATGTTCCGGTCCACCGACATCGCGGCCTACGCATCGTCGACGTTCTATCGGATCGCCGGCACGAGCCCGGCGAAGAACGCCGCGGATCCGGCAGCGACGCTCGCGACGGACATCGACGGTGACCCGCGGCCGCAGGACAGCCGGCGCGATATGGGCGCCGACGAGTTCCGTCCCTAGACGCTCTTCTTCATCCCGTACATCAAGAGCACGCTGAACACGGCCATCGGGATCAAGTACGGGACGACGACGAGGCCGAGCTCGAACTTGTTCCAGCCGATGATGAGCTGGAACCATGCGATCGCCGCCGCGATCAGGAACGCTCCGATCGCTTCGGGCCAGTCGGTCTCGATCTTGAGTCCGGCCCAGAACACGACGGCGCCGACGAGGAACACCACCGTGGCGAGCGCCCAGCTCGGCAGTCCGAAGAAGCTCTTCATGCCTTCCGATGCCGCCGTCGGGTTCTTCCAGACGACGTTCACGACGACGACGACCACGACCAGCAGCATCATCAGGATCAAATACGTCCAGACCCTGCTGCGGCTCTTGCCCATGAACCCGCGTTCGACGACTTCTTCATCCGCCATGCGGATATCGTAAACGCCTTAGCGAGTGGCGCGCGCGCGATTCAACAAGTCTTTGCGCGCGGCCGGAAGACGCGCCGACTTCTCCAGCGGCTCGAGGAGCTCGCGCACGGCCTTCCATTCGGATGCAGCGGTCTTGCCATCCGTCGCGAGCTCGGCGAGCCCGACGCGGATCTCCGCGAGGTACCCGGGCCAGTGGGCGTTCTGCGGCGCGCGTTCCACGACCGGCTTCGCGACGGCGAGGGCCTCGGTCAGCGCGAGCGTGCGCGCGGCCTTGTCATTGCCGATGCGCGCAGCCTCCGCCCGTGCGAGCAGGCCTTGGGTCAGGGTCTCCTTCCACTCGCTGTTGATCGCATCCCCCGAGACCATCGCGCGCGCGCGGCCGAGGCCCGAGGCGATCAGCTTCTGGCTACGCTGGAGATCGGTGGTGACGAGCACGCGGCCGAGCGCGATCTCGGTGGACGCGAGCTCGTTCTTGAACCCCGAGTGCGCGGACGCCTCGGCGACGAGCTGCGCGCGCAGACCGAGCGCCTCCTCGTGCGCAGCGGCCGCGGCCGTTGCGTTGCCCCGCTGCATGAAGGCGTTCGCGAGCTTCGCGTACGCCCACGCGACGCTCCGGCGGTACGGCGCGGACTTCGGATCCGACTTCGTGATCTTCAGCCGGATGTCGAGCGCGGTGCCGTAGTGCTCGATCGCCTCCTTGACCTCGCCGAGGTACATCCGGCCGTCGGCGACCCGGGTCAACGTGCGTGAGACATCGCTCTGCCACGCGTTCGACTTCGGATCCTTCGCCACCAGCTCCTTCTGCAGCTCGAGCGCCGCCTGCAGCTGCTCGATGCCGGTCTTGAACTCGCCGATGTCGAGCATCGCGAAGCCGAGGTTTGCGAGGAGGTTGCCGCGCTGGCGCTTCCACGTTGTGTTCGTGGGATCGCGGCGCGCGAGCATGTCCATGATCGGGACGGCGGCGCGGTAGGTCTCGATCGCGCTCTTCTCGTCGCCGATCTGGCTCTGCAGCTCGGCGAGCGTGTAGCGGACATCGAGCACCTTCTCGATCACCTCGACGTTGTCGGGCTGCCCCGACATCAGCCCCTCACGCAGTCGCAGCGCCGACTTGTACGACTCGAGCGCCGTCGCCGACTCGCCTCTCGCTTGATAGACGGAGCCGAGCTTCATGTGACTCGTCGACAGCGCGAGGATCTCCTCCGAGGGCCGGCTGCTCGCCCGGCTTCCGGCGAGCTCGCGCTCGGCCTTTGCCTCCGAGTACTCCTCGAACGCCGCGTCGATCTTGCCGTCGTTGCGCAGGAGGTCGCCGAGCTTGTCGTGGGTGTCCGCGGCCTGGAGCAGGATGATCCGGTCGTTCGGGAACTGCTCGCGCAACACGTCGAGCTCCTTCTTCGCGAGCGTGAACGCGGCGACCGCTGCGGGCCATTTGCCGCGTGCCTGGTGCACGGTTCCGATCTCGTAGTCGAACCGCGCGATCATCCGGCGGCGAAGGAGCGTGCTCGGATCCTTCTCGTCGATCACGCTCGCTGCGAGCGTCGCGCGCGCATCGGTCCACGTCTTCAGCGCCTGATCGAGCCGGCCCGACTCGCGCTCGGCGATGCCGACCAGATCGACCGCGAGCGCCATCCGATCGGTGTCTTCGGGCGGCATGCCGCCGGGCATCTTCGATAACGTCGAGTAGTAGTCCCGGATCTCGCTGCCGAGGTTCGACAGGATGTCGAGCCGTCCGATCTGCTGGAGGCGATCCTTCACGTCGAACAGCATCCGGTCGATCAGCTTCTCTGCCGCCTGACGCCGGGTGACGGCGATCTCCCGCGCGCTACGTGCGGCGTCGCGCTCCTCGACGATCCGCCGGATCGCGAGCGTGCCGAGCACCGCGAACGCGACGAGCGACAGCGCGGAGATCGTGACCGCGGCGCGGTGCCTCTTCACGAACCGCGCGACGCGCTGAACCGCCGTGTAGCGGTGCGCACCGACGAGCTGACCGGTCAGGAACCGCCGCAGCTCGTCCGCGAGCTCGCCCGCGTTGCGGTAGCGATCCGACGTCTCCTGTGCCATCGCCCGATTGACGATCGCGACGAGGTCGGCCGGCGCGTTCTTCTCGCGCTCGAG
>JACCRC010000068.1 GCA_013813765.1 Deltaproteobacteria bacterium | reverse complement strand
CCTGAAGGCCGAGTGGCTGTTCTACGGCGACGGCTCTCGGCAGGTCGCGCCCGAGGCGTACTACGACACCGCGCTGCACGCGCGCTGCACGCCGGTCGACTGGGCCGATGGCACCGTGCGCTGCGTGCCGGAGGCCGACACGGCGTACTACACCGAGGCGACGTGCGAGACCGCCGTCGGCTACGCCGAGGTGATCGGAAAACCGCGGCACTTCCTCGCGTACGACGTCACGAGTGGAGTGCGGCTGCCGTCGGTCATCTACCACGCGTCGACGACGTCGATCGATCCGCCGGCGCTTGTCTACGAGCTCGTCGATGGCGAGTGCACCGGTCCACGATCTGCGCCGGCGGACTTCCCGTGGTTCGAGATCAGCGGTGTCGGTGACACCGTCGAGCTGACGGAGCGCGAGCTCGAAGAGGGCGAGCGGATCGCGCTGCGGGTGCGCGAGAGTGTCGATGGGCTGCACGTGCCGGTTGGCCTCCGCGATCGCGACCTCGACGTTCCGTGCGTACCCGATGGCGACGCGTGCGTTCCCGTCGTGACGGCGATCGCCGACGTGTTCCTCGACTCGCGGTGCGAGACCCCCGGCGTCGCCGTGCGGGTCGACGATCCGCTTCCCGCGCTCGTCCAGCTGCGGCCCGCGCTCGGCTGCGCGACCGTTCATCGCCTCGGAGCTTCGCACACAGGCTCGCTGTTCCGGCGCAGCGGTGCCGCGTGCATGCCCGCGTTCCCGACGCGTCGCGGCTTCGAGCTCGGCGTCGCCGTCGAGCCCGCACCGCTGACGCGCGAGGTCGTTCGCGATCGCGCGCACCGGCTCCACCGCGTCGCGCTCACGTCGGGCGCGCTCCGCTTCCACGACGTGCGCATGTTCGATACCGCGACGCGAGGCGAGTGCACGCCGGTCGAGTACGAGACCGTCACGCGCTGCATCCCCGCGACCACGCTCCCCGCGACCCGCCTCTTCACGCAGGGCTGCGCCGTCGAGGTCCCGATCGCCGAGGTGCCCGATCGTTCTTGCGGTTCGGCTGCGTTCGCCGCGCTGTCCATCCCCGACGTGATCGGTCCCGGGCTGCACGCGATCGGCGCGCGCACGACCGCGCCGCTGTTCGACCTGCGCTCCGGCACGTGTGCGCCGTACGTCGCGCCCGCCGGCACCTCGCCGCACGCGCTCGGTCCCGAGCTTCCAACCGGAACGTTCGTCGGCGGTCACCCGGCAGGCGAGCGATGAAGCGCGCACTCCTCGTCATGCTCGCGGCATGCGCCGAACCGCCTGCCAGCGGCCCGACGCTCGTGAGAGCGATGCCCGACCATGGCCCGCTCGTCGGTGGCACCGTGATCGAGCTGGCGGGCTCTGGCTTCGGTCCGTCCACGCGTGTCCTCGTCGGCGGCCGCGAGGCGCCGCTCGCGCACGCGACCAGCACCACCTCCCTCGACGTGGTGCTGCCTCCCGGCGACGAGCCGGGAGACGCCGAGCTGATCGTGCTGACCGAGGACGGCTCCGCGATCGAGTCGGATCTGTTCCACTACAGCGCTCCACCGACGATCGAGGCGCTGTCGCCCACCGACGTGATCTGGAGCTCCGGCGACAGCGTGATCACGCTCACCGGCACCGGCTTCCTCGACGAAGGGGCAGGGGAGCCCTCGATCGTCGTCGACGGCGTGCTCGTCGACGACGCGGTCGTCACCTCCGACACCTCGCTGATGTTCACGGTGCCGAGCGGTCCTGCGTTCGTGCGTCCCACCGTGGAGCTCGTCAACCTTCGCGGCACCGCGCGAAAGCAGCGCGCCTTCCGCTACTCCCCCGGTCCGCGACCCGGCCTCCTGCTGTTCTCGCGCTTCGGCGAGAGCTTCGCGACGTTCTATGATCCCGTCGCGGCCACGTCGTTCGCGATCCCACGTCTGCCCACGGCGAACGTCGCGTTCACGACCGTGTTCGCCGACGACCGCGGCGACCTGTGGGGCATCGATCGCTCGCGCCGACTCGGTCGCATCGACTTCCGCAGGCAGGAGATGATCGATCCGGTCCAGATCCAGTCGCTGTTCCCCGCGATCGTTCGCAGCGGCACCCGCCACATCGCGATCGAGCGCATCCAGCGCCGCATCGGCACGTTCGATCCGCTCACGAATCTCTTCACCCCGCTCGGCACCCCGATGATCCCGTGCTGCGGCTCGTTCGGCATCGCCACCGACGGCACCACGGTCTGGTTCACCTCGCGCACCGCCGGCATCATCAATCTGAACACCGTCAACCTGACGACCGGCGCGTTCGGTACGCCCGTCCCCGTCGCCCTCACCGCAGGCATCCACTTCGAGGAGCTGCGCTTCTTCAACGGCCTGCTCTATGCCCCAGCCACCGACGAGACGTTGCGCTCGATCGATCCAGCGACCGGCGCTGTAACAACGCTACCTGTCGCGCCCGGTCGGTCGAACGCGATGGAGCTCGTGGAGTAGACTGCCGCGGTGCCGGGGACGAACATCACGACGCATGTCCCGTTGCCACTGGGGGAGCTGACGGAGCTGGAAGGTGGACGCGTTCGCGTGGTGATGCCGCTGAACGCGCGCACGCGTGGGCTCGTACAGTCGATCGTGGAGCGGCTCGACGGCGTGGCGGCCGAGTGGTTCTGGGTGCCGAGCCATGTCGACGAGATGGGCACGCAGCTGATCCTCGACTATGCGCTCGAGAAGGAGCACCACATGAGCTTCGCCGCCGCGCTGCCGCGGTTCGCCGCGAAGCCGAGTGTCCACCTGCCGGAGCTGGTCGAGCTCGCGCGCTACCTCGAGGCGGCGATCCGCATCCTAGAGCGGGTGGAGGTCAGCGCGCTCATCTCGCCGATGAGCCTCCGCTACTGCCCGGATCGCGATGAAGGCGCGTGGCGGTTGATGGTGGTGCCGCTCGTCGATGTGGGCGTCGGAGAGTGGGCGAGGGCGGCGCAGGAGGCGTGGATGTGGACGCCGGCGAAGGCGCTGCTGGGCAAGAGCACGAGTGCTTCGAGCTCGGGCGCCTACGCGATCGGCGTGATGCTCGCGAGCGCGCTGCTCGGCGATGTGTTTCCGCCGCACGTCGCGCGGAGCCATCGCTTCAAGCGCGCGCTGCGCGGCTGGTTGACCGGGACGGCGGGGATCAATCGGGGCGTGATCGATGCGCTGCCCTCGAGCTTCAACGACGAGGCAGCGGCGCTCTCAGCGCTCGCGGTGTCGCTGCTCGAGCCGAGTCCGCCGAGCGACTGGGCGCAGCAGCTGGTGCAGATCCACGAGCAGCTGGGTCCGTATCGGACGGCGGTGCGCTGGGAGTACGAGGGGAAGATCGATGTCGCGCGCGGCGTGCTCGAGAGGTTCGCGGCGACGGCACCGAAGCAGCACGTGCCGTGGGACGTGCTGAGCCGCTTGCGCGGACGCGACCAGGATTACGGTGGAGCGCTGCAGGCGGCGATCGATGCGGTGGGCGCGGACGAGGAGGGCGTGCGAGAGCTCGCGGCGGTGACGCGCAGGCTCGCGCACTCGCGACCGCCCGAGGAGTGCAAGCCGATGATCGAGAAGGCGGTGGCCGCGGTGGATGCACTGGGCGCCAAGCTCGGCGACTTGGGACGGCTGCACTTCGCGCACATCGAGGCGCGCTACCTCGGAAAGACCGAGAGCGCGATGCACCGCGTGCATCCGACCTGCAAGGAGCCGTGGAACAACGTGCTGCGCGGCGTGATCCTCGCGCGCTGTCACGCGGCGCGCAGCGAGTGGGCGCACGCGGCGCGGATCTGCAAGGAGACGCGGGCGAGCGTGGAGGCGATGGAGTTCTCCGGTGGGCAGCTCGGGAAGTACGTCGTCGCGTACGTCGACTATCTCGACGGGGTCGCGCACTACGGAGCGACGAGCCAGTACAACGATCCCGGGTACCTGGCCGACGCGTTTTCTCGAATTACCTCGTCCCTGGATGCGACTGCGCAGGTGTGCGATGCGTCCGACCCTCTGATCGAGGCAAACGTGCACTGGCTGTATTGGATCGGAGATCTCGCAAACCGGCTGGACGTGCCCGAAGCAAAGGCAATCCGGACGGGTATCTCCGCGTACCTGTCAGCGTCGGGAATGGCCACGAGGATCTCGGAGCAACAACGTCGGGAGACGCCACCGCTGGTGTGGTACGACGCTAGTCGTTTGTTGGCACTGTCGGGGGCGCCATAGGTATGACCGCGTTGCTCATCTGGTTCCTGGCGGCGGTTGGAGTGGTGCTGGCCGGCCTGGCTACCCGCGCGTATCTCCTCGAGAAGCGCGAAGGTCTGCCGCCATCCTCGATGCGCTTCGCGATCTCGATCGCGATCGCCGTCGCTCTGCTCGGCACCGCGGTGTTCCAGACCGTGTTCAACAAGCCGTCGAGCGGGCCCACGCAGGTCGAGGCGCCCGAGCCGGTGAAGCGCGATGCGACGACGCAGGCGCAGATCGCTGGACTGAAGAAAGAGATCGCCGACCTCGGCGAGCAGCTCGCGAAGAAGCAGGCCGAGCTCGAGAAGCTCGATCCGACGATGGCGCCGCCCGCGGAGCCGAGTGCGCCCGCGCAGTGGCCGCTGATGATCGCCATCGCGCTCGTTCTGTTCGGCTTCGGCGCGCTCGCCCTCGGCGATCTGCAGACGCTGTTGCCACGCAAGAAGACGGTGGCTCAGGAGCCGGAGGCACCGACGCAGACGCCGGGCTCGCCGCAGGCGCTCGACAAGCCGGAGCCCGCGACGCTCGCGAGCTTCACAGCCCACGCGAACGCGGGCCGCTACAAGGCCGCGCTCGCGATGGCGGGTCGGATGAGCGCAGAGACGCTGCACAAGCTCGAGGTGATCGACTTCCTCTACCTCCGCGCGTTCTGCTCGGTGATGGCGGTGGCCGCACCCGAGGACGGCAACGCGGTCACGCACCAGGAGCGAACCGAGAAGCTCGCGACCGCGCAGAAGGATCTCGCATCGCTGCTCGAGCTCGCGCCGCACTCCGCGGAAGCGCAGTGGCTGCTCGGCTACACGAAGGCGCGCGCCGGCGAGTGGCAAGCGGGTCTCGACACGATGCGCGCGGCGAAGACAGGCCTCGAGTCGAACAACGCGAGCGAGGTCAACGAGAGCGTGTGCCTTCTGATGCTCGCCGAGGGCAAGCTGGCGGCCGCTGACAACGAAGGCGCGACGAAGCTGTTCGACGAGGTCACGCAGCTCGGCGTGCTCGCGGGACAGATTCCGGTCGCGATGGTCACCCACCGCATCCTCACCGTCCGCTCGCACATCAAGGAAGGCAAGTTCGCCGAGGCCGCCGAAGGCATCGCACGCGTTCGCCAGGTCGAAGGTCTGGACGAGAAGGCGCAGCGCGCGACCACCGTCGCCTGCGATGTCTACGACGTCGCGATCCACTACCGCTCGGGTGACATGGACAAGGCGCTCGCGGCGACGCGCGAGTTCATGAGCCACTGGCTCCCGGCGCAGCTGCCGGATGTCGAGGACCAGGCCGCCGACGAGTTCCTCCTGCCCGCGATCGACAAGGCCGCGTTGCAGCTTCCGAACGATCTGTACCGCGGCCTGTTCTTCCTCGAGGCGGTCGTCCGCATCGAGCTCGCGTCGCGCAACGGCCAGGCACTCGTGCCCGACGAGGTCGACGTGATCGCGACCGCGCTGCTCCGCGCGCTGCAGTTCCAGCCGCGCCACCGCGAGTCGCTCGCCGCCCTCGGTGCGCTCTACCTCGCGTACAAGAAGGACCGCACCGAGAAGGCACTGTCGTGGCTCGATGCAGCGCTGACGATGGGCGTGCGCAGCCCGCGGGCGCGTGCGTTGCTCGGCGAGGCGCGTCGGGCGGAACAGACTCGCAAGGATCTCCTGCAGCTCTTCCGCTCGGCGTCGACACAGTTCCTCTCGGATCCGGCGGTCGGCGTGAGCGTGCGCAAGGCGCTGATCGAGGAGCTCGGCCGGTTCGACGAGTTCCGTCCGGTCGTGCTCGATCTCCAGGAGTCGGGCGCGCTCGAGTCTGCGCCGTCTGGTGAGATCACGGTGACGGCGCTGCGCGAGCGCGCCGCGTTCGTCGGCGGCATCGCGAGCGAGGTGGTGAGGCGCGCAGAGCCGGCTGCGGTGCAGAAGCTCGCGGACATCCATCGCGAGCTGACGTCGCTCGCGAACAACGTGGAGACCTCGTCGACGCGGATCGCCGCGCTCGAGCGTCAGGTGATGGAACAGCTCGGACGGATCGTGCTGCGATGAGTGAACAACCCAAGGGCGCCGCCATGCGCCGGGCGCTGCTCGGCAAGCTCCCGCCGCTCGAGTACCACGGCACGTCCGTGCTCGAGGCGCTGAAGGTCGACGAGGGCAGCGACCTTCGCGGAGTGGTCGAGCTCGACGTCGACACGTTCCTGACTCCGCTCGAGCTGACCACAAGGCGGCTCGGGAAGTGAGCGAGGCGGCGCTCGCTGGCTGTGAGAACTGCGGATCGCCTTACGATGCCGCGGCGATCGTGTGCCCGTTCTGCCGCTCGCCGCGCGGGCTCGCGGGACTGGCTCGGATGCCGGGCAACGATGACCGGCTCGACCGGATCGTCACCGAGAATCTACTCGCGCGCAGCGACGCGGGAATCGAGGATCTACTCGCGCGCGACCTCGCCGGTCCGCTGTCGCCGGGCGACCTGCGCGATGCGCTGACGCGCGTCGACGAGCGCCTCGATCCGAGCGTCGCCGATCTCGAGAACGGGCTCGCGCTCGAGTCGCAGATCGCGGTCGACGGCATCACGCTTGCCGAGCTGCTCGACAACAGCGGCGCCGATCTCAAGATCATCAAGCGCGGGCTCACGTTCCTCAAGAAGCAGCGCTGGGCCGAAGCACTCGAGTGGTGGACGCTCAATCGCGAGAACCTCTCGCCCACGCAGGATCGCCTCTCGCTGCTGCTGCTGTTGATGGAAGGCTTCACCCACCGCCTCGCGGGCGATCATCGCCGCGCGGCCGACGTCCATGCTCGGATCGTCGCGCACCCGGTCTTCCGGCGGATGCGCGGCCTCGAGCGCAAGTGAGGGAATGAATGTTGAAAACGATCGCCGCCATCTTGCTGCTGTCCGGAATCGCCGCGGCAGACCCTCGCTACAGCCAGGAGCTCGACGAGTACACGCTCGGTCGTGCGAAGACCGAGCTGCGCGATCTCGCGAAGCGTGAAGGCATCGAGGCCGAGACGGCCGACATCCTTCTCAAGATCGACGTGTTCGCCACGTCGAACGACACGGGCTGCCCGGGCGTCGACGTCGACATCATCAACGCGACGAACCGCACGATCTGGCTCGTCGAGGCGAAGATCGAGCAGAAGGAGGGACGCTCCGACCGCAAGGACGTTGTGAACCTCCCGTACATGGTCGCGAACAGCAAGGTTCGCATCAACGTGTCGTGCCTCCAGGACTACACGTACCGCAGCCGCTACGACTACTCGGGCAGCAGCGGCATCTCGTTGACCTACTCGGCGCAGGGCGCGAAGTCGATCGATGAAGCGCTGCCGCTCATGCTCGACCTACGCGCGGACTACTCGAGCGTTGGCACCACTATCTCGCCGAGCCTCGGGACCAAGGAGAGCCTGCTCGTCACCGCGCTCCAGATGGATGACCGCGCGGTCGCGAAGGAGCTGGTGCAGGCGATCGCCCGCACCGGCGTCGGCGGCAAGGAGCTCGGCGAGGCCGTCGCGGCCAACGGCACCGGCGCGATCGCCGACGAGGTCGTGACCTCGATGTCGAAGCTGCCGCCCGCACAGCAGGCGCAGCTCGCCCGCACGCTCCTGAGCTCGTCGGTCGCGGAGCGCTGGAAGGACAAGCTGCTGCCGATGATCGACAAGCAGCTCTGCACCGGTAACCGCGCCGACGTCGTTGGACTGTGGATCAAGGCGCAGAGCGACACCAACATCCCGGTCGCCGAGCTCCGCACGCGCATCACGGAGAAGTGCAAGCCGACGAAGGCCGATGGCCCGGGCATCACCGCGGCGCTCGAGAAGGATCCGGACCGCGCCGGCCCGGTGCTCGACGCCGTCGATGACGAGCTGTTCGCGAGCGCGGTCGCCGCATGGACGAAGGTCAAGGCGCCCGCCGTGCCGGCGTCGCTGATGGCGTACCTGCGCGATGGTCACAAGACCGAGCGGTTCGATGCGGCGATCAAGCTGATCACCGCCGACCGTCAGGCCGCCGCGCTCGACTCCGTCTCGCAGAGCTCCGAGGGGCCCGGCGCGAAGCACAAGGCCGACTGGTTGACCGCGCAGTTCGCGGCGCTCCCGCCCGATGCCGCTGCAGGCGCCGTGACGATGGCGACGCGCACGATGACGACCGGCGGCGTGAAAGCCGCGGCCATGCGCGATGCCATCAAGGGCCTTGCGAAGCTCGCACCGAAGGCCGTCGAGGA
Organism: Deltaproteobacteria bacterium; assembly: GCA_013813765.1. Lineage (GTDB taxonomy): Bacteria > Myxococcota_A > Polyangia > Haliangiales > Haliangiaceae > JABFXX01. The sequence continues at coordinate 24,340 of JACCRC010000068.1, read as the reverse complement.
TGTCCTCGTCGACCAGGCGCGCACGAGCAGCAAGGTGTTCGACGCGCAGAAGCTCCAGGCCGCTGGGATCGACATGGCGGAGTTCCTCGCGTTCAACGCGAACTTCCCCGACTGCACGGCGACGATCGAGCTGCTGCTCGAGTGCACGAAGAGCATCAAGGAGTACAAGGACAAGAGCGGCGAGGGCGCGCTCGTGAAGCACGCGCGTACGGCCATGAAGCCCGAGTTCATCACCGCGGTGCGCGCGCTGATCGAGCCGGTCAAGAACCCGGACGGCCTCGTGAACATCTCGAAGTCGTTCCAGGACGCTGGCTTCGACGCCGGCTTCATCGCGGAGCGCGCGTGCCGCGACGCCGAGGACGCCGTGCGCTGGGACAACGATCCGGCCAAGCACCTCGAGCTCGCGGCGAGGATCACGCCCGATGCGGCGTGCATCACCGCGGTCAACGACAAGCTCGCGAGCAAGAAGCGCAAGGCGCTGCTGATGACGATCCTCGGCATCCTCGTGCTGGTCGGCCCGCTGCCGATCGGCTACTGGCTCATGAAGCGCCGCTTCAACAAGCTGCAGAAGGACCTCCCGGTCGAGGTCAAGGAAGAGGCGACGGGTGCGAAGCTCGACGATCGCCTCGGGCCGAGCGGCCTCGGCCGCCAGCTCGTCAGTGCGGTCGCTCAGGGTTCGCGCGAGCTCGCGGGCTCGGCGGCGGGCCGTGCGCTCGCCGGTGTCGACGAGGCGGTGATCAACGCCGCGAGCAGCACCGTGCGCCGCGCCGCGAAGAGCGCGGATGCAGCCACGCTCCTGATCCGCCGCCCGGGTCAGGCGATCTACGTCGTCGCACTGCCGGTGCGCCACCCGCGCCCGCAGATCGCGCAACGCTACCTCAGCGCTCCGTGGCCGGAGCACCTCGCATCGATCCAGAAGGCGGCGCAGCTGCCCGTGCTCGCGCTCGTCGTGCTGTGCGGACCGGATGCCGCCGAAGCGTCGTTGCTCGTTGGCTACTCGGATGGAGTGCAGAGCTCGGATCCCGAGGTGCTGCTCGACGCGAAGGAAGCCCGCGACCGCGGCGCGAACAAGTTCTCCTCCGTGATGACTCTCAACGAGAAGGCCGCCTGATATGTCGACCATCGATTACGGTATCGACCTCGGAACGACGAACTCGGCGCTCGCGCGGCAGGAAGGCCGGCAGCAGCGTCTGCTCCCCGACAGCGACGGAAATCCGTTGCTGCCGTCCGCGATCCAGGTGCTGCCCACCGGTCAGATCATCGTCGGCGCGAAGGCCAAGGCGATGCTCGATGTCGATCCGCAGAACACGTCGATCGAGTTCAAGCGGCTCATGGGCACCGGCGAGAAGAAGCGGTTCCCGGCGTCCGGCAAGGAGTACACCCCCGAGGAGCTGTCGGCCGAGGTGCTGAAGTCGCTCGTCGAGCGTGCGAAGGCGATCGACGGCGAGGCACCGCGCGCCGCCGTGATCACCATCCCCGCGATGTTCCAGCTGCCGCAGTGCGACGCCACGCGTCGCGCCGCCGCGCTGGCCGGAATCGAGCACGCGCCGCTGCTGCAGGAGCCGATCGCCGCTGCGATCGCGCACTCCGGCACCGGCACCGTCCGCGATGGCTCGTGGCTCGTCTACGACCTCGGCGGTGGCACGTTCGACGTGTCGCTCGTCCGCTGCAAGGACGGCCGCCTTCAGGTCATCGACCACGACGGTGACAATCACCTCGGTGGCCGCGACTTCGACCGAGTGATCGCGCGCAAGGCGACCGACCTCATCCGCGAGTCGAAGAAGCACGGCGACTTCAAGCGCACGGATCCGGCGAACGAAGGCGCGTTCGCGAAGATCAAGGTCGAGGCGGAGCGCTCGCGCCACGCGCTCTCCGATGTCGAGTCGACGATGTTCTCGATCCCCGACCTTGTCGAGTTCTCGCTGTCGCGCGACGAGCTCGAAGATCTTCTCCAGCCGCTCGTCGAGAAGACGACGCTGCTCTGCAACAAGCTCCTGAAGCGCAACCGCGTCGAGGCGACCGAGCTATCGGGCCTCGTCATGGTCGGTGGCCCCACGCTCACTCCGTGCGTCGCGAAGCAGATCCACTTCGACGTCGGCGTCGAGGCGAAGCACTACGTCGATCCGATGACGATCGTCGCGCGCGGCGCGGCGCTGTTCGCATCGACCCAGCGCATGCCGGTCGAGATGCGCAAGAAGAAGATCGGCGCGGCGATCGAGCTCCACCTCGAGTACGAGGCGATGACCACGGACCCGTCGCCGCTGATCGTCGGCAAGGTGACCTCTCCGGTGCCGCCGCCCCCGGGCCTGAAGATCACGGTCGAGCGCGATGACGGTCAGTTCAAGGCCCCTCTCTCGCCGGTGCAGCCGAACGGCGGATTCGCCGTGGACCTGCAGCTCGCGATCTCGCAGCTCAACGTGTTCAAGGTCGGCGCGGTCGACGGCATGGGCAACCCGCTCGCCGTCGAGCCCGACACGATCAAGATGCTGCACGGCTTCTCGATCGCTCGACCGCCGCTGTCGTCGTCGGTCGGCATCATGCTCGCGAACAACAGCGTGCACTGGTACCTGCGCAAGGGCGTGGTGCTGCCGGCGCGCCAGACGATGACCCACCAGACGACGGTCTCGCTGAAGCGCGGCCAGTCGGGTGAGGCGATTCACGTGCCGCTCGTCCAGGGCGAGAGCACGCGCGCCGACCGCAACAAGGTGATCGGCGTGCTGCACATCCACGCCGACAAGATCAGCCGCGATGTCCCCGAGGGCAGCACGGTCGAGGTGACGATCGCCGTCGACGAGAGCGCGCAGACGATCGGCCGCGCCTACGTGCCCGCGCTCGATCAGTGGTTCGAGGAGGTCGTGCGCTTCGATCTCGAGACCAAGCCGGCGAACGAGGTCGCGAAGGGTCTCGCGGATCAGAAGGACCGCCTGAAGAAGCTCGAGGAGATGGCCGACCAGCTCGATGAGGAGGACATCTCCTCCGTCAGCGAGGAGAAGAATGACGTCAAGATCCGCGAGGTCGAGGCGCTGCTCGAGGAGGGCGATCGCGACTCGATCGATCTCGCCGATCAGATGGTCCGCATGATGTCGCAGGATCTCGATCACGCCGAGGACGGCGGCCGCAAGAACCGGCTCGCCACCGAGCTCGAGGAGATCCGCGGCCGCGCCACGGAGGTCATCGAGGCAGACGGCGAGCCCGGTGACAAGCGCCAGCTCGCGACGCTGCTCGTCGAGGCCGACCGCGCTCTCGCGCGCGGCGATCTGGACCTCGTGGAGAGCAAGATCGACGACATTCGCACGCTCAACCTGACCGTGATGACTCGCCAGCCGTGGTTCTGGGAGGGGTACCTCGCCTACCTGATGAAGGAGGCGGAGCGCCTGGGCCTCATGGACATGACGCGCAAGCAGTTCGAGCGCGGCGTGCAGGCGATCCAGCGCCAGGACTTCCACGAGGTCCCCGGCGTCTGCCGCGAGATCGTTTCGATGTTCCCCTCCGAGGAGCGCGAGCGCGTCTCCTCGGCCATTCGCTCGGACGTGAAGTGAGGACCCGATGACCGCAGCCATCGACATGTCGAATACGGAAGCTGATCGGGCGCTCCTGCGCTCGCCGGGTCTCGGGCAGTTCCGCAAGTCACCGTTCCGGTTGCTCCGGCTGCCGACGAACGCGACCGCGAAGCAAGCGGTGTGGCAGTGCGACAAGGCGCTCGCTCGCGCGCGCGTCGGAATGTCGCTGCCCGATCCCGATCCGGTGCCGTGGCTACCGCCGGGCGACGAGATCGAGATCCAGGAGGCCGCCCAGACGATGGAGAGCCCGCTGGCTCGCCTCGTCGAGCAGCTCCTGTGGTTCGACGTCATCGACGACGCGGACGGCGGCGCACTGCACTCGGCGCTGACGAGCTCGGATGGCACCGCGATCCGCAGCTATCTGAACCTGGTGCGCGAAGGCGCGCCGATGGCACACCAGCTCAACCAGGCGAACCTTCGCCTGCTCGTCGGCTTCTCGTCGCTGCGCGAGAGCGGTCCGACGATCGTCGCGGCGCAGAGCGCGGCGCAGGCCGCTGCACTCGCGTGGCAGGATCGCGGGGGACTGTCGCTTGTCGAGGATCCACACAAGGTGATCCGCGCGACCGGCGCTCTCCTCGGCAACCAGAGCGTCTGGGCGTGGTTGCTCGGCGAGGGCGTCGCGAAGTGGGGCGAGCTGCTCGGCTCCGAGCAGTTCGCGGTTCACGTGCGCATGAAGATCGAGGCGCTCGGCGACGAGTTGCTCGGTGCGGACGACACCGAGGCGGTGATCGCGGCGCTGCGTACGCGGCTCGCGGATCTCGTCGTCGGTGAGACGAAGATCGAGATGGCACAGGGCCGCGTCGGGAACGTCGCGCACCTGTCGTCGATCGCCGGCAAGAGCAAGGTCGATGCGGAGACGTGGCTCGTCGCGTTCCGCCCGCTCAAGACGCAGTTCCAGTCCGAGCTCGCGGAGCTCGCGCCGGATGCCGAGACCGGCAACGGTCTCGTCGAGGATGTCGCGGCGTACCTCGAGCGACTCTCCACGCTGGCGGCGCGCTGGCGCCCGCTCGACGAGGCGCAGCTGCTCGGCCTCTCGGCCCTGATCGACGAGGCCGTCGGTGAAGCGTTCGGCAAGCTCCGCGGCATCCCGCGCGAGCAACAGCTCGAGGCTCGCTTCAAGGAAGTGATCGACAAGGTCGGTGCGGTCGCGCACTCGAGCTCGATCAAGGAGCGCGTGAAGGCCTATCACGAGCGGCTCGCCGACGTTCAGAAGGCGATGTGCCACTTCTGCGGCAAGCGCGAGCTCGAGGCGAGCTCGTGTGCATCGGTCAGCTCGCAGATGGAGACCGGCCGCGAGTACTACGGCAACACCACGCGCATTCACTACCAGGTCGGTGCGCGCCCGGTCGCCCGCTGTCTGCGCTGCTCGACGTTGCACCACTACATCCGCAACGTCGGTACGATCGCGTTCATCACGCTCGCCACGGCGATCGTGCTGTTCGGCCTCATCCACCCGCCGGGCTGGTTCAAGAGCATCTCGACCGGCGTCGGCATCGTGCTGGTGGTCCTCGGTGTGGCAGCTGCCTACGGTGCCGGCTTCATCGCCCGCGAGATCGCGTCGAGCCGCGTCACCCCGAAGGGCGAGCGCAAGTTCGGCGACTACCACGGCTCCACGGCGGTCGAGGGCCTCCGCGCGGATGGCTTCGTCTCGATGAAATACGACTACCGCCCAAATGCGTGGGAACTCATCAACAAGAACGGTGTCAAAGCGAGCCACGGTGGCGGCGATGGCGCGGAGGTGTTGAAGACGTTGTTCTACGTTGGACTGTTCGTGGCCGCGATCGCGCTGAAGGTCTGCGCCCGCAACTAGTGGCGACCGCCCGTGTCTGTGAGGCATGGGCGCAGCCATCGGAACTGACCAGAAGGGCTCGGTCAACGTCGAGCTCAACATCATCCCGTTCATCGATCTGATGAGCTGCCTGACAGCGTTCCTGCTGGTCACGGCCGTCTGGGTAAACATCGCCTCGCTCGACGTGAAGACCGCCGGGAAAGCCCGCGATCAGGTGAAGGAGCCGAAGGACGATCCCGAGCTCTCCGTGCTGATCCAGGCCGACAAGATCTGGGTCGGCGTGTCGCGCGTCGGCGACTTCACCGTGATCCCGAAGATCGCGAGCGGCTACGACTGGGCGAAGCTCGAGGAGGTGCTGAAGACGCAGAAGGGCTCGGCGTTCTTCATCGACAAGTCGAACATCGAGATCGCGGCGGAGTCGACAACCGCCGAGCCGGTGTCCTACCAGCAGATGGTCCTCGCGATGGACGTCGCGGTGAAGGTCGGCTTCGCGGACGTCGGGCTCACCGAGCCTCAGGGACTGTCAGCGCGACCGCAGTTCTGAGTAAGATGCGCGGATGGTGCGCCGTGACGACGACGACGAGTTGCAAGACTCGGAGCTGTCACGCTGCGGTTCTCCCGCGGGTGCAAGTCCCGCCCCGGTAAGCGTCGGAGCGCCGGGTAGCAGGTCGCCGGAGCCAGAAGAGATTCTGGAGGCCGAAGCGCTACGTCAGGAGCCCGTGAACAACGGGAGGCAAGGACGCGGGCCGCAACATGAAGTGAAGCTTGCAGCCTCGACACATTTACAACCGGGAAGCCGAGCCGCTCATTTCACGGTGAAGGCAACATCCTCGACGAGACGATCCGAAACGATCGACGAGGATTCCGACGGTGCGTGATCGCGTGGTGCAGACGGCAGCGAAACTGATCCTGGAACCGATCTTCGAGGTCGACTTCAAGGACTGCTCGTACGGCTTTCGGCCCGGTCGCTCGGCGACGCAGGCGCTGGAAGCAATCCGTCTGCGCGGCTCCGGGCACAAGGGCAACTTCGTGTTCGATGCCGACATCCGCGACTTCTTCGGGAGTCTCGATCGCGAGATCCTGATGGAGCGGGTGAAGCGGCGCGTGAGCGACCGTCGGGTGCTGCGCCTGATCTGGATGTGGCTCGACGCCGGTGTGATGGAAGACGGGCGCGAGACCAAGCTGCTCAGCGGGACACCGCAGGGTGGTGTGATCTCGCCGCTGCTCTCGAACATCTACCTGTCGTTTCTCGACGAGCTGTGGACCAAACAGTGTGCGCAGTACGTGAAGCTGATCTTCAAGCGGCTGCGACTTGAACTACACCCGGACAAGACGAGGAAGGTGGAGCTGACCGACGGTAACGAAGGCTTCGACTTTCTCGGCTGTCACTTGCAGAAGCGCATGTCAGGTCGGATCTGGGAGAACGAGCGCAAGCGCGTCTACTTTCTCCAGCGCTGGCCGTCGACGACAAGCGTGAAGCGGGTGAAGGAGCGCGTGAAGGAGCTAGCACCGAACAACGCATGTCACCGTGATCTGCGCGAGACGATCGCGAAGATCAATCCGATGATCCGTGGCTGGGGTGGCTACTTCGCGACCGGAAACGCATCGGCGAAATTCAAGCAGGTCGACAGCTACGTCTGGATGCGCCTACGCAAGCTGATGCGTCGTCGCAAAGGCCGGAACCTGCGACCTGGCGAGATGCGCCGGTGGACGACGAAAGCCTTCTACCAACTCGGGCTTCACAGACTGCACGGAACGATCCGCTACCCTGGGCAAGCACAACTGCCGCGCTCTGAACGATCACCGGTAAGCCGTATGCGGGAAATCCGCACGTACGGTTTGAACGGGGGTCTTACTCACGTCCGTCGCGAGACGGAAGAAGGTTAGATCTACCAATGATCCGCGCTGTCCTGTTCGTGCTTGCACTGGCGGGCTGCCCCGGTTTCGGAGGCGGCGGCGGCGATTACGACGGCGACGGCCTCAAGTCTGACGACCGCTGCACGAGTGACCCGGAGGACTTCGACGGGTTCGAGGACTCCGACGGCTGTCCAGAGCCCGACAACGATCGCGATGGCGTGCTCGACGTCGACGATCGCTGTCCGAACGACGCCGAGAGCAAGAACGGGCACGAGGACGACGACGGTTGCCCGGAGACGGGGAATAGCGATCGCGACGGCGAGGGCATTCCCGACAACGCCGACAAGTGCCCGGACGATCCCGAGGACAAGGACGGGTTCGAGGACGCCGACGGCTGCCCGGATCCCGACAATGATCGCGACAGCGTCCTCGACGCCAAGGATCTGTGCCCGAACGATCCGGAGGACAAGGACGGCTTCGACGACTCCGACGGCTGCCCCGATCCCGACAACGACAGGGACCAGATCCTCGATCACGTCGACAAGTGTCCAAACGACGCGGAGCTCTACAACGGTATCGAGGATGAGGACGGTTGCCCTGATCGTGGCCGGGTGATCATCTCGGCACCGCCACCGCCACCGCCGCCGCCTCCGCCACCACCGCCGAAGAAGCCCGTCGATCGCGATGGCGATGGGTTCCCCGACGCGACCGACAAGTGCCCCGACGAGAAAGAGACGAAGAACGGCCTGAGGGATGGTGACGGATGTCCCGACTGATACTTCTGCTCGTGCTCGTGGCCTGTGCCGCTCGCAAGCCCCTGGATGCCCCGCCCGTCTCGCCACCGGCTGCCGATGGCGATGTCGACGGTGATGGGATCGCTGACGCCGCCGACAGCTGCGCGAATGAGCCCGAGGACAAGGACGCGTTTCAGGACGACGACGGCTGTCCCGATGCCGACAACGACGACGATGGCACAGCCGACGCCGTCGACAAGTGCCCGACGGAGCCGGAGGACAAGGACGGCTTTCAGGACGACGACGGCTGCCCCGAGCTCGACAACGACGGTGATGGCATCCGGGACGCCGCGGACAAGTGCCCGAACGAAGCGGAGGACAAGGACCGCTTTCAGGACGACGACGGCTGCCCGGACCCCGACAATGATGGCGACGGGGTCGGCGATGCGACCGACAAGTGCCCGGCACAGCCGGAGGTGAGGAACGGCTTCATGGACGACGACGGCTGCCCGGATGCAACGCCGAAAGACAGCGATCGCGACGGCCGGCCGGACTTCGACGACCCGTGTCCGAACGAGGCGAACACGACGAACTGCCTCTATGGCCCCGCGAAAGCGAAGCAGCCGGTGGATCGGGACAGGGATGGCTTCCCCGACGGTAGCGACAAGTGTCCTGACGAGCCCGAGACGAAGAACGGGCTCAAGGACGGGGACGGCTGTCCCGACTGAGCCGCCACGTGCGCGTGCCGCTTCCCATCTTGATGTCGACGGCCAGCACGTCGTCCGCGCACGTCCAGTCCATCGTGCCGGCGAGCTTCATCGAGGCCATCTTCGTGTACGTGCACGTGAACTCGGCCTTGTGGCCCTCGCAGGTGAGAGCGCCCGCGCAGCGCATCGGGCCTCGCACCCCGCTCGTGTCGACGAACGCGTAGGTGCCACACGCGCCCGTCGTCGTTCCCTCTAGCGTGATCGTCAGATCTTCGTCGGACTTGAACGTGCCGGCGCACGGAAGCGGAGCGGCGGGCCTGAACGACACGAGCTCGATGTCAACGAGTACCGCGGGGTGCTGTGGACCCGCGGGCGTCCACACGCGCATCCGGCCGCCGGGGGTCATCATCCGGAGGATCTCGCTCATCGAGCCCTCCTGTGTGTCGATCGCCTGCTCGAACCGTGGCTGGCCGTGGGTCGTCCGAACCAGCCCCTTGTCGGAGAGTCTCCAGGTATTGAACTCCACCGTGACGACGTCCCCGGTCGTCGGATGCTTCCCGGGACCGGACTCGCGCAGTACGAGGTAGCGCAGTCCGCTCGCAGTCGTCAGCGCGGCGTCGGGCGCGCTCTCCATTCCCGCAGGGAACTCGGTGCGCGCGAGGTCCCAGACGGCGGCGCCGCTGCCTTTCCACGGATCCGGTGCAGTCGAGTCGGAGCCGGAGCCCGCGACCACCGGCGCAGGCTTCACGGGCTCGCCACCACCGCGCGTGCCGAGGTACACGGCGATACCGCCGAGCGCGAGTGCGGCGACACCGAGACCGATCACGAGCGGGGCCTTGCTGCCGCCTGACTTCGGCGCGTTCCACGCCGCCATCTTTTGCTCGACCGATGGATCCAGCTTGACGCGCGTCGGTGCCGCCACCACCACGACCGGGGTGCTGGCGCTGCGCAGCGCTGCCGCCATCTCGGCGCAGCTCGCGTAGCGCTCCGCCGGATCCTTCGCCATCGCCTTGCGGATCACCGCCGCGTGCGTCGGATCGATCTGCGGGTAGCGCTGCTCCGGCGGCGTGAACCGGCCGTTGACGATGTTCTCCATCACGTCGTAGTCGCTGTCGCCGCCGAACGCCATCTCGCCGGTCGCCATCTCGTAGAGCATCGCGCCGAGCGAGTAGACGTCGGAGCGCGCGGTGACATCCTTCGCGCGCCGGATCTGCTCGGGGCTCGAGTAGGCGAGCGTGCCCATGCGAGCGCCGCCGTGCGTGGACTTCTTCACGGCATTGTTGTCGGTGGCGGTGACCTTCGCGATGCCGAAGTCGGTGACCTTCGGGACGATGACACCGTCCTCCTGATGTAGAAGTACGTTCGCCGGCTTGAGATCGCGGTGGATGATGCCGGCGCCGTGCGCGTGCCCGACGGCATCGAGCACGGCGAGGATGATGTGCTTGATCTCGGCGGGCTTCGTCCTGAGGTCGCCGATGCGTCCCTCGAGGCCACTGCCTTCGATCAGCTCCATCACGAGCGCCGCGTGCTCCGCCGTCGCGACGATGTTCGTGACCTTCACGATGTTGTCGTGATCGAGGTGCTTCGCCTGGATCTTCGCCTCGTCGAGGAAGCGCTTGCGCGCCTCCGCGTTCACCCGGTAGCTGGGATCGAGGACCTTGATCGCGTGCACGGTCTCGAGGAACGCGTGCTTCGCGCGATAGACCTTCGCCATCCCTCCCTCGCCGAGCAGCGCTTCGATGTCGTAGTCACCGATCTTCGTCGGCGCGGGCTCCTCACTCACTCTTCAGCTCCTCGTCGACCATCTCGAGCAGTTTCTCGTACGGCTGCGCGCCGGTGATGCCGCGCCCGTTGATGAACGTCTGCGGCACGCCGGTGATCCCGAGCTTGCCGAACAGCTTCGTGTCGGTCTCGAACCGGCTCCAGCACAGCGCGCCGTCGACGTCCGCATCGAACTTCGCGCGGTCGAGGCCGAGGCTAACGGCGACCTTGCGCAGCGATGCCGGCGTGATGTCCTTGCGCGGCAGCTCCGCCCACACCGCCTCGGCGAACGCGTGGGCCTTGCCCTGGTTGCGCGCCGCGCACATCGCGAGCCCGGCAAGGTTGCCCGTCCCCGGATGGACCGTCACGTGCTTGATCACGAGGTTCACCGAGCCGGCGCGCTCGCGCATCACCTTCCGCAGCGAGGGCCACAGCTTTCCAGAGTACGGCTCGGCGAGATCGAGGAACGCGACGATGGTGACCTTTGCGTCGCTCGGGCCCTCGACCGGGCTCCCTTCGAGCGGGACGATGTGGATCCGTTCCGGCTTCGCCTGCTTCTTCTCCTGCTTCTTCTCCTCGACCGGCTTCTCCGCGAGGCCCACCATCTTGTCCTCGAAGCGGACGCTCCTGATCGTCACCGGGAGCAGAGGGCGGTCCTTCGAGTCGCGGTCGAGCGTCGAGATCGCCGTCAGCACGGTGATGTCGGGGCACTTGCCGATGATCGTCTCGGTGCCATCGAGCCGCTGCGCTCGCTCGAGCACGAACACCAGCTCGGCGCCGTTCGTGTCCGGCCCGCTGTTCGCCAACGCGAGCGACCCGGGAAGGTGGATCAAGGCGCTCTTCTCGTCCGCGAACGTGTAGCCGGGGTTGCTCGGCACATCGAGCGTATCCGCCGGCCGGCCCGCCTGCACGAGGAACGCCGGGATCACCCGATAGACGGCGGTCCCGTCGTAGTACGGCTGGTTCGTGTGGATGCGGCCGGCTCCATCGCGCCACGGCTTCTGCCCGCTCGCGAGGCCGATGAAGTTCGCGACCCCGATCGGCGATTGGTCGTGAAGAAGGTTGCAGCGGACGATGCCGGCCGAGGTCTCGATCGTCGCCGACATGAACTTGCCGTGGAGGCCGAGCGCCTTGCGATAGATCGCGAGATCCTCGACCACCGGAGGCCGCACCGGATCGGGCTCGGACCCGCCGCCCGGATCCACCACGAACAGCGCGGCGCCGATCACGACGAGTCCCGCGACTGCGCCGCCGATCGCGAGGTTCACGCGTGACTTCGGCGGCGCCATGTTCGGCACCGAGTCCTGCGGCCGCGCCACGGGCTTCAGGTCCTCGCGGAGCGCCGCGGCCATGTCGTCGCACGATTGGTATCGATCGCCGGGCGCGGACTCGAGTGCCTTGTCGATCACCGTGACGAACACCGGATCGATCCGCGGGTTGACCTCGGCCGGCGGCCGATACCTGCCGTGGACGATCTTCTCCATCACCTCGAAGTCATCGGCCCCCTCGAACGGCATCGCACCGGTGGCAAGCTCGTACAGCATCGCGCCGAGCGAGAAGATGTCGGAGCGCGGCGTGACGTCCTTGGCGCGGCGGATCTGCTCCGGGCTCATGTACGCGAGCGTCCCCATGCGCGCGCCCGCGTGCGTGGACTTCTTCGATGCGGCGCGCTCGGGATCGCTCAGCTTCGCGATGCCGAAGTCCGAGACCTTCGGGACGCGACCCTTGCCCGCGAGCAGCACGTTCGCCGGCTTGAGGTCGCGGTGCACGATGCCGGCAGCGTGTGCGTGCCCCACCGCATCGAGGACCGCGAGCATGATGCGGCGGATCTCGGCGGGGTCGTTCACCAGCTCGTGCATCAGCGCCTCGAGGCTCGAACCCTCGATCAGCTCCATCACGAGCGCCGCGTGGTCCGCGGTGGCGACGATGTTCGTGACCTTGACGATGCCCGGGTGATCGAGGTGCTTGGCCTGGATGCGCGCCTCGTCGAGGAAGCGCTGGCGCGCGTCCGCGTTGGTGCGCAGCGCGCTGTCGAGGACCTTGACCGCGTGCGGGGTGTCGAGGAGGGCGTGCCGCGCGCGGTACACCCGCGCCATGCCGCCTTCACCCAGCTCGGCTTCGATCTCGTAGTCGCCTACACGGCTTCCAGCAGGAAGCATCACCATGCACACTAACACTGCAGTTCCGCCTGATCGATCAGGGGACTGCACCGTGTTTGCTGTGGTAGCGTGCCGCTGATCGTCTGTATGCCGGGGGCTCTATGAACTGTCCGTCTTGCAAGCGGCCAAATGCCGAAGGCATCGATTTTTGCGACTTCTGCGGCACTCCGCTCGGGAACGCACCCGCGGGTAAGCGGAAGACCGAGATGGAGGGCGGCCCGGCGCCCAAGCACAAGACGGAGATGGCGGCCGACCCGCTCGATCCGTTCGCCCCGCGTGTCGGGAGTGCCTCGCCGCCGAAGCCGCCGCCGCCGCCCGCCGATCCGTTCGCGGGCGGCGCTGCGAAGCCGAAGTACAAGACGATGTTCGACGGTCCCGCCGCCGGCGGCAAGGACCCGAGCGATCCGTTCGCTCCACCGGATCCGAAGGCGAAGAAGCAGCAGGACAAGAACGCGGGCCGACGGATCGTTGGCTTCCTGGTGACGTTCGACCGCGTGGTCGAAGGCCACTACTGGGTGATCCGAGAGGGCCGCAACACGATGGGTCGCGACGAGGACTGCGACATCGTGATCGAGGGCGACGATATGGTGTCGAGCACGCACGCGGTGCTGCTCTGGCGCAACGGTCGCACCATCGTCGACGACGAGAAGTCGCAGAACGGCACGTTCCTCAACGAGGCCGACGTCATGGAGAAGACCGACCTCAAGGACGGCGATGTGATCCGGCTCGGCCGCACGAACCTCATGTGCCGGCTGCTCGATCAGGCGAAGGTCTCGGCGCTGTGGAAGCCGGCGTGAAGGCCGCCGTCGCGCTCGCGCTGGTGCTCGGTGCCGCAACCGCGGCCGCGCAACCGAGCCAGGACGGTGGTCTCCATGTCGAGACGGTGTCGAGCCCCTCGCCGGGGTCGATCCAGGTGCTGCTCTCCGCCGACCCGAAGCACGACAAGACGATCGGCGCGAACCCCAAGCCCACCGACTTCACGATGTGGCTCGGCGGCGGTGCTGCACCGAACCTCGCGATCGCGCGCAACGGTGGGCGCGGCAAGCCGCTGACGACGGTGATCCTGCTCGACGAGAGCGCGTCGTACAAGTCGGGCGAGGGCGCGAGGGTCGCGCTGCCCGCGATCTTCGAGTACGGCAAGGACGCCGGCAGCGACGAGCTCGCGCTCGTCGTGTTCTCGCTCGACGTCAAGGCGTTCCCCGTGCACGTCGGGCCGGCGGACTTCATGGCGGACCTGCAGAGCGTGGGCAAGCGCAAGCCCGGCCAGGCGACGAGCGTGACGATCGGTCTCGCCGCGGGGATCGCGCTCGCCGCGAAGGAAGGCGAGCCCGGCCTGCGCGAGATCGTGGTCTTCACCGACGCCGGCGACGAGGCCGACGTCGACAAGACCGTGTGGGCGAAGATCATCACGCAGGCGAAGGAAGCGGGCGTGCGGATCAGCGTGGTTCTGCCGACCGACGACAAGAAGCCCAGGGGCACCAAGCACGAGTTCTGGGTCACCACGACGACGAACTTGAATCGCATCGTGACCGAGACCGCAGGCACGTACCTCACCTCGAACGACCCGACAGCGATCGCGAACGGACTGCGGGACGCGCGTGCGAAGGTGAAGAACTGGCTCGTGCTCGACGCGAAGCTGTGCGGCGCACGATCGAATCAGCCGGTCGACGTGCGTGTCGAGTACGTGCCGGGTGCAAAGCGCGAGGCGTGGAGCGCGGGCACGCAGCTCGCCGCTGCCGCGTGGGCGCCGGGCTCCGATGCGCCCTGTCCGTCGCTGTGCAAGACGCCCTGCGATCCGTGGGCGGAGTGCATCGCCGGCACGTGTCAGCCGCGCGCCTGCACGAGCGATGGCGCGTGTCCCGGCGGCGCCGTGTGCATCGGCGGCAAGTGCGACAAGCCGTGCAGCGAGGCGTGCGGCGCATGGCAGGAGTGCAAGGGCGGCGCATGCGTCGCGCGCACGTGCGCGGGCGACGAGTCGTGCGGTCCCGGCTCGATGTGCAAGGACGGCACGTGCACGCCGCCGAAGGCGAAGAGCTCGATGCTGATCTGGCTGCTCGCCGGTGCCGGTGCGCTGCTCCTGATCGCGGCGCTGTTCGTGCTGCTGCGCAAGAAGCCACAGCCGGAGATCATTCCTGCGCCGCTCGCGCCGGAGCCGCTTCCGGAGGCGCCGCTCGTCGAGAAGGCGCAGACCGCGGTCGAGCTCGATCCGCTTCCGGAGACGCACCTCGTCGCAATGGGTGGCTGGGCGACGCCCGGCGAGCGCTGGCGCCTGCACAAGCGCAAGACGGTCGCGGGCGGATCCGATGACCCGGCCGACGGCGTGGACCTGCGGTTCACCGTCAAGCAGATCAGCGGACGGCACGCGCAGTTCGAGCTGTTCCCGTCCGGAGACCTCTGGGTCAGCGATCTCGGATCGTCGAACGGGACGTTCGTGAACGGCCGGCGACTCAAGGAGAAGGAGCGCGCGAAGCTGGTGGTCGGTGATCAGATCAAGCTGTCGCAGAATCTGATCCTCGTCGTCGAGCGACCCGGCGAGGGCGCCGTCGATGATGAGCCCGCTCCTGCGAAGGTCGAGGCTGCGGCACCGGCAGAGGCGGAGACTCCGGTGAAGAAGCAGAAGCCGAAGACCAAGTTCGATCCGGGGAACCGCTAGACCATGGCAGCTCCGGCGTACACGTTTCATGCGGTCACCGACGTTGGTCGAGGTCGCGAGCAGAACGAGGACGCGTGCGGCGAGGTCGAGGCCGCTGGCGGCGAGCTGCTCGTCGTGTGCGACGGCATGGGCGGTCACGAGTCGGGCGAGGTCGCGAGCCGGATCGCCTGCGACGCGATCATGCAGATCTTCCAGAACTCGCCGGCGAGCGATCCGTCGGAGCGGCTGAAGAACGGCTTTCTCGTCGCGAACCAGCGCATCCTCGCGCACGCGGAGAAGGCCGGCCTCGACGGCATGGGGACCACCGCCGTCGCCGCGTTCGTGCGCAACGGCGAGGCGTGGATCGGACACGTCGGCGACAGCCGCGCGTATCACCTGCGCGGCGGGAACGTCCTGTGGCGCACCGCGGACCACACCCGCGTGCAGAAGATGATCGATCGCGGCATCCTCACGCCCGAGCAGGCGAAGACGCACGAGGACGCGAACGTCGTCACGCGCGCGCTCGGCTTCGCGCGCGGCGAAGAGCAGCCGGAGCCCGACATCGAGGCCGGCCGCGAGCTGCGCGACGGAGATCTGTTGCTGCTGTGCTCCGACGGCCTCTACGACCTCGTCAAGGACGACGAGATCGCGGAGCTCGGTAGCGAGGACACGCCGGCCGAGGCTGCGCAGCGGCTCGTCGATCTCGCGAACCGCCGCGGCGGTCACGACAACATCACCGTCACGATCATGCGGTGGGGTGAGGGAGCCGTTCGCAAGGGCGGCCCACGCAAGACCGATCTCGACGAGCCCGGTCCGTCCAGCGCGATGAAGACCACCGACGTCGCGAAGAGCGCCTCTGCGGCGCGCGCGATCGTCGCGAAGGAGAGGGCGAAGGAGGCCGCAGTGGCAACCGCGACCGAGCCCGATGCACGATCGAAGAAGGCGGCGATCCTCGTGATCGGCGGGCTCGCGCTCGTCGGCATTGCGGCGGCCGTATTCTTCCTCACGCGCGGTGGTGGCTCGCAGCAGACCAACAATCCCGGGCGCGATGCGGGAGAGGGTGGAACGCAGCCCGGCGTCTTCGACGCGGCGGGCGCGGATCCGGACGCGGGAGGTACCGCGGGCGCGGCGCCGGATGGCGGGACGTTGACCGCGCCGGTGTGGGATCAGCCGAAGACGGGAGGTGGGGGTGGCGGCGGAAAGAAAGGCTCGGGCGCTGGCTCGTCGGCAGGATCGGGCGCTGGCTCGTCGTCGGGATCGGGCGCGGGTTCGGGTGCGGCCTCCGGCTCGGGTGCGGCATCGGGTTCGGGTGCGGCATCGGGTTAGGGTTCGGGTTCGGGTGCGGGTTCGGGCTCGGGTGCGGGACTCGGCGCGAAGGTGAATGCGGGCTTCGCAACGAAGCTCGGCGCCGGCAAGGGCGCGAACGCGGGCTCCGGCGCGAATGCAGGCTCCGGTGCGAGTGCGGGATCCGCCGGCACAACACCGACGGGTTCCGGCGCGACCACACCACCCGCGGCGAAGCAGCCGGCGAAGGTCACACCGAGCGCGGCGCCCGGCGCGACCGCGCCGTCGACGATGCCGACCACCCCGCCGGGCATGACGCCTCCGAGCGGAGGCGGCAACTGATGACGCGGCGTGCGCGGACAGCGGGCTCCTCGATGATCACGCGCCTCTTCGCGTTCGGGTGCGCGCTGCTGCTCGTCATCTCCGGCGAAGCGCTCGCCGACAACGCCGACAACAAGACGTGGTGCGCGTCGGGCTTTGACGAAGGCCCGGCCTACGGTCAGAGCAACGGCGACAACACGCGCACGATCACCGACTCGTGCGCGCGCTACCTCGGCGTCAAGAAGGCGTGGCATCAGCACGGCTTCGTCGAGAAGGGCGGTATCTGTTACTCGTGCTGGGACGAGGAGGACTCGACCTGCGAGAGCAAGTCGCCGAGCCAGGGCTTCCGCTACGTCGGACATAACAGCTGCGCCTCGACGACGCGCGCGACGCCCGACAAGGGCGGCATGTACTTCGGGGCGAATCCGCTGCCGCCGCCACCACCGCCGCTGCCTCCTCCGCCGCCGCCGCTGCCGCCTCCGCCTCCGGATCCGGATACCGGGATCAGCGCGCCGCCGCCTCCGCCGCCTCCGCCGCCTCCACCACCTCCGCCTCCGATTCCGCCGCCGCCGCCCGCGCCGGTCGTGCTCGCACCGCCGCCGCCGCCGAAGCCGACGGACTACGACGGAATCGTCGCGAAGATCGCGCCGGGTCCGTATGCGGTGAACACGCCGATCCGCGTCGAGGGCGGAGCAAAGACGACGCAGGGAGGCAAGCCACGCAAGGTCGTGCGCGGCGACTTCGTGATCGTCGGGCCCGACGGCAAGGAAGTGAAACGCATCCACGGCACACGCAAGAACGGCGTCGTGTTCGCGATGGTGAACATCCCGCAGGGCGGGCAGGTGACGCTCAGGTTCGAGCCGAAGGCGTTCGCGGTGTTCGGCGAGGTGCCAAAGACGATCACCCCCGGCGAGCAGACGATCCAGGTCGCCGGCTGCCGCGTCGAGGGTCGCCTCGATGCGCCGACGTCGGGCGAGATCCTCGTCGCGGATGCGCCGACGAAGCTCGCCGGTCACTTCGTCGATGCGGGCGGCAAGCCGATCAATCCGGCGGGCGTGAAGGTGTTCTTCATCGTGCAGATCGGCGCCGAGAAAGAGCAGCAGCTCGCAGCGACGGTCGATGCCACGGGCAACGCGGCGGGCACGGTCACGATTCCGCGCCCGCAGACCAACAGCGAGGAAGTTCACGTGCGGCTGATCGCCGAGGGTGGAGCAGGGGATGTGTGTCCGTCGGCCAACGTCGACGCGAAGGTCACGTCGCTCGGCGTGGGCATCCAGATCACGCCGGATCGCCAGTGCTACAAGGACCGGCCGTGCCCGGTGACCGCGAAGTTCCGGCTACCCGCGGATCCGAAGGCGCGCGCGAACGGCGAGGCGTTCATCAAGTCGACGGCGATGAAGATGACGGCGCGCGCCGGCGGTGCGACGAGCCCGCTCGCCACCGACAAGCTCGGTGACCTCGACGCGATCTGGAAGGGCACCGTCGTCCCGGGCGATTCCGGAGAAGTGAGCCTCGAGGCCGCGGCCGAGTCGAACGGCTGGTCGGTGAAGGACCAGGCGTCGATCACCGTGCTCGAGCCGATCGAGCTGAACCTCAAGGGCCCGCTCGATCTAGGCACGGTGCCGGCAGGGACGAAGGCGAACACGAAGTGCGTCGAGCTCGACTTCAACAAGTCGCGCGGCGTGCTCTATCAGCGGTTCAAGCTGACCGCGACGCGCGCGCAGGGCTGCGAGAGCTACCCGGTCGTCTACGACGCGGGCACCGGCGTCGGCTTCGCGCTGCACGGCGACGGTGTGGAGACCGAGATCCTCGACTCGCGCAGCGTGACGGTGTGCCTCGCCGACGTGCCGCGGTGCTCGGGCGAGTCGGGCGCGTCGGTGCTGACCGTGCAGGCGGTGTCGCCGGACTTCCCCGATCAGAAGGCGACGATCGACGTGACGTGGAAAGTCGAAGGCCGCAGCCTGATCGCCTGCTGGTGGTGGCTCATCGCCGCGATCGGCGGTGCCCTGTTCGTGATCTTCCTCGGCTATGGCTTCGTGCGACCGCATCGGTTCGCGATCGACGATCAGGTCCAGCTCGCCAGCAAGCGCGAGCAGCTCGCACGCGCGGCCGGTCGCCGGTTGCGCGAGCTGCCGGGTGGACGCCCGGGCTGGTACCGATCGGCAGCGGTCGGCCTCCTCGAGAACGGCCAGGCGACGAACAAGGTCGACAATGCCGTCGTCCAGCTTCACGCGCGCAAGGGCGAGGTGATCATCCGGAGCCGCGGCGGCCTCGAGCGTGTGAGCCCGCAGTCGAAGAAGCTCGAGCCGGTGCCCGAGGCGGCGACGAAGGACGGGCACAACGCGTCGAAGAACACGGTGTACGCGGCGGGGAACATCTTCTTCCAGATCAAATGAAGCGCACGCTGCTCCACCTGTTCGTCCTCGTCGCGGTCCTCTTCGCGGCGCGTCCCGTCGCGGCTGACACCGAGTGGGTGCTCGTCCTCGATAACTCGGGCAGCATGGGCCTCGGCGGGGAAGACAGTGTCACGAAGGCGCCGCTGCCGCCGAACGATCCGGACCGCCTCGCGGTGATCGCGACGCTCGTGTTCCGCGCACTGATGGGGCCCGAGGACAAGCTGACGATCCTCACGTTCGACGACTCGCGCCCCGCGATCTACGCGACGATCCCGAACGATCCGAAGAGCATCCGCTCGATGGACTTCAGGACGTTGACGTTCGTCGTCGGTCCGCTGACCCAGGCGAAGAAGATCCTGGAGGCCTCGACCGCGCAGCGAAAGATCCTCGTGTTCGCGACTGACGGTGCGCCGTCGGAGGAAGCGCGCGGCCAAGCCGCGATCACCGCACCCGAGGCGCGCAAGCTGCTGGGGCTCGACCCGGGACCGGGAAAGTTCGAGGTCGTCGCGCTCGCGCTGAGCCAGCAGTCGCAGGGCTACGTGAACTCGATGGAGAACTTCCTCAAGCCGCTCGGCCGCTACGAGTTCATCGCCGATCCGGCAAAGCTCGTCGCCGCGTTCACGAACGTGTACGCGGACTCGATCCGCTCGCGGCCCGAGACCGGCCGCCTGAACCCCGGCGAGTCATTCAAGTTCTCCGCCGGCAAGTACGTCACCGACGTGTTTGTCGGCATCGCGACAGAACGCAAGAGCGGTCCGTTCACCACAAAGCTGACGATGGACGGCGCGACCGTCAACCAGGTCGACTCCGGCGACGCGGGGTGCAAGAACCCGCCGTGTCACGCGTACCAGGTGTTCCGCTTCTCGCACGATCCCGAGAAGCAGTCGGACCTGGTCCTCACGCTGCCGCCCGGCGCCTCCGGCCCGGTCGCGTTCGGCACGGTGCTCAAGTACGACCTCACCGCGGACCTCGTGTCGGCGCCGACGAAGATCAAGGTCGGCGAGTCGCTCGAGGTCACCGCGCGGATCATCTGGCGCGGCAAGACCTTCAACGACCCCGCGTTCTTCAAGGCGGACGGCTTCACCGCGGTGCTGGCCATCGGCGACGTCGAGGTCCCAATGACCGTGCGCGACGACGGCACGTTCACCGGCAAGCTGACGGTCGCGGGCGAGCCCCGCACTGATCGCGTCGCCGTGCGGTTCAAGAACCAGTGGAAGAGCTTTGGTGACAGCCGCGAGATCACGGTCGACGCGTGGGCGCCGCTCGACTTGAAGATCGCGCCGATCGACTTCGGCAGCTGGACCGGCGGTCGCAACGAGACGAAGAGCTGCATCTCCGTCGATCTCGCGGGCTCGGTGAACGCCGACAAGGTCTCGATCGAGGCGCTCGCCGAGGGGCTGTCGGGCGGCTTCGGCCTCGAGGTCGAGCACCCGCTCGTCGTGAAGGACAACAAGTTCGAGGCGTGCCTCGTCGCGCCGGGCTGCTGCGGCGAGGCGCCGAAGGGCGCGACGCTCACCGTGCGCGGCATCGATCCGCACTACCACCCGCAAGCGGTGAAGATGCCCATGAGCTACGCCGTCGCGCCGACGCCGTTCCTCACGTGCTGGTGGCCCTACATCGCCGCGGCGATCGGCACGATCATCTTCATCATCATCGTGATGGGCTTCATCCGGCCTCGCGACTTCGACAAGGAAGACGTGATCCGGCTCGCGAAGACCGAGCAGGCGCTGACCCGCGCGGGTGGACGCCGGCTGCGTGACCTTCCGGGTGGCAAGCGCGGCTTCTATCGTGATGCGCGCGTCGCGTTCGACGGCGGCGGCAATGCCGTCCGCGCGACCTCGGGCGTGTCGATCCTGCTGAAGGCCGCGAAGGGCGATCCGCAGGTCACGATCAATGGCGGGCTCGAAGAAAAAGACCCGCGCACTCGGAAGTTCCAGCCGGTCGATCTCTCGAAGGGACCGATCTATCTTCGACGAGGGATTGTCTACAAGTCCGGCGAGTTCGTGTTCCGGCTTGGCTAGTTGTCACTGATCAAGGAGACGTCATGGGTATCCTGCGCGCCGACCGCCTTTCACCGACGATCTTCCTGGGCCTGGGGGGCTCGGGCTGCAAGGCGGTCAACATGCTCTCGGGGAAGATCCGGCGGCATCCGAACTATCCAAAGTTCAAGGACCTGATCCACATCGTCGGCATCGACACGAACAAGGCCGACCTCCACACGATGAAGAACATCCCGGAGTCGAACCGGTTCCTCGTGTCCGCGTTCGATCGCCGCTCCTACGTCCAGCGCAAGCGCGGCAAGCAGGAGCTCGCCGAGGACAAGATGCTCACGCAGTGGGTGCACCCGGACTATCAGTTCCGCGATGCACAGGGCGCCGGCGCCGGTCAGATCCGCGTCGAGAGCCGCCTCGGCATCTACTACAACCTCGAGGAGGATCGCGCGGGCATCCTGCGCTCGTTCCGGCGCATCCTCGACGCGATGTCGCGGCCGGATAACCCGTTCCGCGACAACGAGGACCGCGTGATCAACGTGATGATCTACGCGTCGGTCGCCGGCGGCACCGGCTCGGGCGGCTTCCTCCCGATGGCCTATCTGCTGCAGGATCTCGTGAAGGACCACGGCTGGGGGCGGCCGAACATCGTCGGCACGCTGATGCTGCCCTCGGTGTTCACCGCGGACGTCGAGCAGGCGCTGATCGCGGACATCAACGCCAATGGCTACGCCGCGCTCAAGGAGCTCGAGTTCGTCACGAAGCTCGGCTACGAGGGATCCCGCGAGGACGTCGAGTTCCACTACAACCCGACGAACAAGGAGCGCATCCACGCGCGCAATCGGCCGTTCGCGCTGACCTACCTGATCGACAAGCCGAACGAGATCTCCGTCGAGCGCTACATCAACGCCGTCTCCGACTCCGCGTTCCTCCAGCTGTTCTCGCCGATCATCGGCGCGCAGGCCGGCGAGTACGACAACTACGACAAGCACCAGAAGTCGCTCGCGCTCGGCAACTTCAGCGTTCACTACGGCAGCTTCGGCGCCGCGGTGCTCGTGCTTCCGCGTGCGGACATCGTCCACTACGCGTCGCTCCGCTGGATCGGCCGCGTGCTCGAGACCTACCTCGTCTCGGGCAAGGACGACGCGTTCCGCGTGCCGTACGACGACCCGAAGTTCCAGCGCCTCGCGCGCGACGAGCAGGACCGCATCGTCGACGACAAGTTCAACGGCTATGTCGAGCACGTCGCGCGGCTCGAGGAGGACCAGCAGGAGAAGGGCGTGTACTCCGCGATCGTCGCGCAGAAGTCCACGGACGGCGCGACGCTGCGCCAGACGCTGACCCGCCGGTTCGCCGAGATGTTCAACACGCTCGACGAGCAGATCCAGATCGCGCCGTTCGACCCTCTTCAAGTCCACGAGGGCAACACCTCGCTGTCGCGGCCGATCGAGAACGTCCGGCGCGACGCGGCGGCGAGCCGAGGGAAGGTCATGTCCTTCCTCGACTCGCAGATCGCCGACCTCAAGAGCGGCCGGTTCTTCAGCGACTTCTTCCGCGCGAACACCGTCGGTCCGCTCTCGCAGCGCTACTTCCTGATCAAGCTGAAGCGCGAGGGGTTCCTGACGCCGTTCGAGGACGCCGCCGACGGCATGTTCCTCCAGGAGCTGAAGGAGAACGCGTTCGATCTCGATCGCGATCACGTGACGCGCGAGTTCGCCGACCTCGAGAAGCGGCTGCGCGAGACGTCGAAGAAGGGCTTCCTCGGCTCGGTGCTGTCGCGCGAGAACAAGGAGTTCGATCAGGTCCGCCGCAAGACGCAGGACTGGTTCACGCAGGTCGAGACCGGCCAGCGCGACTTCCAGAAGGCGAGCTTCTGGCAGCGCTATCACGAGGAATTGCAGCGCGCCGTGGAAGTCCGGCTCTCGCAGTTCCGCGCGGTGTCCGCGGTCTCCGACGAGGTCGCGCGCAACGTGGCGCAGGAAGCCGAGAAGCTGCGGATCGATCCGGCGGCGGCGCGCGGCGATGCGTCGGATGCAGGCTCGTTCTATCTCGACAGCGAGGTCATGCGCGACGACCGCGCCGGCCAGCGGCTGTGGAACCGCCTGTGGTCGCACAAGCTCGACAAGAGCGCGTACTTCGACGAGGACAAGATCTTCGACGGAATCACCGCCGCGTTTGCGCCCGCCGTGGGTCAGGACGGCCGCGTGCGCGCGAAGGACGCGATGGAGATCGTGAAGGACCTCCGCGAGAAGCTCGAGGCCCAGGCGAAGGACACCTACGACCGCGTGTTCGCGGAGATGGGCTTCGACCTGCGCACAGCGATGGAGATGGAGGCGCGCTACGTCGCCACGCCGGATGCGAAGCCGTCCGACGAGAAGGCGATCGAGTCCGTGTCGTCGCGCGACGTGCAGAACCACCTCGCCGACAAGCTGCGGCGCGTCGTGGATCAATGTGTGTTGCTCGCCGCGATCGACAAGACCAAACGCGATGATCCGAGTGTGGTGCCCGCCGACGTGTTCTACGTCGGTGTCGCGCCGCGCTACTCCGGCGACGAGGCCACGAGCTTGCGCCAGCTGATCAAGGGCGCCGCGAGCGGCATCGACTTCATCGATGGCTGGGGCGAGGAGGACATGATCGTGTTCTACCGGGCGCTGCTCGGTGTGCCGATCTACTTCTTCAAGCGCGTCAACGAGGAGCTCTACAACTCCTACAAGACCGTCAAGGCGAAGCCGAATCGCTCCTACCCGCTGCACATCGAGGCGGTGTGGGAGGACGGCATCCCGAACCTCGATCCGAAGGAGATGCGCGAGGCGGAGGAGAAGCGGAGGGCCGCGGAGTCGGCACAGAAGACCGCCGGCGAGCGCGACACGCGGATCTGGAGCTTCGTGCTCTCGACGCTCGCGTCGAGCGTGCAGAAGAACGGCGAGGGTGGCTACGACTGGGTGATGGGCACGATCAAGAAGAAGCTCGGCGCCGATCGCGCGGCGTCGTTCAGCGCGTTCTGGAACCTCGACTCGTCGCTGCGCGATGACCTCGTGGACGCGGGCAGCAAGCTCGAGAAGGAGAAGATGGCGACGGCACCAGGCCGGCGCAGCTTCCGCGGCGAGGTCGAGACCTACCTCTCGAACCTCAAGGAAGCGTTCGCGGCG
>JACCRC010000056.1 GCA_013813765.1 Deltaproteobacteria bacterium | reverse complement strand
TCCGCTGGCACTTCAACAAGGGCGAGCAGACGCGCTGGGAGCTCGTCGCCGCCGTGGGTGTTGGCATCCTCCGCGGGCTCGCTGCCGCGCACGAGCGTGTCGGTCCTGACGGGCGTCCTGCGCCGGTCGTGCACCGTGATGTGTCACCGCACAACGTGCTGCTCACGACGCGCGGGATGGTGAAGCTGATCGACTTCGGTCTCGCGCTCGCGCCCGATCGCACGAAGGAGCTGACCGACCCCGGCATCGTGAAGGGCAAGATGAGCTACCTCGCGCCCGAGATCGTGTCAGGTGGTCGGCCGGTGCCGCCGTCCGATCAGTTCGCGTGCGGCTCGGTGCTGTGGGAATCGCTCGTCGGCAGGAAGCTGTTCGACGGCCAGACCGACTACGAGGTCTACACGCGCCTGCGCGAGTGCATGGTGCAGCCGCTGCGTCCGCTGCGCCCCGACGTGCCGGCCGCGTTCCAGCAGATCATCACGCGCGCGCTGACCGCGAACGTCGAGAACCGATTCCCGTCGGCGCGCGAGATGGCGCGGCAGATCGGAACCACGCTGAAGAAGGTGCAGCTCAGGAAGGATCTGCACTCCGTGCTGTCGCGCAGCGTGCTCGACGCGCGCCAGCAGCTCGGCCTCATCGGTCAGACGCAGGACCACTCCGAGGCCACGCCGATCGCGGAGATCCTCGCGGAGGAGACGCCGCGGATCGAGCTGCTCCCGACCAAGGACGAGAAGCCGCGCGGACTTCGACACTACCTCCCGTTCTTCGGTCGCAAGCGCGGCTAAAAGTCGTCCGGAATCCCGCCCTCGACGCCGCCCTTGTCGGGCTCGTCTTCCTTGGGCGCGGGGCGGATGTAGATGTCGTCGACGCGCCACTCGTCGTCTTCCTTGCGAAGCACGATGCGGTACCGGATGCCGTTCTCGTCCCAGCGCAGCTCGGCGCGGTCGGTGCCGAACTCGTCGATCCGATCGTTGATGCGCTTGCCAATGCCTGCGACGAAGCCTTCGACCTGCTTGGTCAGCCCATCACGACGGCGCTGCGTGAGCACGCCCAGCATGCCGTTGATGTCGCGCTGGGCCACCGCGTCGGCGAACAGGCGGACGGCGTCGCGCGGGCGCTTCGCGCGCGAGCGGCTGACGAGCTCGGACTCGAGGCGCCACGTCTTACCCTCGCGCTCGAGCTGCACGAGCTTGCCATCAGAGAAGCTGATCAGCGCGCGCTCGCCGACATCGGGATTGCCCTTGAGGCTCTCCTCGAGGACCTTCGCTTGCCACTGCCGCTCCTTGTCGCTGCTCTTCCATTGCAGGGCGAACTCGTCGTAGCTGATCTTCTTCCGCGCGTCGGACGACAGCAGCCGGTACGCATCCTGCGCGTCGTTCGAACGGAGGGCGGAGACATACATCCGCACGCCGTCCGCCGCCGGCGAGCTGGGCCCCGCAGGGCCGCCGCACGCAGTGACCAGAGCGAGCAGCAGGGCGGTGCGGAGCATCCCCGCAACACTAGCGCGGGGATCCCCGAAAAAACAAAGCCGCCGAGGCACCATGCCTCGGCGGCCCCTCTTCGCTGCGTGGCCGTCCGTCAAGATCCGGCAGCGAGGAGTATGTCCGGACGTAGTGCGAGCGCGATGCCAGCACTTAAGTGGCTCATCCGTGGTCGCGCGAAGGCTGGCACGTGAACGGCCGTTGATACCCGGGGTGTGAAACCCGCGATTACACCGGTTTGGGGCGTTCTGCCCCTGAATCGCAAGGCCTGGCTTCGCCAGGCCGCGCAGCACCGCCGAAGGCGGTGCGCAGGTAGATCACCCGCGAGGGCCGTTCGTCAACTGGAGCTCGGAGTGGCGTGCTTCCGACAGGTGCTCGGGATAGTCGAGCGTGAAGTGCAGGCCGCGCGATTCCTTGCGGCGGCGCGCGCTCTCGATCACCAGGTGCGCGACCAGCGAGAGGTTGCGCAGCTCGATCAGATCGCTCGTGATCTTGAAGTCGATGTAGTACTCGCGGATCTCGTCGCGAATGATCTCGATGCGGCGGCGGGCGCGCTCGATGCGCTTGTCGGTCCGCACGATGCCAAGGTACGACCACATGAAGCGTCGGATCTCGTCCCAGTTCAGCGCCACGACGATCGCATCGCGCGAATCGGTTGCGTCACCGGAGGACCACGGCGCGACCTGTGCGGGCCGTGCGCGGGGCGAATCTTTGACCGCAGCTGCCGCATGAGAGCTGTAGACCATGCCTTCGAGCAACGAGTTCGAGGCGAGGCGGTTCGCGCCGTGCAGCCCGGTGAAGGCGCACTCGCCGATCGCGAACAGCCCCTTGATCGTGGTCTCGCCGCGCGTGTCGGTCTTCACGCCGCCGCACATGTAGTGCGCCGCCGGCACGACCGGAATCGGCTGCTTCGTCATGTCGATGCCGAGCGCGAGCACGCGCTCGTGGATGTTCGGGAACCGGCCGCGAACGAACGCCGGATCGAGGTGCGTCATGTCGAGGAACGCGCACTCGGCGCCGGACTTCTTGAGCTCGTTGTCGATCGCGCGGGCGACGATGTCGCGCGACGCGAGGCTCTTCATGGGGTGATAGTTCTCCATGAACGTCTCGCCATTCGCGAGCTTCAGCACACCGCCCTCACCGCGCAGCGCCTCGGAGATGAGGAAGTTCCGCGCGTGCGGGTGGTAGAGCACCGTCGGATGGAACTGGACGAACTCGAGATCGCAGACCGCCGCGCCGAGGCGATACGCCATCGCGACGCCATCGCCGGTCGCGACATCCGGGTTCGAGGTGTAGACGTAGACCTTGCCGGTGCCGCCGGTCGCGAGCACGGTCGCGCGCGCGGTGATCGTCTTCACCTCGCCGGTCTTCGTGTCGAGCACGTACGCGCCGAAGCAGGCCGGATCGCCGCCGTACTTCGCGAGCGACAGGAGGTCCACGCCGATGTGGTCCTCGAGGATCGTGATGTTCGCGTGCTTGTTCACGGCCTCGAGCAGCGCGCGCTGGATCTCGCGGCCCGTGACGTCCTGCCAGTGCACGACGCGATTGCGCGAGTGCGCGCCCTCGCGACCGAGGTCGAGCTTGCCGTGCTCGTCGCGGTCGAGCCGCACACCGAGGTCGAGGAGGCGCTGCACGTGCGACGGACCCTCCTCCACGCACATCTCGACGATCGATCGGTCGCACAGGCCATCGCCGGCGGTCAGCGTGTCCTCGACGTGGAGTGACATCGTGTCATCGGAGGCGAGAACCGCCGCGACGCCGCCCTGCGCCCAGTTGGTGTTCGTGTCGTTGGCCGCCTTCTTCGTACACACGACCACCCGGCCGTGCTCCGCGGCGAGCAACGCAAAATTCAGACCGGCGATGCCGGAGCCAAGGACCAGGTAATCGGTCTCGAGCGGCTCACTCATGGAAGCGGCGACCATACATGTTTCGCGGTACGCTTTGTCGGCGTGCGGACCGCCCTGATTACGATGCTGCTGGTGGCCCTGGCGGGTTCAGCGCGGGCGGACGTCTACTCGTGGACGGACGAGGAGGGCATCGCCCACTTCACGAACGTGAAGCCGAAGGGCGGAAAGTGGAAGAAGGTCCTGTCGAGCGAGCCGGAGAAGGGCTCGAAGGCCGCCGGAAAGCGCGGTTCGTGCCCCCGCTGCGACAAGATCACCTCGAAGGACAACTCGCCCGAGCGCTTCCACCGCTACGACCAGTTCATCGCCGAGGCCTCGCAGCTCTACAAGATCCCGATCCCGCTGATCCGTGCGGTGATCAAGGTCGAGAGCGACTACGACCCACGCGTGGTGTCCGCGATGGACTGCAAGGGCCTCATGCAGGTGCATCCGGCGGTCGAGATCGACATGGGCGTGCAAGGCGATGTGTTCGATCCGCGCACGAACATCATGACCGGTACGCGCCTCCTGCGCTGGCTCGCAAACCGTGTGGACGGCGACCTCGTGCTCACGATCGCCGGGTATCACGCCGGTCTCGGCTCGCTCGCGAAGTTCGGGTACACCGTTCCGCCGTACACGTACACGCGCCAGTATCTGAAGATGGTCCTCGAGCGGTACTACCAGTACAAGGCCGAGGAAGCGCGCGAGCGCGCCCGCTGACGTGCTGCGCTTCACGGTGACGGAAGACGGGCACGACGCACTGCCCGCGATCGATCTCGACGGCGCTCGCGTCGTGCTCGGCTCGTCGCCTGCCGCGCAGCTACGGCTCCCGGCGGAGGTCGCGCGCGACGAGCACGTCGTGATCTCCGACGGCCGCTGGGTCGCGCTCGGGGCCGTTTCGATCGACGGCGCCGCACGGGCCTCGGGTGACAGCGGACCGATCGGCACCGGCGTGACCCTCGCGTTCGGAGTGCTGCGCGTCGCGATCGCACCGTCGCCGAGCGGCAGCATCGTGTCGCCGCCACAGCGCACCGAGAGCCTCGCTCTCGAGCTCGTGCGCAACGTGCTCGGGGCGAACGCGGCGCCGGCGTTCGAGGTGCAGACCGGTCCGCGGATCGGCGCGCGCTGCTCGCTGCCGCCCCCGCTCGCGACGCTGATCATTGGCCGCGGCGACGAATCCACCTGGGTGATCCTCGACGAGGATCTTTCACGGACGCACGCGGAGGTGCGCCGCGGCTGGGACGGCGTGACGATCGAGGATCTCGACTCGAAGAACGGAACCAAGGTCGACGGCACGCGGATCAGCGCCGCGACCGCGCTGCACCACGGCGCGGTGATTCACCTCGGCAAGGTCGTACTGCGGTTCTCCGATCCCGCCGAGGCGCACCTGCGCGGCGACGCCGGAACGCTCGCGGCGACGCCGCTCGCGAAGCGTCCCGTCGCTCTACCGCCGCCTGCCGCACCCGCACCGTCTCCGTGGCCGTTCGTGCTCGCCGCGACGATCGCCGGCGCTGCGATCGCCGGGCTCGCGTGGGTGCTCGTGACCTAGTCGAACTGGCCGCCGAGCTGCTGCATCACGACCTCTCCCGAAGGGGAGTCGATCGGCCAGTTGCGCCCGGCGGTCCACGTGATCGGAAGCCGCGTGCGTAGCTTCGCGTAGCCGCCGTCGGCCTTGATGTTCGTGAGCTCGTACGGGTGCTGGAGCTGCGCGTTCGGTCCCGGCATGAGGTCGGGATACGGCAGCACCGGCAGCTTCACCAGCGTGTCCTCGGTGCGTGGAGCGAACACGTGCCACTGATAGTTTCCGCCGCGACTGAAGTCGGACCAGCCCCACGCCGCGATCACGGCATCGGCCTGCGCGCCCGTGCTCCACTCGGCCCAGCGCAGGGCGTGCGCGGCGCGGACGTAGAGCGGTTGCTCGACGTACGGGCGCAGCGCCGTGGTGGCGAGATCGACCGACGTCACGGACTGCGGCGGGCCCCAGCGGATCACGTGCGGGATGCCGGTCACGGCCGGGCCGAAGATCGAGGACTGCATCGACATCATCACCGTCGCGCCCGCCGGTAGCATCATCGGAAGATCGAGCGCACCGCCGCCGCCGCTGAGCGAGAACGAACGGCCACGCAGCGAGCTCTGCATCGGGAAGCCATTGTCGAACAGCATCATCGACACGCCCAGGTCTTGCAGGTGATCGGGCACGTTGCGCACCTCGACGCGCGCGCTGTCGAACGCGCGGAACGGCGTCTCGAGCGAGAGCACCGCGCCCGCGAGCGTGACGCCGTCGAGGAACAGGTAGTGCTCGTTCTGGAACGACGGATCGCTGTTCGTGATCAGCACGTCGTGCTGCTCGGCACAGCCGCTGAAGAAGACCTGTGTCGTCAACACCTGCGGCGCGTCCAGCGCTTCAGCGCCGCACGTTGTCGAGAGCGCGTAGTGCTCCTGGCCCGGATCCTCAGGCACGGTCACGCGAAACGATGGAGATAGCGGTCCCGGGAGCGTGAACGCCTCTCCCAGCACGAGGTCGTCGCCTGGCTGCACGTCGGACCAGGTGTAGAGCCTTTGCTGAAAACCGTCCGGCACGGCGAGGGTCACGAAACCGCCCGGTACCATGAACGCGTTCGCGCGTCCCTCGAGATCGGTGCGCGTCGAGAGCACGAGCGACGAGTCCGCGTTCTGGAAGATCACGCGCACCGCCTGCGCATCGGGGCCCGTGACGCGTACGCGGACCAGCCCGCCCGGCGTGTCAGTTGGGAGCGTCGCATCGGGCGCTCCGATCCCATCCCCGCACGCGGCGAGGGCAGCGACCAGCATCAGCGCCGCGCGCACGCGGCGATGCTAGCTCAGAACAGGCTCAGCTGGCCGGTCTTCGGTTCGGGCCGCCGAAACGTCGTCGGTTGGTCGTCCGCGCGGTCGAAGTCCTCGTCGCGCTTGTCGAGCCCGAGTCGCTTGATCGTGGTGTCGAACATCATCGCGATCGTGTCCGCGTACGGCCCCTGCCCACGTCCGCGCGTGTGCCACGACGAGTCGTACAGCTTCTCGCCGCCACGCGTCTCCCGGATCCGGTGCAGTACCTTCTCCGCGGAGAGCGGCATCACGTCGCGGATCCGCTCCTCGAACACCTGCTTCACCGAGTGCGGCAACCGCAGGAGCACCCAGCCCGCGGTCGCCGCGCCAGCGTCCGCCGCGCGCTCGAGCACCGTGACCATCTGGCTGTCGTTCACGCCCGGAATGACCGGCGCGACCATCACGCCCACCGGAACGCCCGCCTTCGCGAGCCGCTCGATCACCTTGAACCGCCGGCTCGGGGACGCGGCCCACGGTTCGATCGATCGCGACATCTCGTCATCGGAGAACGCGAGCGACACGTGGATGTGGAATCGCGCCTCCTTCGCGAGCGCGACGAATAGATCGATGTCGCGCTCGACCAGCGCGCTCTTCGAGATCACGCTGACCGGGTTCTTGTACTCGAGGCAGACCTCGAGACACGCGCGCGTGATCTTCAGGTCGCGCTCGATCGCCTGGTAGCAATCGGTGACGCCCGAGAACATCACCAGCTCGCCCTTCCACGACTTCTTGTCGAACGTCTCGCGCAACAGCTCCGGCGCGTTTCGCTTCACGACGATCTTCGTGTCGAAGTCGGTACCCGCACCCATGTCGAGATACTCGTGCGTCGGGCGCGCGTAGCAGTTATGGCTGACGACGCCGTTCGCGATGAAGTCGCCTGTGCCGGTGGTGATGTCGAACAGCTGCCGCATTCCGACCGGCTCGATCGATGCGATTCGAAGATCCTTACCGGTCTTGATGGCCTCGCCAGCGATGTTCCACTTGCGCGTCACCGCGGGTCCGGTCGTATGGAAGAACCGGAAGTGCTCCGAGAGTCCGCCTCGCAGCCTTACGGTGAACATGGGGCGTGGTTCGCGCTTGATGGTCTCGACGACGGCGTCGAACGCAAACCTCTTCATCGCCGCGACGGTGCGGTCGATGACCGTTTGGTCCATGTTCGCGATCCGAAGGACGTGCTGGCTGCGAGAGCCCTCCGCATCGAAGATTCCGGCGAGGAAGCCGAGTTGCCAATCATCGGACGGCGTCTCGACCCATGTGACGAGCTCGCTCACCCGTTCGAAGGCGCCACGACTATTTGCGCGCACGGCCTGCATTGGCCGGTACCCCGGCCGGGCCGCGGCGAACTGGAACTCGGTGGTTTGAACGGCCAGGTCTCCGAGAAAGCGCTTCGATCTTGCCAACGCTTCGAGGTCAGCGAGCGCGAGGCGGAATTGATACTGGATGTCCGTGCCTCGCCTGCGATTGCTGTAGTCGTATCGGCGAAGCAGACCATCACCCCGGATCATTCCGCACAGGTAACCGCGCTTGTAGTCGTCGGTCTCGGCGGGACCTGCGGCGAGCGCGCCAATTCCCATCAGGTTGTTGTTCGGCGTCAGGAACGGTCTCTGCTCGGGCCGCTCCGCCGGCATGACGTACTTCCAGCCTCGATCGCTCAGGAAACGATGGTCGCCACTCGCGATGAGCTCCGTCCCGTCCGCGAGCAGGACACGGTAGGCGAGCTTCTGCGTCGCCCAGTGATCGAGCACCCTCGTTCGCGTGTAGTAGCGGTACTTGCCCTCGAGGACGGTCCCATAGATCTCGTCGCCGACCTTTACATCCACCAGTCGTCGCGCGCGTCCGTCGCCCAGGAGAATCGGCGTCTCCCCATCCAGGCAGTAGGAGCACGCGTGGAGACATCCGCGGTACGGGTTCGCGCTCCACTTGAAGCCGACGTCGGGCGAGTCGTTGCTCGACAGGATCGAACGCGACTGATCCTCGAGCAGCGTGACCTTCGCTGGAGGCGGACCTTCGCCTTCGTCGTATGCGACGGCCAGGTCGCGGAAGCGGACCAGCGGGTTCGAGACGGGGCGGCGGTCCACGCACCGCAACCATACTGAACATGCGAGCAGTGCGTCAAGATTTCTCGTCGAGGATCCGCTTCAGGAGCGCGGGAGTGAGCGGCGGCGCAGCGCACGCGATCACGGCGCCCATCACGTGGGCGTGGCGATGCAGGCGAGGCAGCGCGATCGCGCCCTGATCGATCACGAAGCGGAGCGCGAGCTCGGCCTGGGAGATCGCTTCGAGATGATCGGGACGCTTGCCACGGTCGAGCACGGCGCGCGCGGCATCGCAGGAGCGCGCCGCAGGCGGCTCTTCGCGCAGCTCCGGTGCGAGGCGCGCGGACGCCACGGCGGCGCGTTCCAGATCCGCAGGTGAGAGCTCGTTGCGATCATCGCGCGGCGAGAGCTTCATGCCGGGACCGATCGTGCCGGCGAGCGCACCACCGGCGAGCGGCTGACGCGCGAGCACGGGCAGCTTGGAGGCGGCGATGAGCGATGCGGCGGAGCGGTTGCAGAGGCTGAACACGACGGAGAGCGCGCTGAACGCGGTGTCCGTCGCGAACGCGAGCGCGGCTTCGTCGAGCACGTCGAGGCGTGCGGCCCACGCGAGCACCTTGCCCTCGCGGGTCAGGCGCGCGCAGGTGCCGACGAGCTCGGCCCAGGCGGTCGAGGAGCGCCACGCGGAGGTGAGCGGAAGCTGCACGAGCGGAATCGCGTCGAGGCGCGTCGTGCGCAGCGAGGATTCGACGCGCTCCTGCAGGTAACGCACGGGGAGCAGCTCGGGCAGCAAGTCGCGGCGCGGGACGCCGGGGCGAGGCGGAACGAGCGGGATCGTGGTGGTGACGAGCACGCGATCGCGCGCGCGCTTGGTGCGAAGCATGTCGGCGGCGAGCAGCTCGGCATCGGCCTCGCCGGGATGAACGTCGACGAGCGTGAGCCCGAGCTCGACCGCGTGGTGCAGCGCACGCTCGACCTCGCGCGCATCGACGTTGCGGTTCGCAGCGACGGCGAGCGAGAGATCTCCGGAGCCGACTGCGGTCACGCCGGGGGCGAGGGCTGTGGTCCGCACGGGCGCATCGTAGATCGTTTCGGACAACGATCGCGGCGCGCGCGTTTACTCTCGACGCGGCCTGAGGTTAGATCACTCGATGGATCGTCCGCACGGACCTGGCGTTGGCGCATCAGTGCCGCGCGTCGACGGCATCGCCAAGGTCACCGGCCGCGCGCGCTACCTCGACGACCTCGATGCTCCGAACGCGTGGCACGGCGCGACCGTGCGATCGAAGGTCGCGCACGGCGTGCTCGAGGCGATCGAGCTCGATCCGGCGTTCGACTGGAGCCGCGTCGTCGTGGCGACGGCCGAGGACATCCCGGGCACGAACGTGATCCTGCTGATCGAGGACGATCAGCCGGCGCTCGTGAAGGTCGGCGCGCACATCATGCACGTCGACGAGGCGGTCGCGCTGATCGCGGCACCGACGCGCGCGCTCGCGTTCGAGGCGCTGAAGCACGTGAAGCTCAAGGTCAAGGCGCTGCCGGCGGTGTTCACCGTCGACGATGCGATCGCGGGCAAGCAGCTCCTCTACAAGACGAACAACGTGTTCAAGGAGATCAGGATCTCCAAGGGACACACCACGGATCTCGAGCTCGAGGCGGCGTTCGCGAAGGCGCACCAGGTGATCGAAGGCACCTACGAGACGTCGCCGCAGGAGCAGATGTACATCGAGCCCCAGGCGATGATGGCCGAGTGGGACGGCGCGCGCTGCTACATCGTCGGATCGATGCAGTGCCCGTACTACGTGCACAAGGCGATGAAGTCGCTGCTCGGCTGCGCGCCGGATGATGTCGTGATCACGCAGTCGGTGACCGGCGGCGGGTTCGGCGGCAAGGAAGAGTATCCGTCGATGCTGGCGGCGCACGTCGCGCTGCTGGCGGCCAAGGCGAAGCGGCAGGTCAAGATGATCTACGACCGCGACGAGGACATCGCCGCGACGACGAAGCGCCATCCGTGCCGCACGCACCACCGGATGGCCGTGGACGCCGACGGAAACATCATCGCGCTCGACATCGATGTGATCATGGACGGCGGCGCGTACCTGACGCTGTCGCCGGTCGTGCTGTCGCGCGGCGTGCTGCACGCGGCGGGTCCCTACAAGTGCCCGGTGACCCGCGTGCGGGGTCGCGTGGTCGCCACGAATCATCCGCCGCACGGTGCGTTTCGCGGGTTCGGCGCGCCGCAGACCACGTTCGCGTACGAGCGACAGATGGAGAAGCTCGCGATCGCGCGCAAGGAAGATCCGCTGTCGCTGCGCTCGCGGCTCGCGCTGCGCTCGGGTGACACCACCGCGACTGGACAGACGCTCGGCTTCTCCGTCGGCACCGACGACGTGATCGCCGCGATCGCCGCGGTCGCTCACGCGCCTCCGAAGCGCGACGGCGTCAACGCGGCGGGTACGCCGGTCAAGCGCGGCCGTGGCCTGTGCTTCTACTTCCACGGCGCGGGCTTCACCGGATCCGGCGAGCAGCGGCTCGCGGGCCGCGCGACGCTTGCCGTCACCACCGAGGGCACGTTCGAGGTGCGGTCGAGCTCCACCGACATCGGCCAGGGGGCGATCACGATGTTCTCCCAGATCGCCGCGGGCGCGCTCGGCGTCGACGTCGCGCACATCACCGTCGTCGATCCATCCACGGCGCGCGTGCCCGACTCCGGTCCGACGGTCGCGAGCCGCACGTGCATGGTCGTCGGTAGTCTGGTCGACCAGGGCTCGCGCGTACTGCGCGGCAAGCTCGAGGCATGGGCCGCGGAGCACGGGATGGCCGGCAAGTCGCTCGTCGAGATCGCGAAGGCGCGCGGCGCCGAAGGTGAGCTGACAGAGACCATCCAGTACCAGCCACCGCCCGGCATCGAGTGGGACGACGCGACGTACACGGGGTCGGCCTATCCCGTGTTTGGCTGGGCCGCGTGCCTCGTCGACGTTTCGGTCGATGTCGACACCTACGAGGTCACGATCGATCGCTGCGTGCAGGCCGTCGATGTCGGCAAGGCGATCAACCCGTCGATCGTGATCGGTCAGATCGACGGTGGCACGCTGCAGGCGCTCGGCTGGGCGGTGCTCGAGAATGTCGTGTACAAGGACGGCCGGGTCGCGAACGCGAACATGACGAACTGCATCGTTCCCACGTTCGCCGACGCACCGGAGCTCGAGACGATCCTCGTCGAGTGCCCGTACCCGTTCGGA
This sequence comes from Deltaproteobacteria bacterium, assembly GCA_013813765.1. Lineage (GTDB taxonomy): Bacteria > Myxococcota_A > Polyangia > Haliangiales > Haliangiaceae > JABFXX01. Next base: position 835 of record JACCRC010000056.1, on the reverse strand, counting down.
CCGAGCGGCGCGAAGGGCGTCGGCGAGATTCCGATGGACGGGCCCGCAGCAGCGGTCGCGAATGCGGTGCAGAACGCGCTCGGCGTGCCGTTCGACTCGCTGCCGATCTCACCCGAGGTCGTGCGCAAGACGTGGAGGCCGTCGTGAAGGTCACGCTCGACGTCAACGGCGGAGAGCATCACGTCGAGGTCTCGCCGTGGAAGCGTCTGCTCGACGTGTTGCGCGAGGACCTTCGCCTCACCGGAACGAAGGAAGGCTGTGGCGAGGGCGAGTGCGGCGCGTGCACGGTGATGCTCGACGGCGAGGCCGTGAACTCGTGCCTCGTCGCGGTGGGCCAGTGCGATGGCCGCACGATCACCACGGTCGAGGGTCTCGCGAAGGGCGACGTCCTCCACGCGGTACAGCGCGCGCTCGTGGCCTGTGGCGGTGCGCAGTGCGGCATCTGTACGCCGGGCATCGCGGTGTGCGCCGCGCACGTCGTGGATCGCGGGCTCGTGATCGGCCGCGATGAAGCCGCAGCGCGCGCGCAGGTGCGCGAGCTGCTCGCCGGCAACATCTGCCGCTGCACCGGCTATCAGCTGATCGTCGACGCGGTGATCGCTGCGGCGCGCGAGGTGGAGTCGTGACCGAGTACCTGCGGCCGCGCACGGTCGACGAGGCACTCGCGCAGCGCGCGCAGCATCCCGACTGGATGGTGCTCGCGGGCGGCACCGACCTGATGGTCAACGCGAACCACCAGCCGGCGCCGATTGGCATCATCGATCTGTGGCGGCTGCCCGGCCTCGGCGGCATCAGCGTGACCGACGCGGGCGTCACGATCGGTGCGGGCTCGACC
>JACCRC010000045.1 GCA_013813765.1 Deltaproteobacteria bacterium | reverse complement strand
CGCTCGGGTCGTTCGCTCCGAGCAGGCCGGTCAGCGCGCGGCGCGCGGTGGCGACATCGCCCGACGCGAGGGTGAGCTCGGCGTGCAGGTGCGGTGACACGGTGCCCGGCGCGGCGCTCGCGCGCTCCGCCGCCTCGGTGTAGCGACCGCCGCGAACGGCGATCTCGATGCGCAGTGCCGCGAGGGCGCGTGCGCGCTCTGGATCGATCGGCGCCTTGACGAGCTCCGCGAGGCCGGTCTCGGCGACACCGCCGTGTGCGCTGTTACGACGCCGGCGCTGATCGCCGAGCGCGTCGAGCAGCGACTCGAACTCGCCTGCCCCGCCGCTGCGTGCGGCGAGCTCGCGATCGGCCAGCAGGGTCTCGGCCGCGCGGTCGCGATCACCGGCCGCGAGCCAGTGCCACACGACCTCGCGGACGCGCGTGATCTGATCCATCGCACCGAACGCACCGTCATCGCCGGCCTGCCACGCGAGGCGCGGACCGGTGGACACGGCGGCCGTGCTCGCGACGAGCTCGGCGGCGGCGCTCGAGAGGCGAACGCGCTCGTCTTGCTGCATCTGCGCGAGCACGTCGACGCGCACGACCTCGTGCACGACGATGCGGCCATCACCGGCGCCGTCCGCGAGCTGGCGCGCGACGAGGCTGGTGAGCGCGGCTTCGATGTCGACGCCGGGCGCGAGCGCGGCGATCGCGGCGGGCGCGACGGGCGCGCGAAGGATCGCGAGTGCTTCGAGTGCCGCGCGCGCGGGGCGCTCGAGCGTGGAGATGTCCCATGCGCCCGCGCCGAACCGGGCGCGAGCGAACTCGCGGCGCAGGCCGAGCGGCAGGCCGCGCGTGCGCGCGAATGCTTGATCGAGCCCGGCGGTCTCGCCGTAGGTCTCCTCGAGGCTGCCCCACAGAGCGCCCGCAGAGTCGACGTCGAGGCCCTGCAGGTCGACCTCGGCGATCTGCGCTCCCACGGCGGCCGACAGCGGATCGCGCCCGACCACGACGACGCGACCGAGCGCGGTGGGTCCGAGGAGCAGCGGTCCGAGGAGGCTCGTCGCCTCGTCGGTACGAAGGTGCTGAATGTCGTCGATGATGAGAACGCGCGGCGTGGCCGCGAGGGTCGCATTCAGCGTGCCGGGAACACAGCGGAGTGCGCGCTCGGCGCGGGCACGCAGGGCACTCGCGCGGTCACCGGGGTGGCACTCGATGACCGTGCACGGTGCACCGAGTCCTGGCGCGAGCTCGCTCACGAGCCGCGTCTTGCCCGACCCGAGCGCGCCGTGAATCGACACGAGCGAGACCAGGGCGAGGTGCTGCTTGAGCTCGGCCAGCTCTTGCTGCCGACCGACAAACGGCACCGGGCCGATGGGAGTCATGGGATTGGTGAGCTTGTTAGGGCGGCGGCGCACGGAACTTGCTGAGTCAGCAAGCGGTGCGCCACAGTCGATTCAAGTGGATCGGCGCTCGAGAACCCGGCAACCCGGCGAAAGGACGTGCGCAGTGTATGCCACCTCGCGCGAGAAACATGCGCTTCATGCGCGGGTACTGCTACGCCCACGCATCGCTGAGGGGGGGGCCCGGGGCGAATCTCCCCGATGGTCAGCGATTAGCAGTCAGTGATAGCAGGTGGCCCAGCGACGTTTCCCAGTCGCCGGCTTCGTCGCGCCGCTGGCGCAGGAGCCGTTCGATCGCGGGATAGGTCGCGATCGCATCATCGATCGCGGCGTCGCGCCCGTGCTGGTACGCGCCGAGCGTGATGAGGTCCCGGTGCTCCTCGTAGATCGCGAGGCGCGCGCGCTGGCGTGCCGCGGCATCCGCGTGCTGTGGAGCGATCACGCGGTGCATGAGCCGCGAGTTGCTGGCCACGACATCGATCGGCGGGAAGTGGCCGCGTTGCGCGAGCCGGCGATCGAGGATGATGTGACCATCGACGAGACCGCGCACTTCGTCGGCGATCGGCTCGTCGAGATCGTTGCCCGCGACGAGCACGGTGTACAGCGCGGTGATCACGCCAGCGGGCGTCGCCCCCGTGCGCTCGATGAGCCGCGGCAACAGCGCGAACACGCTCGGGGGATAACCGTGACGCGCGGGCGGCTCGCCGGCGGAGAGCCCGACCTCGCGCTGCGCACGCGCGACGCGAGTCAACGAGTCGCACAGCAGCAGCACTGACGCACCGCGGCGCTCGCGAAACCACTCGGCGATCGCCGTCGCGACGTGGATCGCGCGCAGCCGCACGAGTGCCGGTGCGTCACTCGTCGCGCACACGACAACGGTGCGCCCGCGCGCCGGGGCGAGCTCCTCACCGAGCAGCTCGGCCAGCTCGCGGCCACGCTCGCCCACCAGGCACAGCACGATCACGTCGGCCGCCGCACCGCGCGCGATCTGGCCGAGCAGCGTGGACTTCCCGACGCCCGCCGCCGAGAACAATCCGACGCGCTGTCCCCGCCCGAGCGTGAGCAACGTGTCGATCGCGCGCACGCCGGTCGGCAGCGGTGCCGTGATCGGTGGGCGCGTCAGCGCGGGTGGCGCGGGACGATCCACCGCCCACGCTTCGCCGGTCAGTGGTGGTCCGCCGTCGATCGCGATGCCGGTGCCGTCGAGCACGCGGCCCAGCAGCCCGTCGCCGCACGTGATCGAGAGCGCCCCGCCGGTGCGCCACACGCTGCACGCCGGCGCGATACCGGCGAGCTCGCCGAGCGGCAGCAGGACGGCTTGCTCGCCGCGAAACCCGACCACCTCGGCCGATAGCGGCGCGCGATCACGGCGATCTACCTCCGCGCCGCCTTCGGCGTCGCTGCGCGGCCTGGCTCGCCAGGCCTTACGATCGATCTTCACGACCTCGCCGAGCGAGACACCGGGCACGGTCGCGCGGATCACGAGGCCGACGACCTCGTCGACCGAGCCCGCGACGGCAGGTACGCCCGCCGTGGCCTCGAGGTCGGCCGCGGTCGAGCGCGCTTCCTGGCGTTCCGCGGCGACGCGCGCATCGCGCACGAGCTGCTCTGCGAGATCGGCGGCGTCGCGCTTCAGACGCTCCGCCTCGGTGCGTGCATCGTCGAGGATCTTGTCGGCCTGGGTGCGTGCGTCGTGCTCGTCGCCGCCGATCACCCGCCCGGCCTTCATCTCCTCGAAGCTATCACGGAGGCGAGAGCCTCACGTGCGGGTTCACGTTGACCTGGTCGGGCGTCAGCTTGACGCGGACAACCGTCGTCGTCTTCGTGACGCGAACGACCTGCGCGTTACCACCTGCCAGCGGTAGCTGGGTGTCGCCGCGCAGGAACGTCGCCTTCCAGTCCTTGCCGATGCCGCTCGTCTCCGCGCCCGCGCCGAGCGTGATCTCGAGCGCGTCGCCTTCGACGCCGACCTTGAGCACGCGCACGACGATCGCCTTCGGCGGTGGCACGATCACCGTCGGATCCGGCGGTGGTGGAGGCGGTGGAGGCGGTGGAGGCGGCGGAGGCGGCGGCGTCGCCACGGGATCCGCGACCTCGGGTACCGCGGGGAGCTTCGGCGGATCGTTGATCGCGACGTTCAGCGGGTTCCAGCCGGGCAGCTTGATCTCTTCCTTGAACTCCGCCGTCAGCTGGTACTGGCCGGCGTCACCGCGGCCGGGCGCGTAGATCCGGATCCAGTACTTGCCCGCCGCCTTGTCGATCGACGCCGTGCGCGTCCGCGTCGACGCCTTCGTGACCGGCACGTTCCATTGATCGAAGACGTCGAACTGGACCCTCAGGCCCTTGCGCGGCGTCGAGTACGTCATCGTCAGATCGAGCGTGCCCTTCTTGCCGGCGGGCAGCTCGATCATCTTCCAGTCGACGCGGTCGCCGCCCGGATACGTGACGATGCCTTTCACCTTCGCGGTGTTGTCGGTCAGGACGATCGGCGTCGCACCTTTGATCTTCCCATCGGGACCGGTCGACCGATCCTGCGGGACGTTATTGGCGCACGCGGAGACAGCGAGGCTGACGACGAGCCACTTCCTCATGCGCTCGATGGTGCAATACCCGCCGTCACGGCGCAATCAACGCCGACCATGCCGCAGAACGCCCGGCGCGATGCGCAGTTAGCTCGGCAGCGATCCCCAGGGCGTCCGGATGGGGGAACCGCAGGACCAGTGCCCGGGCCAGCGGTAGATCCAGGCGCGGGGCGATCGCACGGACTCCGATCACGAACGCCTCGCCGCGTGCCCGCTCGATCGCATCGCGGCGCGCACCGAGGTCGCCGAGGCGCGGGGACGTGCCGATCCGCGCGCGCGCATCGGCGAGCTCCGGCACGGCCGCTGCGTGCTCGCCGAGCGCGAACGCGAGCTGATCGCGGCCGACCTCGGTCAACCAGTCGCGCAGCGCGATCGGTGACATCCTCAGGATGTCGCCTACCGTGTGCGGCCGCGCGAGCGCGGGTTCGATCGCGGGCAGCGGCGGGATGCGCGCGCAGGCGCGACGCGCGAGCCATACATCGGCCTCGTGGAGTGGGCCCTCCGCGAGGACGACGCGCGCACGGGGTGGCAACGACTCGATCGCGGCCTCGATCCAGGTCTCGTGCACGCCGCGCAGGCCCGGCGGTACCGGCGAGCGCACCGCAGCGAGTACCTCGGCGCGCCGTGACGGATCGAGGGCACGACGCGCATCCTCGCCGAGCGAGCCGCCGATCCGCCCGAGCACCGCGCGGTCCGCGCAGACCGCGGCGAGCGCCCGGCCGGCGTTCACTTCACCGGCTCGTTGTGCCCGGTCTCGGCGCGGCGCCGCTTCTGCTTCGGCGTGCGCAGCTTGTAGCGGAGGAGCTTGCCGCCTGGTCCGCGCGGCAGCGACTCGACGAACTCGATCCAGCGCGGGTACTTGTACGGCGCGAGTACGTTCTTCACGAAGTCCCTGAGCTCGGCCTCGAGCTTGGGCCCGCTCTCCTGCCCGACATTCGTGACCACGAACGCAAAGGGCTTGATGAGGCCCTCGTCGTCGTCGGCACCGATCACCGCCGCTTCCCACACGGCCTCGTGCGAGGTCAGCGCGCGCTCGACC
>JACCRC010000038.1 GCA_013813765.1 Deltaproteobacteria bacterium | reverse complement strand
ACCGGCGCAGGACGCCCGTCAGGACCGACACGCTCGTGCGCGGCAGCGAGCCCGCGGAGGATGCCAACACCCACGGCGGCGACGAGCTCCCAGCGCGTCTGCTCGCCCTTGTTGAAGTGCCAGCGGACCCAGCTACCGAGATCGATGCCGTCGATCCACTCGAGGATCATGTAGTAGTTGCCGCGGTCGTGGACGAAGTCGTGGACCTCGGCGACGTTCGGCGAGTGCAGCGAGCTGCCGAGGCGCGCTTCCTCGACGAACATCGCGACGTACTGCGGCTGCACCGCCAGGTGCTGGTGCATCTGCTTCACCGCGACATCGCGCACGAAGCCAGAGTCGCCGCGCACTCGTCCGCGCCAGACGTCGGCCATGCCGCCGCGACCGGCCACGTCGATGAGCTCGTAGCGCCCACCGACGATCATCCCTGGACGTGGCTCCTCAGCCATGGACACACGATCATCGCATACAACGTTTGGTTATAGTGGGCTGGTGATCCCGCGTGTTGTCACCGCCTGTCTCCTCCTCGCCGCGTGTGGATCCTCGACGGATCCGGACCTCTCCGTCGAGCAACAAGGCCGGCACGCGGTGGGCACGCGGCGAATCGACGTCAGCGACGCTACACGCGCGTACACGCTCCAGGCCTGGTACCCGACCACGTCCGCGACGTCGCAGGTCGCGATCGAGAGCCTCGAGGCCGAGCCACGCCGCACCCGGTACATGAATTTGCTGGCGGGAGTTGGCACCTGCCCGACGCGACGCCTCGAGGTCGCCGTGGATGGCGAGCCGGAAGCAGGAGCCTTCCCGCTGATCGTGGGCTCGCACTGCCACTCGTGCACGCGGCTCTCGAACGCGTCGACCGCGCTGCGCCTCGCGAGCCACGGCTTCGTCGTCGTCACGATCGATCACACGGCCGACACGCTGTGGGACGAGCTGGATGGCATGCCGGCATCGCTCGATGCCGCGCAGCTCGCGCTCCGCGTGGCTGATCTCGAGCTGGCGATCGACGTCTCGTCCCCTGCCCTCGTCTCAGCAGATCGCGCACGCCTCGGCGTGTTCGGTCATAGCTTCGGCGCGGTCACCGCCGGCCGGCTCGCCCAGCTCGACGACCGGGTGCAGGCGGCGGCCGCCCTTGCCGCCCCCATGGAGAATCCTCTGATCCCGGGTGTCTCACTCGCCGAGATCGCCGAGCCCCTGATGTTCCTGGTCGCCGTCGAAGACAACTCGATCACCGAGTTTGGCAACAAGTTCATCCGGGACAACTTCGCAGCCGCCATGAACCGCGCCTGGAAGCTCGAGGTCGCCGACGCCGGCCACTGGTCGGTCTCCGACCTGGACGGCCTGATCCCGGCCTTCAACAAGGGGTGCGGGCCAGGAGTCCGGCAGACGGACGGAGAGGCTTTCACCTATCTGGATCCCGACGTAGGAAGGTCGATCGCAGCTTCCAACGTCACCGCATTTTTCCGAGCCACGCTCGACGGAGACGACGGTGCGGCGGCCTACCTCGATCGGGGTTTCCCCGACGAGTTCGTCAGCTCTGCGCATCACGACTGATGTTAGAATCGGTCCTCATGGACGCCACGGTGGCTCTGGGTCTGTTCACAGAAGTGGTGAGCCGGGAAGACTTCCCGCTCGATCAAGCCGCGCTGTTGATCGGTGCGTGGGAGTACCCGCAGCGTGATCTCGTCGCGTATCGCGAGCACCTCGATCGCATCGCGCACAAGATCGCACCGCATGTCGAGCGCGCGACGAATGCCACCGGTCGCGCTCACGCGATCAGCGACTGGTTGTTCGATCATCTCGGCTTCTCGGGCAACACCGACGACTACTACGATCCGCGCAACAGCTTCCTGTGCGACGTGATCGATCGCCGCCGCGGCATTCCGATCTCGCTCTCGGTGCTCTACCTCGAGGTCGCCCGTCGCGTCGGTGTGCTCGCGCAGGGCGTGAACTTCCCCGGTCACTTCCTCGTGCGTGTCGCGATCGAGGATGCGTGGCTGTTCCTCGATCCGTTCTCGGGCGGCCGCGCGCTGACGCCGACCGATCTCGAGGCGCTGCTCCGCAAGACCACGAATCCCGACGCCGTGCTCGAGCCGAGCGTGATCGCCGCGGCGAGCAAGCGTCAGATCCTGTCCCGAATGCTGGTCAACCTCGCCGGAATCTACGGCCGCACGGGTGATCTGCCGCGCTCGCTCGACGTCATGGAGCGCCTCCACGTGCTCGAGCCAGCAAACCCGCGCATCGCGCGCGATCTCTCGCAGCTGCGCGAGCGCGTCGACGGTCTCAACTAGTACACTCTCGTCGATGTCCGAGAACGACCCGTTCTCCGCGGGTTCCGTCGCGAAGCAGCTCGACTACTGCACGTTCTGCCCGAAGATGTGCCGGCACGCGTGCCCGGTGTCGACGGCGAGCGGACGCGAGACGTTCATCCCGCAGGTCAAGATGGACCGTGCGAACCAGCTGCGCCTCGGCCGTTCGGCCTGGACCGCGGAGAACACCGATCCGCTGTGGGCGTGCACCGGTTGCCGCCACTGCACGATGTACTGCGACCACGGCAACGAGCCTGGCCTCGTGCTGCTGTCCGCGCGCGCGGCGGCCGTCCAGCACGGCGTGCCCCACCCTGCCCTCACCGGTTACAGCGAACGATTCCGCGCCCGCGAACAGCGGCTGTCGAACCAGGTGCACACGATGTTCGAGGGCCAGCTCGGCACCGAGGGCGAGCTGGGCTACTGGCCCGGCTGCGATGCGATCGACAAGGGCGCGGGAGATATCGCCGCGGCGATGGCGCTGTTCGAGCGCGTCGGCCTCGAGGACGTGAAGATCGTCGACTCGCAGCAGGCGTGCGCCGGGTATCCGCTGCTCGCTGCGGGTCACCGCGATCTGTTCCGCTGGCACGCAGGCCGCGTCGCCGCGTCGGTCCGCGGCTTCAAGAAGGTCGCGATCAACTGCTCCGCGTGCCTCTACGCGATGCGCTCGCAGTACGCGGCCGAGGGCGTGAACCTCCGCACCGAGGTCGTCTCGCTCGCCGATGTCCTCGCGCCCGCCGCGAAGAACCTGGCGTGCCCGCTGACGCGCAAGAGCGTCTACTACCACGACCCCTGCTACCACGCGCGCTACAACGGCGTGGTCGAGCAGCCGCGCCTCGCCCTCTCGCAGCTCGCCGAGCTCCGCGAGTTCTCGTGGGCAAAGGACGACGCCGAGTGCTGCGGAGGCGGAGGCCTGTTGCCAAAGACGATGCCGATGGTCGCCGATCAGATGGCGAAGCGCCGGCTCGCCGAGGTGCAGCAGACGGGCGGCGGCATGGTCGTCACGTCGTGCGCGACCTGCACGTTCATGCTCCAGCGCAACGCGCCGCCGTCGGTGGAGGTCGCGAACCTCGCCACCGCGATGGCGAAGCTGTCCGAGACGCCGTTCACCGCGCCGACCAGCAGGCTCGACGCCGACGAGGGCTAGCTTACTTTCCCCGGTGTTCCGTCGTCGAAGAAGCCGGGGACGTGCCAGCTGAGATACGCCGAGCGGCGAGCGCCGAATCAACGCTACCGCTAGCCGCCCCGTGCGCGAGCAGTTTGCTATTGAACCGTTAGCGTGTGCGTGATTTCAACTAGCTCTTCGGCTCGATTGGCTTGACGGCGGCCGTGGATCCGAATCGTCTTGGTACCGGGGGTCTCGAACTTTACCCAGCCTTCGTGAAGAAAAAACCGAATGTTCGAAGTACACGCCTCGCCCCCGCCCGGGAATCTCCTGCGGTCGAAGGGGGTGAAGTCGGCGTCCGAGACACCGACGCTGACATCCATCGACTCTGCCGACATGCAGCCCGTGCCCACCGTTGAGACTTTGACGAGGAAATCTTCGCCCGCAAGCGCCGTGCTTGGTACCTCGATGATCGCGCGAACGCCGGCGAGATCCACCCATCCAACCTCGACGATCGGATCCCGTTCCGCGTCGTCACATGCCGAGACGACAATTCCTAGCGTAAGTACGAGGACGCGAAGTGAGGCCGCATACAAGGAGTTTAGACCTCCAGCCATGATCGCTCAACACGACTTGTTTCGGCGGAATGACCGGCCGAACGAGTGCGCTGCAGTTCAGTGGCCAGCCCGATATCGCAGATACTAGCGACTGACATGATCGATCCAGCGACGCCCCACCCCTGACCATACGGAGGGTCAGCGTCCTTAGGGAGATGAAGGCAAGGATTGCGCGGCCGCACTTCGAGACACGCGTTGCTCCACTGCTGGCTGGCGCGAGCTGACCATTTTCAACGCTCAGGGAAGGTCCAGCACAGTCACTTGCCCGGCGGTGGCTTCTTGCCGCGCAGCCGATCCCAGAACCCGACCGGCTGATAGCCCTCGTCGAGATCATCGAAGGTCTCCTGCGGCGAGAACTGCGGGACCTTGCCGGTGTTGCCCTGGCCGGAGCGGAAGAACTCCTCCTCCTCGTCGGAGAACGCGCGCGCCGCGTCCTTGCGAAGCTCGGCGACCACCTGCTCGCGTGCGGGCGCGGCCACATCGGTCGAGACCGGCGCCGCGACCTGTGCAGCTGTGATCGCCCTGACCGCCGACTGCGCGGCCGCGACATCGGCGATCAGGATCGACGGCTCGGAGCCGATCGGCGGCGCGGTGGGGAGCTTGGGCCGGCTCTTGATCTCGCCGACCTGCGCCTCGGGCCGGTCATCGGCGGGAATCTCGCCGGGCGGTGGACGGCGCACCGGCGCGGTCTCGACCGTCGCGAGCTGACGAATCACGCCGTCGGACGGCTCGTCCTCGAGCGTCTGCGGCGCGGAGCTCGTGATCTCGGCGATCGACGCCGCGGTGACGCGTGCGGTGTTCACGGTTGTATCGACGGTGATGTGCTCGTGCACGACCACCGTCGCGTTCGGATTCTCGGAGGTCGTGACGCCCGAGGAGACGACGACCGCGGGCGCCGCATCGGCGCGGGCCTTCGCGGAGTGCCACATCGCCTCTTCCTCGGCCTCGCTCTTGGGCATCGGGCCGCTGTAGTCGATCGAGTCGGGCAGGTGCGCCGAGGGGGCGGTCGCGGCCTTGACCTTCGCGAGCCGCTTCGCGAGCTCCTCGACCTCGCGTGACTGTTGCTGCGCCTCGGCCTCGCGCTTCGCCGCCAGCTGCTTCTTCAGCTCCCCCGCCTCCGCGCGCAACGCGGCGTCCTCGGCGGCGGCCTTCGCCTCCGCCTGATCGCGGAGCTTTGCGGTCGCTTCCTCGCGTGCGCGCGGGTTGGCCTCGGACTTGGCTTTCGCGTCGTCGGCTGCCTTGTCGGCCTTCGCTTTCGCGTCGGCCTTGGCTTTCGCGTCAACCTTGGCTTTCGCGTCGGCG
>JACCRC010000027.1 GCA_013813765.1 Deltaproteobacteria bacterium | reverse complement strand
GCCAGAAGGCGACCAGCATCAGGTGCCGGAGCACGCGGCCGCTGATCTCGAGCTTCGACAGGTCGCGCGCGAGCTCGCGGTCGGTGAGGCCGAGCTCGTCGAGCTTCTGCTGGTACGTGCGCACGCGCGCCATGATGGCCATGACGCGCGGATCGGCGGCGACCGACGCGTAGTACTGGTTGAATCGCCGCGACAGCTCGACGCGGTCCTCGATCGAGATCTCGTGCGGCTGGTAGAGCCGGCGGACCGTGTCGAGCGCCCGCACGGTGTCCCAGTCCGGGGCATTGATCGTGAGCCGACGAAGGGCGCCATCGATCTCGGCGGTCACGGCCTTCACGGCGTCGGGGGCGGCGCTCGCCGCGATCACCACCGGCGGGCCGTACTGGACGAGCACGCGGCTGCGGAACCGCTTCGGATGGATGAACGTCAGGCCGCACGGCACGATCGTCACGGGCCCCTGGATGTTCTCCGCACCGCCGAGTGCGAGCCGCGCTGCGCCGGTCTTCAGCTTCGAGAGCTGGCTCTCGTCGTGCGACAGCCCCTCGGGGAAGATGCCGATCGTCCCGCCATCGGCGAGCACCTGGAACATGCTCGCGAACGCCGCCTCGTTCGCGGACGCGCGCTCCGTCGCATCGCGCTCGGGCCCGGTCGCGACCTGCCCACCATCGCGCTCGTCCTTGCGCGCGACCGGCACCGCTCCGAGCCCGCGCAGCAGCGCGCGCATGATCCGGCCCTTGAACAGCGAGTCCTTCGCGGCGAAGTGAACCTTCCGGCCGCAGGTGGTGATGATCAGGATCGGATCGATCAGCGAGTTCGGGTGGTTTCCGGCGAACAGCACCGGACCCGTCTTCGGAACGTGCTCGAGACCGGCGACCTCGACCTGGCGGAAGAACACCCGCGTAACCGTGCGGAGGAACCACGCGAGGATGCGGTACGCCATCAGTTCAAGTCCGCTCGCCTCGTTCGCCAGTCGACGAACAGCTGACCGAACCGCGGATCCGCCTGGAGCACGCTGAGGTCTGGATCGGTCTCCATCTTCTCGCTGTGCTCGTAGCCATGCTCGATCGCGTGCTCGACCTGCGCGATCGCGCGATCGATCTGACCGACGGATGCGTAGGCACACGCGGCCGAGTGGAAGATGTACGGATTCTCCGGCGCGTAGGGCTGACCGCCTTCGGCGAGCTCGACCGCGAGCTTGAAGTCGCCGAGCGCGTGCGCGTGAATGCAGGCGTTGTTCCACGCCATCACGAGCGCGGTACGTGCTTCACCGGTCTCGCGCTTTGGCTCGGGCAGCGAGAGCACGCGACGGAGGATCTGCAGCGCTTGCGGCCGCTCGACGGCGAAGCTCGCGTTGTACAGGTACGGGACGAGCGAGATCTCGCGCGGCAGCCGCGACAGGATCGCCGGCAAGTGCGTGGGCGCATGACGCGCGATCGCGCTGACGAGATCCGCGACCTCCTCGGGATCGGTGGCCCGCAGCGTCTCGTCGTCGAGCAGGTCGATCGCGCCCGACAGCTCGTTCGGCAAGTGCTCGGCGGTCTCGCCGACGACGAGCAAGCGCACGTCGCGGCGCGCCGCGGACTTCGCGAGCTGCGTGGCCTCGGGGAGCCGGCCCTGGCGCACGAGCACGATCGCGAGGTAGCCGGTCGCGTCGGAGCCCGGATCGAACGACAGCGCGCGGCGCAGCAAGCGCTCGGCAACGACCGCGGTCGCGGGCTCGTCGGGATCGTGCTCGAGCGCGACCTCGATCAGCATGCCGGCGAGCTCTCGCTTGCTCCATGCGTTCTGCGACACGGCCCACGCGAGCGCGGCCTCCTCGCCGTGGCGACGGAAGCGATCGGCGAACGGGTTGCCTGCGAGGACGAACACCTCCGAGCCGTCGTCGGGGACAGCGCGTGACTTCACCGCATCGTCGACGGCATCGAACCGCGCCCACGCGAGCGGCAACGTGTCGTTGATGCGCGCCGCGATCCACAGCAAGAAATGCACCTGATCGGAGGAGGTCGCGGGCACGGCGAATCGCTCGACCCACATCAGCGCCGCGCGGTGGCGGCGATCGTGGACGACGTCGGCGCGCTGAAACGGCTCGAACTCGTCGGTGCGCTCGTCCTGATAGACCGAGAGCCAGAGCGCGAAGAACGCGTTGATCACGGACTCCTCGCCAGGCAGCGAGGGGCCGGAGAGCTTCATCGCGATGCCGAAGCTCTCCCAGTCGTAGTCGTCGATGATCTCGGGGAACCGCTCGATCGGAAACGACACCGAGTGCTCGAGCGGCGGCACGCCGTTGCGCCAGTGACTCTCGAGCGCCGACGAGATGTCGTCGAGCATGTCGTCGTCGTCCTCGTCCTCGTCGTTGTCGTCGCTGTCGTCTTCGCCGCTCGCCTCGCCTTCCACCGCCGGCGGCGGCGCATCAGGAGCGGCGTAGAGGACTTCCTCGCTCTCCTCGAAGATCGCATCGACGATCTCGACGGGTTCGTCCGGCAGCAGCGGCTCGTCGGAGTCGTCCTCGCTGCTCGGCGAGCTCGCGGAGATCTCCATCCACGCGACGCCGTCGATTCCGGTCTCGACCTTGACGCACCAGATCTGCTCGAGGTCGTAGGTCGCGGCGGCGGCTTCCAGAGCAGCGCGCTGCGTGTCGAGCTCGGCGGGCGACGGCGGCATCCACGGCGCGGCGAGCCACTGGCGCGCGACCTGCGGCTCGAGATCCGCACCGTCGTCGGTCTCGCGGCGCTCGGTCTCGGTGATGCCGGCAGCGGCGAGCGCTGCCCAGAGCGCATCCTGGGCGTCCGGATCGAGGGGAGCCTTGCTCCTCGCGATCACGATCCCGCGCGCCAGGTCGCTGCGCCGCGGCTCGAGCCCGGTTAGCTCCACTGGCTACCAGCGTACCTGATCAACACTCGATGATGTTGACCGCGAGACCGCCGCGCGCGGTCTCCTTGTACTTGCTGCTCATGTCCGCCCCGGTGCGCCACATCGTCTTGATGACCTTGTCGAGCGAGACCTTGTGCGTACCATCACCCTGCAGCGCGAGCCGCGCCGCGTTGATCGCCTTCACAGCGCCCATCGCGTTGCGCTCGATGCACGGGACCTGCACGAGCCCGCCGATCGGGTCACAGGTCAGACCGAGGTTGTGCTCCATCCCGATCTCCGCCGCGTTCTCGACCTGAGCCGGCGTGCCGCCCATCACTTCGGCGAGCGCGCCTGCGGCCATCGAGCACGCGACGCCGACCTCGCCCTGACAGCCGACCTCGGCGCCGCTGATCGAGGCGTTCTTCTTGTACAGCGCACCGATCGCGGCGGCCGTCAGCAGGAAGCGCACCGTGCCCTCGTCGTCGGCGTTCGGCAGGAAACGCCGGTAATACATGATCACGGCGGGGATGATTCCGGCCGCGCCGTTCGTCGGTGCGGTGACCACGCGCCCACCGGCGGCGTTCTCCTCGTTGACCGCGAGCGCGAACAGGTTCACCCAGTCCATGATCACGAGCGGATCGCTCGCACCGGCCGGGTCGCTCTTCATCTTGCGGTACAGCGTCGCCGCACGGCGCTTCACCTTGAGGCCGCCCGGCAGGATGCCCTCGCGCTCGCAGCCGCGCTTCACGCAGGCGTCCATCGCCTGCCAGATCTCGACGATCCGCTTCCGGATCTCGTCCTCGGGCAGGAGGGCCTTCTCGTTCTCGAGCATCAGCGACGAGAAGCTCATCGCGTGCTCGGCCGCGTGGCGGAGCAGCTCGTCGGCGGAGTTGAACGGGTACGGCACCGAGACCTGATCGGCCGGCGTACTGCCATCGGCTGGCGCACCGGACTGGTCGACCACGAAGCCGCCGCCGACCGAGTAGAAGATCCGCTCGACGATGACCTTCCCGCCGCCATCGCGCGCGGTGAACCGCATGCCGTT
The DNA here is from genome assembly GCA_013813765.1 of Deltaproteobacteria bacterium. Lineage (GTDB taxonomy): Bacteria > Myxococcota_A > Polyangia > Haliangiales > Haliangiaceae > JABFXX01. The sequence continues at coordinate 14,143 of JACCRC010000027.1, read as the reverse complement.
CGAGTGCAGCGGGAGCTTGTCGCGGCGGTGGAAGATCAGCCCCTCCGACGGATCGAGCTCGACCTCGTGCTTGCCGAGCACGTTGATCCGGCGCGTCTCTGCGATGCGCGCGACGCGCTTCGGGATCGCGTCGACCTCGACCGTCTTGGGATCCTCGCCTTCGAGACCGAGCAGCACCGCGCGATCGCTTCCGTGACCCTTGCCGGTGAACCCGAGCGAGCCGAACAGCTCGACCTTCACGCCCGCGGTCTGCGCGAGCTGTCCATCCGCCTCGAGCCGCTCGGCGAACCGCTTCGCCGCGCGCATCGGACCGACCGTATGCGAGCTGGAAGGCCCGATACCGATCTTGAAGATATCGAAGACGCTGATGTGCACGTCGTTACAGCATACCGCCCAGGACCCTCTCCTGGGTGAGTCCCTCGTCGAGCGCGTGAGCGGCTGCGGAACCCGCGTAGGCGGCCGCCAGCGCGGATTGGTGGTGCGTCATCAGGTCGCCGCCTGCGAAGATCCCGTGGATCGACTAGAACAGGATCCGCGTCTTGATGCTGGTCGGCAGCTCCGCGATCGCTTTCTTCACGCCGAGCGACACATCGTTATCGAGATCCATCATCAGGTAGCCGATGTCGGGATCCGTCGAGAGGATCTGCGCCCGGATGTTCGCCTCGTGATCGGAGACGATCCGGTTGATGTCACGAAGCACGCCGGGGACGTTCTTGTGAACGTTCAGGATCCGGTGCGCGCCCTTCGCGACCGGGCAGTCGATGTGGGGGAAGTTGACCGCGCCGGTGGTCGCCCCGGTGTTGATGAACTTGATCAGCGACGACGAGACCTCGCGGCCGATCGCCTCCTGCGCCTCCTCGGTGGAGCCGCCGATGTGTGGCGTGAGGATCACGTTCGGCAGGCCGCGCAGTGGCGACGCGAAGCCGTCGCTGTTCGCCTCGGGCTCGTCGGGATAGACGTCGACCGCGGCGCCACCGATGAAGCCGCCCTTGATCGACGCAGCGAGGTGCTCGATCTCGACGACCGTGCCGCGGCTCGCGTTGAGCAGGCACGCACCGGGCTTCATCTTCGCGAGCTCGGCCGCGCCGATCATGTTCTTCGTCTGCGGCGTCTCGGGGACGTGCAGCGTGACGAAGTCGGAGACCGCGAGCAGGTCATCGAGCGAGGACATCGCCCGGTTGTTGCTCATCGGCAGCTTCGCGACGATGTCGTAGAACACGACGTGCATGCCGAACATCTCGGCGAGCACGCCGACCTGCGTGCCGATGTGGCCGTACCCGACGATGCCGACCGTCTTGCCGCGCACCTCGTGGCTGCCGACGGCGATCTTGTTCCACTTTCCGTCATGCACCTCGCGCGAGCGATCGCCGAGCCGCCGGGACAGCATCACGATCTCGGCGATGATCAGCTCCGCGACCGACCGCGTGTTCGAGAACGGCGCGTTGAACACCGGAACGCCGCGGTGGTTCGCGGTCATCGTGGAGATCTGATTCGTCCCGATGCAGAACGCACCGACGCTGAGCAACCGACGTCCCGCCTCGATCACGGCGGGCGTGACCTGTGTCTTCGAGCGGATTCCGAGGATATGCGCGTCCCCGATGCGTGCGACGAGCTCCGACTCGGGCAGCGCGCCCTTCAGGTGCTCGACCTGGAAGCCCTCGGCTTTGAATGCTTCGGCGGCGACCGGATGCACATTCTCGAGCAGGAGGATCTTGATATCGGCCTTGGGAAACGACGTGACCTGACTCATGACTTCCTCACGGCTCTGCGATGGAGAACGTATCGCACGCTTCGAGCTTTCCGGCATCGAACCCGCGCCGGAACCACTTCATCCGCTGTGCGGAGCTCCCGTGCGTGAACGTCTCTGGATTCACTTCAGCTCCCGCCTGCTTCGATAGACGGTCATCACCGATCGCCTGCGCAGCGGTGATCGCCTCCTCCAGATCGCCCACCTCGAGCAGCTTCTTGCCCGCCGCGCTGTGGGCCCAGACGCCGGCGTAGCAATCGGCCTGCAGCTCCACGCGAACGCTGTGATCGTTCGTGCGCGAGCCCCGGAGGTCGAGGAGGTTCTGTGCGTGATGGCCCACCTCGTGCGCGAGCACGTACGCCTGCGCGAAGTCTCCAGGCGCGCCGAACCGCGCGCGAAGGTCCTTGAAGAACGAGAGGTCGATGTACGCGTGCGAATCACCCGGGCAATAGAACGGGCCGATCGCCGACGACGACCGGCCGCACTTTGTATCCACGGCCTGCGTGAACAGGATGAGCTTCGCGCGCGGGTACGGCTTCCCCATCCGCTGGAACTGCGCTGCGAACTCGTCCTGGATGTCCTTCATCACGTACTTCACGTAGTCGACGAGCTCGGCATCCGGATCCGGGCCCTTCGGCGGCTCTTCCTTCGTCGTGGACGTCGTCGAGGACGACGACGAGCTGCTGCTACTCCCGCCGAATAGCCCGCTGACATCGACGCCGAACAGCTTCGCGACGACGAACACGATCACCGCGACACCGACGCCACCGCCCGCGAGCACCGCGCCCGTGGACTTCTTTCCGCGAGCGTCTACGACGTCATCGTTCTTCGTGCCGCGGGTCCACTTCACGCGGCAAGGGTACTACAGTGCCGCGCATGGCAAAGGCGAAGGCCACCGCACCGAAGAAGGCTGCTGCTCCCCGCAAGAGGAAGGTCAAGGCCGAACCCGGCTCGATCGGTCTATCTGCGGAAGAGGTCGCGACGAGCTCGCCTACCGCCGAGATCACGAAGCTCGGCAAGCTCATCACGGAGGCCGGCGGCCACGTGCTGTCGAGCTACCGCGAGCCGTTCGGCGGCCACTGGGTCGCGCTCGCCGCACTCCCGATCGACCGGGTGAAGCCCACGCCGTATCAGCGCGAGCTGTCGAAGGCGCACGCGGACCGGCTCGCCACCGTGATTCCGAAGGTCGGTCGGTTCCTCGATCCGGTGATCGCGGTCCCCGACGACGAGGGCGGCTTCATCTCGCCGAACGGCATGCACCGTCTCTCCGCGCTGACGAGCCTCGGTGCGAAGACCGTGGTCGCACTCGTGATGCCGGAGCCGGAGATCGCGTTCCGCATCCTCGCGCTCAACACCGAGAAGGCGCACAACCTGAAGGACAAGGCGATCGAGGTCATCCGGATGTCCCGCGCGATCGCGGCCGATCCGAAGCGCGCGGGCCAGAGCGAGAGCGACGTGTCGTTCGAGCTCGAGCAGGCGTCGCTCGTCACGATCGGCATCTGCTACGAGAAGAACGCACGGTTCTCCGGCGGCGCCTACAACTCGGTCGTCTCCAAGTGCGAGACCTGGTCGACCGATCCGATGAAGAAGAGCCTCGTGCTGCGCGAGCAGCATGCCGACAAGCTGCTCGAGCTCGACGAGGCCGTCACCGCCGCGGTCGGCCGGCTCAAGGAGTCCGGCTTCACGAGCGGCTATCTGAAGCCGATCGTCGTCGCGCGCGTGAATCCGCTGCGCTTCCTGAAGCCCGGCAAGGAAGACGCCGCGCCGGACTTCGACAAGACGATCGACAAGATGATCGAGGGCGCGAAGAAGTTCGATCCGTCGAAGATCCGCGCCCAGGACGTCGCGATCGCCGCGGCGGTTGGCGGCGGCGAAGAGTGACGGTCTAGAAGAAGTAGTAGTGGAAGCCGGCCGAGCCGGCCGCGTCTCCGATCAGCGCAACACCGTCGGCGTCCGCTGCACCGATCGCGAGGCCGGCACCGAGGCTGAGCGCGACGTTCGCCTGGAGAAACACGCGCATCTGAAAGCCGGGCTCGATGAACAGCGCCGTGCCGCGGTCATCGCCCATGTCGTAGTTGAGGACACCGATGGTGCCGCCGATGCCGAAGTCGGCCATCGCCGTCGAGTGCACGTGGTAGTAGAACCGGCCGCCAAACTCGATCGTCGTGTTGTTCGCGCCGCCCGGGTCGAGGACCGCGAGGAAGCCACCGACGTGGAACGCGCCCGCGTCGTAGTTGAGCGACGGGCCGCCGAGGCCGACCGAGGTTCCGCCACCCGTGGGGCTGCCGCCGAAAGAGAAGCCACTGAGCATGAACTCGGCGCCGACGCCGAGCGAACCTTCAGAACCACCGGCATTGGCGACGCCCGTCGTCGCCATCAACACCAGCGCTGCAATTCGTGTCGTGTTCTTCATGCGGCGGACCATCTCCCTGTTCGGTCCCGAGCGCAAGTCGAGCAAGGCCGCTGATGCTAGGCTCCTGAGGTGATCTCACCGGATCTCGAGCTCGCGGATCTGGATGCGCGTCAGTGGAATAATTGGTGGCGTCTGCTCACGCCGCCGCGCGTGATCGATCGCCCGCGCTGGGCACTCGCGATCCTCGATGCGGGACGCGTGATCAAGCTCGTGATCGCGGGCGACGGAGCGCGCGGAGCGATCGATCCGGACAAGACTCCCCTGCCCTCTCTGAACGCGAAGGGCCTCGCGGCATGGGCGAAGGCGCTGAACGTCGGCGCGGTGATCGCGCTCGACCGCGGCGTGATCTCGGCGCTATCGGCGGAGATCGAGGGCGCGCTGCGGATGGAACAAGATCTCGTCGCGCAGGGCCTCGTCGCGCTCAAGGCGCTGAAGAAGCACGCCGGCAACGGGGTGTGGACCGAGCCGCCACTCCTCGAGCTGTTGCCCGCACCGTCCTACGATCCGCTCCAGCGCACGTTCGATCTCTTGATTCCGAACGGCACATCGCTGCTCGCGTACGTGATCGACGACGATCGCTCGAAGATCCACAGCTCGATCATCGCGGTCAAAGACGGCGGCGACATCGTCCGTGCGGCCACGCACCGCGCGATCGCGGATCTCGTCCCCGAGGCGGGCTTCGCGCGGGACTGGGGCAAAGGGCACAAGCGCGTGATCGAGGCGGTGGAGGAGCGGTTCGCGAGGCCGAGCCTCGCGCTGTTCCTCGAGCGCAAGACGCTACTGGGCATCATCACCGGCCCGAGCGATCAGCTCGCGCGCGACCTCAATGCGAAGAGGGTCGTGATCGATCCGGCGCCGGCGTGGCTGCTCGGGCTCCTCGGCGGTGCCGCGGTCGCAGCGATGGCGGGCCGCGCTGCGTCGGCAATCTCGCGCATGCTCCCGCAGGCGACGCGCGAGCGAGCGCATGCGCTCGCAGGCCGCGCGCGCGACGTGATGATGGAGTCCGGAGCGCATCCGTTTGCGATGCTCGGGTTCGATCCCCTGGAGCTGTGGGCGCAGCTCAAGCACCACTATCGATCTTGAAGCTGTAGGATGCGGGCGTCGTGCCCAAGCGTCCGGTTCGGGTCGTCCGCGAGCTCTCCGTTCCGCGTGATCTACGCGGTGCCGGTCCAACCCGCGCGCTCGCGAGCAAGGGCGGAGAGCTGTGGCACGCTGACGTGCTCGAGCTGCTCGGCACGCTGAAGACCGCGTCCGTCGATCTGGTCGTGACCGATCCGCCGTATGCGATCGCGAAGGCGGAGTGGGACGAGTTCGAGTCGATCGAAGCGTACGTCGATTGGTGCGATCAATGGCTCGCCGAGGTCGCGCGCGTGCTCGCGCCGCACGGCTCCGCGTACGTCTGCGGCTTCTCGGAGATCCTCGCCGACGTGAAGGCGCGCAGCGCGAAGCGGTTCGCGAGCTGTCGCTGGTTGATCTGGGCGTACCGGAACAAGGCGAACCTCGGCAAGGACTGGGGCCGCTCGCACGAGTCGATCATTCACCTGCGCAAGGAGTCCGCGCGTATCGATGTCGATGCGGTGCGCGTGCCGTACAACGGCCACACCACGCGGTACCCCGAGCGTGCGCAGGCGGTGTCGTCGCAGTACGACCGCGGTTCAAAGTCAAAGACGCGCGACAAGTGGCAGCCGAATCCACTCGGAGCGAAGCCGCGCGACGTCATCGAGATCCCGGTGATCTGCAACGGCATGGAGGAGAAGACCCCGCATGCCACGCAGAAGCCCGAGGCGCTGATCGAGAAGCTCGTGCTCGCATCGAGCAAGCCGGGGCAGCTCGTCGTCGATCCGTTCGTCGGCTCTGGAACCACCGCGGTCGTTGCCGCGCGCCTGGGCCGAAACTGGCTCGCGGGTGATGCCGACGCACGATACGTCGGGCTCACCCGCGAGCGGTTACAGCAGTAGGGTTTACAGCGTCGGGGTCAGCCCCATCTCCTTGATGAGGTGATCCGCGTTGTCGATCAGATCCATCGTCCACAGCATGTAACGCGCGTCGACCGAGATCGTGCGGGTCGTCGCGCCGTTGAACACGACGTCGGACGAGACGCCCTCGATCGTGCCGTCGAACGCCAGACCGACGAGCTCGCCCTTGTCGTTGAGCGTCGGCGAGCCGGAGTTGCCACCGGTGATGTCGAGGTCGCTGAGGAAGTCGACCGCGAGCTCGCCGCCGAGCGTCGGATCGGCGTACTTGCCGTACTTCTTCGCCTTGATGGCGTCGAGCACCTTCTTCGGCATGTCGAACGGCTCCTTGCCGGTATCCTTCCTGAGGATCTGCGACGCCGTGGTGAACGGCCAGTCGGCCGGATCCTTCGAGCCCGCCTTGAACGACTTCACGGTGCCGTAGGTGATGCGCAGCGTCGAGTTCGCGTCGGGCGATAGCAGGCCGCCGAGGACCTGCTTCATTCCCTCGGCGTACGCCGGCGTGAGGAGCAGCAGCTCCCCGCCGCGTGCGTCGTCCTTCTTCTCCTCGGCCTTCACGAGCGGCCACACGCGCTGCGCGGCCTGGATGAACGGATCCTTCGACGCCTTGAGCTGCGCCGTGGTGCCCTTCGTGAGCAGCTCGATGCGAAGCGCCTCGTCCTCGAGGGTCTGGCCCGCGTACCAGGTGTCGAGGGTCTTATCGATCAGCGCCTCGTCGATCTTGGTGCCCTTCTTCGTTCCGAGCAACGTCGAGAGCCACGGGCGCTCCTTCTCGTCGAGGAGGAGCGCGCGAGTGAGCGCGAGGCGGAAGCCAGCGCGGTCGAGCGCCCTGTCGTACGCCTTCTTGAACTGCTTCTGACCGGCGACCGTGCGCGGAAGATCGCGGTCCTGGTACCCCGGCTTGCGGTCCGCGTTCTTCTTCGCCCGCTCCTCGGCCCAGCGCGTGAAGCTGAGCGCGGTACCGAGCAGCTTGGAACCGCCGAACGCGCTGCCGCGGTCGTAGTCGACGCGCGCCGTGCGGTGCTTCTCGGCGAACATCTTCTCCATCTTCTCGATGTCGGCCTTGAACTTCTCGTTGCCCGGCTTCGCCGCCCAGTCCTTGACCTGCTTGTCGAGCGCGACCTTGCGCTCCATCAGGTCACCCGAGGTCATGTTCTTGAGCACGCCCTGCGTCTTCTCGAGGCCGTTCTGGATGCTCTGCTTCATCACGCCGGCCTTGATCGCGGTCTCACCGCTGTCCTTCAGGTGGGCCTCGGCGAGCGCGTACCTCTGCTTGTAGTGCTCGATGGCGTACGGGTAGTACCACTCGACGTCGAAGCGGGTCTCGAGCGCCGTATCCGTGCGGCTCGTGCGGCCCGGGTAGCCGGTGATCATCACGAAGTCGCCCGGCTTGAGACCGGCCTCGGAGACCTTCAGGTGGTGCTTCGGCTTGAACGGAACGTTGTCGGCCGAGAAGTCAGCGGGCTTGCCGTCCTTGCCGACGTACGCGCGATAGAACGCGAAGTCGCCGGTGTGGCGCGGCCACGCCCAGTTGTCGACCTCGCCGCCGTAGTTGCCGATCGAGCGCGCCGGCACGTAGACGAGGCGCACGTCGCGGATCTCGAGGTTCTCGATCAGGAGGTACATGCCGCCGCGGAAGAAGCCGCGGACATCGCAACGCAGACCCGGGCGATCCTTCTCGCAGCCGGCGATCAGCGTCTTCAGGCGCTTCTCCTGCTCGTCCTTGCGCTTCGTCGGATCCTTGATCGCCTCGAGGCCGGCGCGCATGTCCTTCGTGACATCCGTGAACGCCTGCGCGACGAACACCTTCTGCGCCGGACCTGCGTTACGCTCGTCGGCGCGGGTCTTCGCGAGGAAGCCGTTCTCGACGAGGTTGTCCTTCTCCGTGGAGTTCTGCTGCAGTGCGCCCTGCACGCAGTGGTGGTTCGTGACGATCAGACCGTCGGGCGACACGAACGATGCCGTGCAGCCACCGAGCGAGACGATCGCGTTCATCGGCGCCGAGAGCGGATCCGCGAGCACGGCCGCGTCGATCTTGACGCCCATGTTCTTGAACGTCTCGATGTGACCCGGGAGCGTCATCTGCTGCGGAAGCCACATTCCGCCCGCGTTCGAGTACGCCATGCGGAACGGAAGCGCCGGATCCGGCTTCGTCGCGGCCGGCTGCTGCTGCATGCCCGAGGTCGCCATGTCGTTGCTCGTGTGGGCGTGGGTCGATCCCAGCACCTCGTTGTTCGGCGGACCCGACTTGCCGCCGCACGCGGCAACGAGGAGCCCGAGGAGAATGGCATTCCTTTTCATGGCCCGGGCAATACCACCGATCTGTCGCAGGGGTCCCAAGTCAGCTGATGACACACTCGCGGTGTGCGGTTCACGGGACCGCTGCGACCCGGTGCGACACCGGCATAACGCACGGAAACGACGACGATTCTCGGGTATCGTCGCCGCGTGGGGACCGCTACGCGTGCGCTCGTTGTGATCGCGGTGGGAGCGTCCAGCGCGCACGCGGACGAACTGGCGACGAGTCCTGCCCGCCCTGACTACGAGGCGAGCGAGAAGCTGTTGATGTGGACAGCACGCCACGATCTCGAGGAGCGCGGCGTCACCATCGACGGCACGTACGCGAGCGAGGTGTTCTTCGCGCCCGACCTCGACGATCAGCTCGTGCTCGGCGGCCTGTTCACGGCGGAAATCGACGTCGAGCTCGACAAGCTGGTCTCCCGCAAGCTGGGTCGGATCCATGTCAGCGCGTTCGCGATCCACGGGAAGGGCATCACCGAGGAGCTGATGGACATCCACGGTACGAGCGGCAACACCGCGCCGAAGGATCTGCGCGTGTTCGAGGCGTGGCTCGACCAGCCGCTCGGCCCGGCCACGCTACGCGCCGGCCTGCTGTCCGCGGATCAGGAGTTCGTGCTCGCCGATCAGGGGCAGACGCTGCTCGGTGCGACGTTCGGCATCACGAGCCAGTTCTCGGCGAACTTGCTCGGGCCCGTGTACCCGGTCGCGACACCTGGTCTGACAGGCCGGTACGAGAGCGAGCGCATCGACGTGCGTGCGGGCGTATATGACGGCGCGCAGGAGAACTCGCACGGGATTCCCACCGCGGTCGGCGACAGCCACCTCGCGATCGGCGAGGTGGAGTACGCGAAGGCGTTCATGGTGGGAGGGTGGCATCACAGCGAGCGCGGCAACGCGCTCTACGTGGTACTCGACACGGAGGTCGTCGAGGGGCTCGGCGTGTTCGCGCGCGCGGGCTACAGCACCGCCGGGTTCGTCAGTACGTACATCGATGTGGGCATTCGTGCCACGCCCGGCAGCTGGCGCCCCGAGGATCTGATCTCCGTCGGGATGGCGTTCGCGCGCACCGAGACGGGCGCCGAGACCGTGGTGGAGGCGACCTACGAGCTACAGGTGCGCTGGCTGACGATCCAGCCCGACGTGCAGCTGATGATGCTGCCGGACCGGAACGCGCTGATGTTCGCGACGCGGCTGACCGTCGCGATCTAGGAGTCTGTAGTGCATGGACGTGCGCCCCGTCATGACGGCGTACGGACGCGCCGAGGACCAGCCGTACGCCGTCGTGACGGGCGGCGCAGGCCGGGCGCCCGCCCTAGTCGTCGAGCAGGCTCGCGAGGCTTCCGAAGAAGCTCGCGACCTCGGCCTCGGGGACCTTCGCGCGCGCCTCTTCTCCGACGTCGCGCACCTCGTAGAGCTCCTCGGGGATCTCGAGCAGGAATCGAGACGGCGTGCGCGGCACCGAGCGCCCCCGTGACACGCGCGTGCATGCGCGCGTCAGGTACAGCTTCTTCTGCGCACGCGTGATGCCCACGTAGCAGAGCCGGCGCTCCTCGCTGATGTCGGTGGCGTGATCGGCGTCGAGGACATCGGTCGCCTGCGGCTGCAGCGTGCGGATGTGAGGGAGCAGCTCCTCCTCGAGCCCGATCATGAAGCACACCGGAAACTCGAGACCCTTCGCGCCGTGCAGCGTGCACAGCACGACCTTCTCGCCCGGAATGTTGTCCTCGTCCTTCGAGGTATCGAGCGACAGCATGCGGAGGTGCTCGGCGAGGTGCTCCTTGCCCTTGCCCTTGTCGGAGAACCGCTGCAGAGAGCCGAGCAGACCCTCGACGTTGTCGATCCGGCGCTGCGCCGCGGCCATGCTGCCCGAGGCCATCCGCAGATCGTCATAGAGCTTGATGTCCTCGAGCAAGGTCTTCGTCGCCGTCACGACATCGGTGCCACTCTCGATCGCCGACGCGAGCTCCGACACCACGTGGATCAGCTCGATGATCCCGTTCTTCGCAGCGCCGCGGATATCACCCATCTCGACCGTGGTGCCCGGTCCACCCTCGTCATCGCTGGACAGCGTGGTCTCGAGACCAGGTAGCGAGGCGGAGCTCTTGAGCACGCCCTTCAGCGCGTCCCACAGCGTCGCGTGCTTCGCCTGCGCCGCGAGCACGAGGCGCTCGACGGTGGTCGCGCCGATCCCGCGCGCCGGGTAGTTGATGATCCGGCGAAGCGCGAGCTCGTCCTTGGGATTGAGCGCGACGCGCAGGTACGCGAGGACGTCCTTCACTTCCTTGCGCTCGAAGAACTGCTGCCCGCCGTACATCACGTACGGGATGCTCGCGGTGCGCAGCTCCTCCTCGACGATCTTCGCCTGCAAGTTCGACCGGTACATCACCGCGATCGAGTCCCACGAGCGACCGTCTTGATGGAGCTGATGGATCTCGCGCGCGACCCACTTTGCCTCGTCCTCGGGCGTCGCAGCGACGGCGTGCGTGATGATCTCGCCGTCCGCGTGCTGCGACCACAGCGACTTGCCGTGGCGCTGCTTGTTGTTCGCGATCACCGTGTTCGCCGCCGAGAGGATCCGCTTCGTCGAGCGGTAGTTCTGCTCGAGCTTGACGATCTTCGCGCCCGGGAACATCTCGTCGAACCGCAGGATGTTCGTGGGATCGGCACCGCGCCAGCTGTAGATCGACTGATCATCGTCGCCGACGACGACCAAGTTTTGGTGCAGCGACACGAAGTGCTTGACCATCCGTAGCTGCGCCGCGTTCGTGTCCTGGAACTCGTCGACCATCACGTAGTGGTACTTGCTCGACCACCGCTCGCGCACGCCCGCGTCGGTCTCGAACAGCCGCACGGGTTCGACGATGAGATCGTCGAAGTCGAACGCAGCGCACGCGCGCAACATCTCCTGATACTTCGGGTAGACCTCGGACGTCATCGCGTCGTATTCGTCCGCCGGGTTGCCGGTGTACTCGTTCGCACCGATGAACGAGTTCTTCGCGAGCGAGATGCGCGTCAGGATCGACTTCACGTCGAACCGGCGCTCGCCATCGCGGCCCATGTTGCGCACGTGGCGCAGCGCCTCGCGCACAGCGCCCATCTGATCCGACTGGTCGTAGATGACAAAGCCGCGCGGCAGGCCGAGCGCCTTGCGCTCCGTGCGCAGGATCATCAGCCCGAGTGCGTGGAACGTGCCGATCGTCAGCGCGCGCGTGACTTCCTTGTTGCGCACGAGGCTGCCGACGCGCTCGCGCATCTCCTCTGCCGCCTTGTTCGTGAACGTCACGGCGCAGATCGCCTGCGGCGGGATCCCTTGCTCGAGGAGGTGTGCGATCCGCGTGGTGATCACGCGCGTCTTGCCGGAGCCCGCGCCCGCGAGCACGAGCAACGGACCGCCGCCGTGGCTCGCTGCCTCCCGTTGCGGCGGGTTCAACTTCGACAGATCGACCACGGACCGTGCACGCTACGGATCCGGGCGCGGATCGTCAATCGGGAGTAAGCTGGACAGATGGACCGGTACGAGGCGCTCGTCGAGGCCCTACGGATCGAGTTCCCCCGGTTCCGGATCGTTCGCAAGGATCAGTCCGCGTTCCACAAGGCGATCGACATCGGTCTGCGCGTGGTGACGCTCGGCCGGATGCGCACGTACCTCGATTCGTTCCAGACCACGATCGGATCCACGATCTACGTCACCGCGAACTGGGACTCGATCGATCCCGATCAGCGCTACGTCACGCTCCGTCACGAAGCGGTCCACCTGAGACAATTCCGGACGTTCACGCTACCCGGGATGGCCGTGCTCTACGTGCTGGTGCCGCTGCCGATGGGACTCGCGTGGTGCCGCGCGTACTTCGAGAAGGAGGCGTATGCGGAGAGCATTCGCGCCGCCGCCGAGGTGTGGGGCCCCGACTATCCGCGCCGCGCCGCGTTTCGCGAGCGCGTGATCGGGCAGTTCGTAGGCCCCTCCTATGGGTGGATGTGGCCGTTTCGTGGCCACCTCCAGCGCTGGTACGATAAAGTGCTGACCACCGCTGGTTTCTATTGAGCGATCCGATCGTAGGCATCGATCTCGGCACCTCGAACTCGGTCGTCGCGCACGCAGACGAGGCCGGGAACACCCGTGTTCTCGCCGATGAGAGCGGGTACAAGATCCATCCTTCGGTCGTCTCGTTCCATCCGAACGGCGGCGTGGTGGTCGGCGCGGCCGCGAAGCAGCGCAAGGTCATCGATCCGCAGAACACGATCTACTCGGTCAAGCGTCTGATCGGGCGCGCGTACTCGTCTCCCGAGGTCACGACCGCGCAGAAGCGCTCGCCGTTCAAGATCAAGCAGGGCGCGAACGAGCTGCCGCTGATCGTCACGCGCGGTGGCGAGTTCGCGGTTCCGGAGATCTCCGCGATCGTGCTCGATCACGTGCGCAACATCGCGCAGCACCAGCTCGCCGTGCCGGTCAACCGCGCGGTCGTCACCGTGCCCGCGAGCTTCAACGATGCGCAGCGCTCCGCGACGGCCACCGCCGGTGCGATCGCGGGACTCACCGTCGTGCGCGTGCTCAACGAGCCGACCGCCGCGGCGCTCGCGTACGGTCACACCCGCAACCTCCGCAGCACGATCGCCGTCTACGACTTCGGCGGCGGAACGTTCGACATCACGATCCTGCGGCTCAGTGATCAAGTCTACGAGGTTCTCGGCACCGCCGGCGACACGTTCCTCGGCGGTGATGATCTCGACGAACGGCTCGTCGATCGCATGGTCACCAAGTTCCTGCAGGAGAACCGGATCGATCTCCGCACGAATGAGGTCTCGATGATGCGGCTGCGCGCGGTCGCGGAGCAGACGAAGATCGAGCTGTCGCGCCGCTCGCGCGCCGTGGTTCGCGTCGACGAGATCGCGTACGGAGCGAAGGGCGCACCGCTGAACCTACAGATCGAGATCACGCGCGACGAGTTTGTCTCGCAGGTGGCCGACATCATCGACCGCACGTTCCCGGTCTGCAAGGAGGCGCTCGCCTACGCGCAGCTCGGCATCGATCGGATCGACGACGTGATCCTCGTCGGTGGCACGACGAAGATCCCGTACGTCCGCGACCAGGTCAGCAAGTTCTTCGCGAAGGCCGCACGCACGGACGTCAATCCCGAGGACGCGGTCGCGGTCGGCGCGTCGCTGCAGGCGCACTCGCTCGAGCGGATCCTGAACAAGAAGTCCTCCCAGCGCCTCTCGGCGCAGATCAAGGCCGCGCCCGGTGACGACGACGACTTCATGGGCGAGACGAACACCGTCGACAATCTGACGCTCGTGGAGCAGACGCAGGACGATCCGCCGAGAGCGGTGCTGCCAGCAAAGCCGCAGACCGAGTACTCGATGCCGCGCACCGGAACGCGCGAGGTGTTCGAGAGCAAGACCCCGCCACCGCAGCCCGCCGGTGGAGCGATCGGCCGGCTCAAGCCGCAGATGCCTCGCACGAAGACGATCACCGTTCCCCCGATCGGACCGTCCGCGAAGACGATGATCGCGGAGGCGCCAAAGCCGCCACCACCGCCCAACAAGCCACGCACCGTGCCCGGGATGCCCGCCGTGCAACGTCCGGCTCCGGCGCCCGAGCCGCAATGGGGTGGAGACGACGACTTTCAGACCAATCCCGCGCTGGGCTCGACGTCGATCTCCGACATCGAGACCACCTCGTTGCCGAACCCGCAGTCGGTCGCGCCAGCT
>JACCRC010000013.1 GCA_013813765.1 Deltaproteobacteria bacterium | reverse complement strand
ACGGCGTACCTCTTTGCGGTTCGGTCATGCATTATGCGAACGCCCTTCTGCCTCGACCTGTTCCCACCCGACGAGGAACGGTGGCAGCTCCGAGCGTGCCCGCATAACGCCGGACTTCGCATATGGTGGATTATGTGCACGTGCGCATAACCATCCGAACGTGAGTAACTCGATGAATCGCGGGTTCGTCCAGTTGGCCTGGAGGTTGGGGACGCGCGGATGGTTCTGCGCGTAGCTCTTGACGATCAGCGCGAGCGCGCTCGATGCGATCGTCACGTTGACGGCCGGATCCAGCAGATCCTTGCGTGTGAACGTCGCGCCCGTGCGCTGGTTGTAATCCTGCCGAACGACCTCGATCACCTGGAGCAGACCCCACGCGGGGCCGCTCGACAACTGAGGGTTCAGGTTGGACTCGCGCAGCGCGAGCGCGCGGAGGTACGGCACCGGAATGCCGTGGCCGTACGCCGCGAACACCTGGTCGAACGTGCGCGGCGCCAGGCGCGGCGCGCTCGCCGGTCGCGCCGTCGGGCGTCCGTTCGCCGGCTTCGCGGTCTGCGACCCGCACGTGCGCGCGCAGTCGCGCTGCACCTCGGCTTCGATCCGAGCGCGGCGCTCGCTCGTGAGTTTGTGGTTGAACCAGAGAAAGCCGCCGACGCCGAGGCCGGCGAACAGAACATCGGTAGCGTCGAAATTGCTCATGGGAAGGCTCCACGGCCGCATCAGCGGCGAGAAGGAAAACGGAGATCGGTGTCTGGAGTGGCGCGCGTCGCGCGAGGCGTGTTGGTTGGTTGCTTGTCGGTCTCTCGATCGCGGTGCGTTCACTCGAACGCGCCGCGATCACCTCGTCACGTCGTCACTCGGGGCGCTGGATCAGGATCGCGATCGGCAGCGGCACCCGGCAGTCCGGCTGGAGCGCCGGCTCGGTCACCATCGGCACGCTCGTGGCCTCCGATGCAGCCGCGGGAGCCTTCGCCCCCGCGGTCCCATCGGGCCTCGCCGTCTGGTAGGTCGGAGTGGCCGGCGCGAGCAGGTTGGTCAGGAAGCCGAAAGCTCCCTGCGCCTCGCAGCGCGCGGTCGGCTGACCGGAGCCCGCATACGCGGGCGTCGTGTTCTGGAACAGTCCGAACATGGTCATCTCCTCACTTCACCAGCTTGCTGATCAGCGAGCCGAGCGTCCGCAGCTGCTCGTCACGCTTCGCGTGGCTCGCGAGCGCGGCCTGGTACAGCACCAGGTTGCCGACGTCGGTCGTCGTCTCCTTGGTGGCGACCGGCGCAGCGGGCAGCGGCTGCAGCGCCGCGAGCACCTGCGACGCCATCTCGATGATCTGGCCGAGGGCCAGGTTGCCGAGGTAGGTCGCGGGAGCCTGCGGCATCAGCACGCCGCCCGGCGCCATCGGCTGCATCACGTAGCCACTCGGCACCGTGGTGTAGCCGGCCGGCACCGGCGACGGCTGCGGGTAGCGAATCACCTGGACCGACTGTCCGGGCGCTCCTCCCGCCGGCCCGTTGCCGCTGGGGCGCCACCCGCCGGCAGGCCCGCGGCCCGCCGGTCCGCGGTGCTCACGTGCGTTACGTTCATCGAGCCAGTAGATCTGTGCGTACTCGTCCATCTCGTTCTCCTTTGCTGGCCTCACGCAACGCGCACCACTCCAGACACCGATCTCCGTCGAGCTAGGCGGCGTACGCCGGATGCAGCTCGAGATCGGGATCGATCATTCGTTCCTCGTCGTCGATCGGGCCGTAGTCGCGGCCGTAGCTCTCGAACGCGCCGCTCACCGCCGGGGGCATGAGCGCGTTGCTCGGCTTGGGCGCTCCGGCCACCGCGGTCTTGACCTTGTCCACCGCGGCCTTGTGCATGGTCGCGAGCGCGAGCTGTCCCGCGCCCGCCGCCGCGACGCCGTTGGCAGCGACGCGCCACGGTCCGGGCAGCGTGAGCGCACCGACGACACCGCCGGTCGTCATCGCGATCCCGACCATCTGCGGATCCCATCCGCGGTTGGCGAGGAACCCTCCGACGAGGGCGCTTCCACCGCCACCGACCGCGGAAGCCAGCGTGGTCTTCCAGTCCGGCGGATCGGGGATCGGCGGCAGGAACCGCCTGGTACGGGGCGCCGGGCGCGGCGCGGGCGGTGCGGCGTTGCGCCGCGCATGCTTGCGAGTCTTCTTCTTCATAGATGCATCCTTTCGCCGGGGAGTCCGGCATCGTTCCGTCGAGAGTCGAGGCAGACCCGTCCCGCCGCGTCGGTCGACGCGTTGCGTGGGCCTGCGTTGTGTTCGTGTCAGGCCGCGGAAGTCGCGGGCTTTGCGTCGCTGCTGCTGCGCACCGTGCGCAGCACTTCGGGCACGATCAGCGCCGCCGCGCCGAGACCCGCGATCATGAGGATCGATTTCCACGGCACCGGCCCCTCGTCGGGCGGCAGTGTCGGGATCGGTGTGGTCGGAGTGCCGCCGAGCTTCTGGAACTGCTCGCGCCACTTGATGGTGCGCTCGCGGAATTCGATCACCTTGTCGTAGTCGCCTTTCCACATGCGCTCGTACCAGTGGCCATGCTGAGCACGGAACTCGTCCCACTCCTTCTCGAACTCGCCCCACTGGAAGACGAACGCACCCTGATAGCTCATGTGCTCCAGATCGGCGGCCGTGGGGACCGGTGTCATCGCCGCGTGAACCTCGGCGTCGTCATTCGCACCGGCATCCTTGCCCACGCCCGGCTTGCGTCCATGTTGTTTGGCAAAGTGTGCCTCGGCCTGCGCGAGCTGCGCTTCGAAGGGGCGCCGGAACGTGTTCGCGATGTCGGTGCCGAGCGCGCGGATCTCGTTTCCGGTCGTGGCCATCTCGTCG
>JACCRC010000378.1 GCA_013813765.1 Deltaproteobacteria bacterium | reverse complement strand
GCGGAACGTCTTTCGCCCACAGATGCAGCGCCTGCAGGCCGCCTGAGCGTCGGGGCCGGCGCCGGCGCGACCGCTGCCGATGCGCGCGTCGACCAAGAGCGTCGCTACGCTCTACAGGCTCCTAGTCAGTCCTTTCCGAGGCCGTACTTGCGATAGCGCTGCCGGAACTGGTCGTACGTGATCCCGAGCAGTGCCGCGGCCTCCTTCTGCTTGAACCGGGTGCGCTCGAGCGCGTCCTGACAGAGCCAGCGCTCGAACGCCTCGACGCGCTCGTCGAGTGGGCGCCGCGAGTCGTCAGCGAAGCCGTGGCCCGATGACGGCGCCGCGGAATGCGCCTCGGGCGGCAGCGCGACGTCAACGTCGAGCTCCGACAGCACCTCCCCGGTCGCCATGTACGCGGCCCGCTCGACGATGTTCTTCAGCTCGCGCACGTTGCCCGGGTAGTCGTACGACGCGAACCGGTCGAGCGCCGCGGCACTGATCTCGCGCGGGACGATGCCGGCGACGTCCTGCCGGAACTTCGCGAGGAAGTGCATCGCGAGCACCGGGATGTCCTCGATGCGACTCGCGAGCGCGGGCAACTGGATCACCTCGAAGCTCAGGCGGTCGTAGAGGTCCGCGCGGAACTTGCCCTCGCCGATCGCCTGCTTGAGATCCGAGTTCGTCGCCGCGATCACGCGGACGTTGACCTGGATCGACTCGCTGCCGGCGACGCGCTCGAAGCGCTGGTACTCGAGGACGCGGAGGATCTTCGCCTGGAACTCGAGTGACATGTTCCCGATCTCGTCGAGGAACAGCGTGCCGCCATCGGCGAGCTCGAACTTTCCTTCCTTCTGCTTCGTGGCGCCGGTGAACGCGCCCTCCTCGTGCCCGAACAGCTCGGACTCGAGCAGGCTCTCCGCGACCGCGGCGCAGTTGATCGTGATGTATGGCTCGCTCGCGCGTGGCGACAGCGTGTGGATCGCGCGCGCGACGAGCTCCTTGCCCGTGCCGCGCGGACCGAGCACGAGCACGGGCCGCGGCACCGGCGCGACGCGCTCGATCTTCGTCATCACGGTCCGCATCGCGGCCGAGTCGCCGACGATCTGCCAGCGCCGTCCCGCCGCCTTGCGCAGCCGCTCGTTCGTGGCGCGCAGCTCGCGGTTCTCTGCCTCGAGGCGCCGCCGATCGAGCGCGTGCTGGAGGATGCGCTCGACCTTCTCGACGGAGATCTCGAGCTTGTCCTCGAGGTACGGGTCCTTCGTGATGAAGTCGACCGCGCCTGCCTTCACCGCGGTGACCGCGTCGTCGATCGTGCCGTGACCGGTGAGGATGATGATCGGCAGGTCTGGCAGGCGACCGCGGATCGCCTTGCAGATCTCGATACCGCTGCGACGGTTCGGGCCGAGATCGAGATCGAGCACGGCGAGGTCCGCCTCGTTCGTCTCGAGCCAGCGGATGGCGTCCTCGCCGTTATCGAACGCGACGACGTTGCTACCGCGCGCGCGAAACACGTCACCGAGGAGGCGGCGCACCTCGGCCTGATCGTCGACGCAGATGATCGTCCCGATGGTCATGGAGCGCCGCGCTCCGCGACCGTCCACAGTGGCAACGCGGCGAGGCCGCTCTTGTCGGTGGGCAGCGTGATCGTGATCGAGGTGCCGCGTCCCTCTTCCGAATCGACGGTGATGCGGCCGTGGTGCGCGCTGACGACGCGCTCCGCGATCGCGAGGCCGACGCCCGAGCCGGTCTCCTTCGTCGTGAACCCCGGCACGAACAGCCGGCCGAGATGCGCGCGCGGAATACCCGGACCGGTGTCCGCGACGACCAGCTCGACGAGCGGCGCCGTGCTCGCACCCGGGGACATCACAGCGCGAACACGGACGTGGACCTGCCCCGACGACGCCGCGCACGCCTCCGCTGCATTCGAGATCACGTTGAGCAGCGCCTCGCGCAGAAGCATGCGATCGCCGCGCACGTCGGGAAGGCCCGCCATCGTCTCGAGCGCGATCGGAACCGTCTGCGTGCGCGCCTGGGCCGCGACCACCACCTCGTGCAGCAGCGGCGCGAGCGTGACGAGCTCCACCGTCGGTGTCGGCGCCTGCATCGAGCGCAGGTACTGCGCCCACTCCTCGTACAGCGCCGTCACATCTTGCTCGAGGTCCTTCAGCCGGTCGTGCACGTCGCCCTCGGCCGCGAGCTTGCGCGCGCTGCGCGTCCGCGCTCCGATGATGCCGAGAAGATTTTTCACGCGATGCCCGTGCGCGTACACGCCCGCGATCACGTCCTGGCGTACGACCTCTGCCGTCGCGGTCACCAGCCGCGGCGCAACGCCACCCGCCGCACTCCCCGCCCCCGGGTTCGCGGCGTCGAGGAGCCGCCCGACGATCACACCGAGACTCGGCGACTGCGCGTCGAGCATGCGCGCCGCGTTGCGCCAAGCGAGGCCGTGGCTCGCATCGATCCGTAGCGCGCGCTCGATCTCCGCGAGTGCGCCGGCCTGATCGCCGCGGTCGAACATCAACAGCGCGAGCCGGCACGCCGCCGCCGTGTGTCCCGGCTGGAACGCGAGGCCCTTGCGATAGGCCTCCTCGGCACGGTTTCTCGTCGCGAGGTCATCCGCGCAGATCGCGCCGTACAGGAACCAGAGCCGCGCCCGATCCACGGGCGGCAACGGCTCGGCCGCGGACGCGTGGATCAAGCCATCCAGCTCGCCCAGCACCGCATCGCGCTCCGCGGTCGCGAGCTTCCGCGTCTTGCGCTCGAGTCGCCGCAACCTGATCGCCGCGCTCGGCTGCGCGGCCTCGAGCGCCGCGAGCTCCGCTTCGATGGCGGCATCGGTGACCGCCATGTCCCCCGCCGCGTGCCGCGCACTCAGCAGCGCCGCCGCGCACATCCGCCGCCCCGCGCCATCCTTCGCGACCTCGATGCTCGCCGACAGATCCGCTGCCCGGCCATGCGCGACGACCGCCGTCGCCAGCTCCTCGAGCAGGGTCAGCGAATCCGTTGCCACCCCCGCGAGCGCCGCCGTGAGCGCCGCCTCGAACCCTGCCGCCGCCTGCGCCGCCGCGCCGGCCGGATCGCTCTGCGACGTTGCCGCGCGTGAGAGCTCCAGGTGGGCGCGTGCGCGATCCCAGGGCGCCAGCTTCGGTGAATCCAGTGCGGCCCCGAGGCTCATCCGCGCCGCCGCGATCTCCCCACTCGCGAGCTGCGCGCGGCCCAGGAGAATCTTCGTCATCGGGCCCGGTGCGCGCTTCGCTGCCTCGCCCGCGTACTTCCGCGCGCCCGCCGCATCCCCCTGCGCGAGCGCGAGGTCCGTCAGGCGCAGGGCCGGCGTCGCTTCCTCGCTCGCCGCGAGCGCCCTGACGAGCGCGCTCTTCGCGGCCGCCGGGAGCCCGAGCGCCCAGTAGCGGTCACCGAGCTCGAGCAGCGCCGAGGCGTTCGCCATCGCGCGCCATGATATCAGGCCTTCGACAGCGCCGCGTTCACAGGCAGTCCTTCGCGAGTACGTTGAACGTACACGCGGCGGAGCTGCGACCTCGTAGACCGTGCCCCCGGCCGCAGTGGGTCCCCATGTACAGCGGGGTTTCGATTCGGTCACGCCACGCTCGAAGGCGCTCGTAGACCTGCTGCCCCGCCACCGACGGAGTGCGCTGGTTCGCCACGCCCAGATCAAACGTGAGGTTGATTGCGATGCTGTACATCGGCCCCAAGATCCGGCGTTCAGCTTCAGCGGCCGCATCCAAGAAAACGATGACCTCCCTCTCCGGAAGAGGACCACCAGGCGCTGCGTTCGTTGGCAACAACATGGCCACGCACAGGATCGCGCCGGCGATCGACGCGAGCGGAGGGAGACCGCTCGTCACGGCGATCCGCGCCGTCACCAGCAATCCTTCGCGAGCGGGTTATCGAGACACGCCGGCGAGATCCTGACGCCCGGCGACTTGCGCGGAATGGAGGCTCGCACGCGATCGCGCTCCCGGATCAGCTCGGCCTGCCGCTCCTTCAGCACGCGCAACCGCTCGCGCGCGTCGACCGCGCCGCAGTCGCGACACGGTTCGTCGACGCCAGTCATGAGCTCGAGCGTCGCATGCAGCTCGGCGAGCTGCTGGTCGAGGCGCGCGCGTACGGCCAGGGTCTGAACGCGCTGCGCGGTCGCGATGACGCGCGCGGAAGTCTCGAGCTCGTGCGTGGGCGCCACCGGCTTCGGGTCATCACGGCTACGCATCGCGACCGCCACTGCGAGCGTGCACATCAACGCGCACACGGCCACGGGCCACGCGATGGCGCGGTACGCGGTGAGCGTGGCGGTCAGTAGACGCACGAGCCGAGCCCGCGCGCGGGGATGCAACCATCACCGCCGAGCGTGCGCGGATCGAGCTCCTGCACCGCAATTGCGAGGTCGGCGTCAGCGAGCCGCGCGTCGATCAAGTCGAGGTGCGCACCGAGCGCGATGACCGCGCAGTGCCGCAGCGCGCGCTCGGCGACGGTCAGCGGCGAGCGTTGCGTGCGCGGCGTCTCCCGAGGCCAGGCAATCGCAATCGAGAGCAGCAGCGCCGCAGCGAGCACGGCGCGCGCGTTCCACGGGCGGTTCGCGTCCATGTCCGATGGACACGCGCCCCGGACAGCAGTTGCGAAATGGGGTCGGACCCCTTTTGTGCGCACGACGTGCAGAAAAGGGGTCGGACCCCTTTTTTGCACGACGGCGATCAGCGGCGACGGCGGCGGCGCAGCACGAGCGCGAGCACGGCGAGCGATGGGAGTGCGCGCAGCGGCGAGCCGGCGCTGCAACAACCGGCGTCGTCGGCGGCAGGCTGCTCGCCGGGTGGCGGCGCGGGGCTGCACTGGAGGACCTCGTCACAGATGTCGCCCTGGGCGCTGCAGGTGCCGCAGTTGAGCTGCGGGCCGCAGCTGTCCGCGACGCGCCCGCACGCGGCCATCGAGTCGGCGCAGGTCTTCGGCGTGCAGCAGCCGAACGGTGCGCCCGGGCCGCCGAACGCGAACGCGTCGGGCGCGGTCTGACCGACGCTCCAGTACGCGGAGTTCGTGACGGTGCCGGTCATGGCGATCGCGGGGACCCGTGCGCCGCCGGGCGCGACGAGGTACAGCCCACTCATCGATGCGGCAGCGGGGTCCCTGCCCTTCGCACCGTTGCCCATCTCGCTGCACGACTCGGCGGTGCCGGCCGCGATCTCGCCGAACCACTGCACGTGACCGGCGACGGTGAACGGCGTGGGCCAAAGCGAGCCCGGGAAGTAGCCGAGGTCGACGCCCTGGTACGACAGCCACCAGTCCGTGCCGCGCAGCGCGATGCCGTAGTCGGCGACCTCGCCGGGCGTGACACG
The DNA here is from genome assembly GCA_013813765.1 of Deltaproteobacteria bacterium. Taxonomy (GTDB): domain Bacteria; phylum Myxococcota_A; class Polyangia; order Haliangiales; family Haliangiaceae; genus JABFXX01. The sequence goes on along the minus strand of JACCRC010000378.1, from coordinate 36,978 downwards.
CATGCCGGGCTTGTGGGTCGCCGACATCGAGACGAAGCCGCAGCTGTTGTAGCAAGTGGGCGCGCCGTCGACCCAGTGGAAGATGAACAGCCGCGGATGCGCGTCGCCATTCACCGCGGGATCGACGGTCCATCCGATCTCGACGATCTGACGCTGATCCGCCGAGATGACCGCGATCTCGCCGAGCGAGTGCGCATCGCCGATCGCGAGGCCCGGATCGCCCTGCTTCATCTTCGCGCCGGCACCCGCGGTCGCGGTGCCGGGGTCCTGGTAGTAGCCGGCGTAGAGGAACAGCCCCTCTGCATGCGGCAGGGCGGTGCCGGGGATGACGGGGCGGCCCTTCGGCGCGACGACTCCATCGGGCGCCGGCGGCGCCGCCTGCGCGACGCTGCACGCGAGTACGAGCACGCCGACGCTGTAGCGCATCACCGCAGCGCGATCACGCGAGCTGCTTCTTCCGCTCGGTGATGTGCTTCTCGAGCTCGTCGAGCGCCTCGTCCATGTTCGCGCGCGCTTCGCCACGATAGTCGGCCTGGTTCTTCGAGTCGCGCAGCGTCTCGAGAGCCTTCTCCATCGCCGACGCGTCGGCAACGGCGCGCGCTCTTAACGCGTCATGCATCTCTTTGAAGCTCGTGTAGAAGTCCTGGAGCATGTCGCCTTGTCTCAATGGTGTGACGACACCCAGTCTCCCGACGGCCATTCGATCGAAGTACATCGAGACCTTGTAGAGAGGCCCCGCGACCTTGTGGGTCATGATCAGCAAGTAGAGCGAGAGGATGATGACGAGCCCGACACCGACGCCGGCCATCTTGTAGACGAGCGCACGATCCTCGGACTCGAGACCGGAAGCGACGTGCTCCTGGAAGTCCTCCTGCGACGCATCGGCTTGCGTGAGCGCCTGCAGATCCTTCTCGATCGATTCGGAGGCTGCGCGCTTCTGCTGGTAGATGAGGTAGCCGAGCGCGCCCGCGATCACACCGGAGAGGATCGTGACGAGCAGGACGTAGCGAAGCTGCAGCTTCTTGTCGAGCAGGTAGTTCGACAGCTTGCGCTTGTAGCGAGGGCGTGGTGCTCCGTTGGGAACACCGGTGGCGGCCGTTGGATCACTCAATGGCCTTCTCCTTCCGCGCCACGATGTCGCGCAGCTCGACGATCGTCGGATGTTCACCCGCGCCGGCTTGCTCGGCGGCGGCGATCACGGCCTCGAGCTTCGCGATGTCGTTCGTCTCCATCGTCACCACGCCCGCGTGCGCGGTCTTGAAGTGGTCGTAGAAGTCGACGAGCTGATCGCCCTTCCGCAGGTTCCAGACCTTGTCGTAGCGGCCCTGCTGCATCTTCGTGAGGTACAGGCCGACCTTGAACAGCGGGCCGGCGACCTTGTGGGTCATCTTGATGCCGTAGACGGCGAGGCCCATCACGAGGAGCAGGCCGGTGCCGATCAGCACCCAGAGGATCAGCAGGCGGCCGCGCTCGAGCGCCTTGATCTTCCCGGTGAGCCGGAGCTCGCAGGTCCAGTGCCCGACGACCTTCGCGCCGAAATCCGGCGGCACCGACTTCACCGCCGGCAGCATCGTCATCGTGCTGTCGTCCATCACCACCGTCGCGCGCGGACGCGCCGCGTCCTCGGTTGCGGCGTCGCTTCCGCTACCGGCGGCGGGCTCGGCCGGCGCCGGCGCAGGGGGCGGTTCGCTCGCCGCCGCGCCGCCCTCGGGCAGCTTCATCGGCACGACCGGGACGTCGTCCTCGTTCGCCGAGCTGTCGATCATCCCGGGGATCTTCGGGCACGGCGTGCCGCGTACGCTGGCCATCGAGACCGTCGTGGTCTCGTTCGCGACCTTCATGACCCAGATGCCGAGGCCTGCCATCAGCAGCGTCGACAAGCCGACCATGAACAGCGTGAACTGCAGCTGGTACCGCTTGTTGATGAGTAGGTTCTTCCAGCTGCGCTTGTAGCCCTTGCCGCCGCCACCGCCGTGCGCGGGTGCGCGGGCGGGAGGAGGTGCGGTGGTCTCTTTGGAGCGGCTCACGGGATTCCTGCTTTGGTCTTGATCGTCGGAACAATCTTCTTCGCGATCAAGTCTTCGACAACAGCGGCAACACAATCGTCACTGGCCAGGGCGATGTCCTTCGGGGATGACCCGCCCTGCACCTTCGCGCCACCGTTGAGGAACCCGAACACGCTCTTGTCGGGATAGCTCGCGAGCAACATGCTGATCTTACACGACACGGTGTCGCCGCTCACCTTTAGCTCGTTGAGAGTGCCGTCGACGTAGAACCCCTGAAAACCTTTCTGGTTCAGCTGGGCCGAGGTCGGTGCGCTGCCCCCGCTCCAGGTGGTCGCCATCGAGCTGGCGACCCGGGTCAGGGTCTGCTGCGAGACCTTGACCATCGCCGGGCGCATCTTGCTATCGACGGAGGCGTCGCCGGTCTTCGACGACATCGGCCCGATGTTGACGTAGATGCCGTTCTTTCCGCCGGTCGAGGGCTGCGTCGTGGTTCCACCTCCGCTCGCGCCGAGCGCAGCGAGCGACCTGCCGGCCTGTTGCTTCACACGGCCGCTCGAGTCGTTCGCCTCCGCCTTCTTCAGTGCGTTGATGACGAGGTTCTTGATGCTGCCCTTCGACTTCGGATCGACGAGCTTTCCGAGCGCGACCGCCGCGGCCTCGCGAACCGCGTCGTCGCTGTCGTTGCTGACGACCTTCACGAGTGGAAGGATCGCCTTCGCGTCGCCGAGCTTCGTCAAGTTGAGCACCGCCGCGAGGCGAACCTTGTCGGAGTCGCTCTCGAGCTGCTTGATCAGCACGCCGACGTTATCGGCGTGCGCCGGCATCGCACGAAACACGATCAAGAGCGCGGTCGTGATCGCCAGCACGCGGAGCACCGCGGCGTCGACGATCCCCAAAGCTCTCGTGAGATTCATGTCGTCACTCGAGTAGACGTCCGAGCCCGCGGACCCTTCAACTCCACGATCGAAGGTACCGAGGATCAGCGCCCTTCTGCAAGGTAGGCACGGGTCAGCTCGACATAGTGAGCAGCGCCGAACACGATCTGCTCCCGCTCCTTCTCGTTGATCGGTCGCTTCACCTTCGCCGGCGATCCGATCACGAGGCTTCCGGGCGGGATGTCGGTGCCGGGTGTCACGAGCGCACCTGCACCCACGAGGCTTCCTCGTCCGATCTTCGCACCGTCGAGGATGATCGAGCCCATCCCGATCAGACAGAGATCCTCGACGACGCACGCGTGAATGATCGCGCTGTGCCCGATCGTGCAGTCGCTCCCGATCGTCGTGCCGAAGCGACCGGCGGTGACGTGGATGACGGCGTTGTCCTGCAGGCTCGTGCGCGCACCGATCCGGATCGGCATCACGTCGCCGCGGATCACGGTGCCGTACCAAACGCCCGACTCGTCACCGATCTCGACATCCCCGATCACCGCCGCCGTCTCGGCAACGAACACGCCCTTTCCGAGGACCGGGGTCTTCCCGAACAGCGAGCGGATCACTTCGTGGTCCGTCGCGACGCCTGCTCGGCGGCCGCGAACAGCTCGTCGATCGCCGCATCAGCATCGTCCGCGCTCGGCGAGATCGGCGCGACGTAGCGCACGATGCCCCGGCAATCGATCACCATGAAGTTGATGCGATCGGCGTCCGCGACCACGAGATCTTCGTAGACCTCGCGCTCCGCGATCGCGAGCGGGACATCGAGGCCCATCGGCATCAGCGCTTTCGCCTCGTGCGGCTGTCCCGGCGTCACCGCGAGCGGCATCGGCGGGAAGCCCGGCTTGTCGGTCTGGGCGCGCGTCCAGCTGGCGACCTTACCGAACACCTGCGTGCAGCCATCGCAGCGGCGCGCGTCGAACCATCCGACGATCGCGGTCTTGCCGCGGAGCGAGCTGAGATCGAGCGAGCGCTGATCGTCGACGCCGAACAGATCGGTCGCAAGCATCGGCTGCCCGACGAGACGACGCCGCATGATCTCCGCGCGCGAGAGCAGCTCGACATTGAGCACCATCGGACGGCCCGCACGCGCGATCGCGATCTTCACCTGATCGCCGGGCTCGTGGCCCTGGATCGCGCGGAGCACCGCATCGCAGTTCGGCGTCGGTGTGCCGTCGATCGAGTGCATCACGTCGCCCTTGAGCATCCCGGCGAGCTTGGCCGCGCTACCGCGGGTGACGCCCTCCACGAAGCACGGGCCGTTTCCTCCGGGCATCGAGATGCCGAGGAACGCGGGGTTCGACGGCTTCGCGCTCGCGACGGCCGTCGTCGCGAGCAGTGCCGTCAGGACCCAGGCGGAGCGCACGCCGAGAGACTAGCGAAGCAGGGGGACATGAGCCAGATCCATCGCCATGTAGGATAAGGTGAGATTTTTGACTTCATCACCCGTACCTAGCGACAATTATTCTGTGAAGCGTCGCGAACCGTTACCAGATCTGACTCGAGTGCTTGAAGACAGCCGCCCGCACCTGCATGCGCAGCGCGGGATCCCGGCCGAGCCGCTCGACGTGGGATCCCGCGAGAAGCGCCTGCATATGCGCTTCGATAAGGCGTTCCTGGTCGTCATCGGCAGCGAGCTCTACGGGGAGACCACCGCGATCGCGCGCAACATCTCCGCCGGCGGAATCCTCGTCGAGATGAGCTACGCGCCGCCCCTCGGAACCGTGGTCACCGTGCACTTCCAGCACGCGCGCGGCGACGATCTGATGGACGAGATCGTGGCGCGAGCCGAGGTCAAGCACCACCACTACCTCAACTTCTCGGGATCGGGAGAAGCCGCATCCAGCCGCGCCATCGGCCTGCGCTTCCTCGAGTTCGTGGATCTCGGAGATCCGGTCTCCCCCGAGCGCCTGCATTGACGGAATCCCGGCGCCACGTCGAGCGTCTGATCCCTGACTTGCGCCCTCCCCTGCGATTCGCTACGTCACGATCGATGCGGCGTGCCCTCGTCCTCGTTCTCCTTGCGACCACCGTCGCGGTGATGCCGCCGGCTCACGCCGAAAAGAAGAAGAAGGACAAGCAGGCCGAGAAGGAGAAGGCGGCGAAGCCCGCGCCGCCGCCCGCGCCGCCGCGCACGCCGGGTCCCGACGACGCGAAGGCGAAGGCGGCACTCGAAAAAATCGTCGCCGGTCCCGATCGCGCCGCTCGCGAGGCGGCGATCAAGGAGCTGACCGCGCTCGCGCCGAACGCGATCGACACGATCGGCGAGTGGCTCGCGCGCCCGCACACCGCCTCGATCGAGGAGCGTCGCGCGGTGCTGAACGAGATCAAGGCGCAGGTCCCCGACAAGACCGGCAAGTTCTCGACGCCGCAGCGGCAGAACGCGAAGGAGCGCAAGGCCGACGACGACCTCGACTGGCAGCCGAAGCTGCTCGAGCTCGATCCCTCGATGCCCGGAGTCGGCGAGGTGATCGCCGACGACGCCGCGATCCGCGCGCTGTCAGCTACGAAGGACGTGCGCGCCGCGAAGCCGATCTTCGACGCCGCGTTCCTCGAGGAGACGATGATCTATCGCGACGAGTGCGGCCGCTATCTCCGGAAGCTCGAGCCACACTCGATCCCGCTGCTCACGAAGGAATCGACGGCGAAGAACTACGATCGCAAGCGCTATGCGACGTTCCAGCTCGAGCGTCTTGATCGCCAGGAGCCCGGAAAGGCGCTCGCGTCCGCCGCCGGCAACGAAGCGCTGACGATCGCGATCCTCGAGACGTTCCAGTCCACGAAGCTGCGCGAGGCCGTGCACGCGGTGTGGACCAAGGTCAACGACGACGCACCGCGCATCCGCGCCGCAGCACGCACCGCGTTCATGGACTACATCACCGGCCCTCCTCCGCCGCCTGCACCGAAGAAGAAGCTGCAGCTTCCCGGCGGCAAGCTGACGAAGAAGGAGAAGCCGATGTACCTGACGTACCGCGAGCTCGCCGATAACGAGCTGCGGACGGCCGCGAACGAGCTGCTCCACGAGGACTACCCGCTCGACGATCCGACGCTCGGCGATTACGAAGGCACGTCCAAGACCGTCAAGATCGATCAGGTCGAGCTCGCGAAGCGCTTGTTCGAGTTCTACGACAACGACCGCCGTCAGAAGGACAGCGCGCAGTGGCTCGCCGCGAAGGCGAAGGCCGATGCCGGTGACCTCACCGCGGCGACGCAGATGCTCGATCGCCTGCTCGCGACGAACCCGCAGCGAGGTGAGCGCGAGAACATGGCGCTCATCTACGCGAAGTGGGGCAAGCAGCTCGAAGAGAAGCAGCAGTGGCCCGAGGCCGCCGCCGCGTACTCGAAGGCCCACGGCTTGGATCCCAAGGGCAAGGGCGCGACGCACGCCCTCGCGGCGCACCACTACGCCGCCGGCAAGGCGCTCGAGGCAGCGGGCAAGGACGGCGGTCCCGACTTTCGCAAGGCAGTCGCGCTCGAGCCGGACTTCGAATCGAGCTCCGGCGAGAGCTCGAGCTCGGGCCTCGGATCCTCGAGCACGAAGCCGGTCTGGATGCTGTATGCGGCGATCGTCGCCGGTTGCCTCGCGATGTTGCTGTTCGCCGCCGCCATGGTCCGCCGCCGGGCCTGAGGGCATGCGATAGTCGGCTCGCATGAGCCGGCTGATCGTTCTCGAAGGCCTCGATGGCGCGGGCACGACGACCCAGGCCAAGCGCCTCGTCGAGCACCTGAAGGCGAAGGGCGGAAAGGCACACCTGACGCGCGAGCCGAGCGATGGCCCGATCGGCCAGCTGATCCGCCAGATGCTCACCGGTCATCACGCGATCCCGGAGCAGTCGATCGCGCAGAGCACCTTCGGGCTCTTGTTCGCGGCGGATCGCCTCGATCACGCGCAGCGCGAGGTCGACGTGCAGCTCGCAGACGGCGCGACCGTGGTCTCCGACCGCTGGTACCACTCGTCGCTCGCCTATCAGGGCACTGGCGCCGACCGAGACTGGATCTCGATGCTGAACGCGCGCGCGCGGAAGCCCGACCTGACGATCTTTCTCCAGGTGAGGCCGGAGATCGCCGCGAAGCGCCGCGCAGATGCCGGCCGCGTGCAGGAGCTGTTCGAGGACATGCGCATGCAGGAGGAGGTGGCGGCAGGCTACAAGGCCACGCTCTCCGAGCTGATGTCGCAGGGCGAGCGGATCGAGACCATCGACGGCGAGGCGTCCCCGGATGCGGTGTTCGGCGCGATCGTGGCACTCGTCGGCACGCTTCCCGCGTAGAGACTCCGAGGGGAGCGCCGCAGGCGCGTTCCCCGAGCGAGTGGGCGGCGGTAACCCGCGCAAGGCGCGGGCGGGAACGCGGAGCGGACCCGGCGCCCGAAGGGCGCGACCGCCGACAAGTTGCGTCTGGCTCTGGCCGGCGTACGTTCGAGCCATGCGCCTCGTCCCTGCCCTGCTCGTCGTGCTGGCCGCGTGCGGCCCGAAGGTCGCACCCAAGGGTGCCGTGTTCGACGAGGATCTCGAGAAGCGCGGCGGTGCCGAGACCGCGTCGACGGACGCACCCGCCGCCGAAGCGCCGCGCCCGGTGGCGCCCGCCGGCAAGGGGCTACGCTCGGGCACGATCGCGCGCGCCAAGCTCGTCGCGGTGCTCGATGCCGGACCGGGCACGTTCCTTCGTCAGCTCGAGATCGCGCCGAAGCTCAGCGGCGAGCGATTCGTCGGCTGGCAGCTCGTGCAGCTGCTCGATCGCACCGGACCGCTCGTCGATGTCGACATCGTGCCGGGCGATGTGCTGCTCGCGATCAACGGCAAGCCGCTATCGCGTCCCGATCAGCTGCAGACCGTGTGGGACTCGCTGCGCACCGCGAACACGGTGAGCGCGCAGCTCTGGCGCGGGCAAGCGCAGTTCTCGCTCGAGTTCGCGGTCGAGCCGCAGGTCGCCGCCGCGCCGCCGAAACCCTAGGGGGCTCGGCTCCCGCACCCGTCATGACGGGTGCGGAGGCCTACGCCCCACAGCCTCCTAGAGCTTCTCGAACACGGCCTTCGCGTGGGCCGGGTCGTTCACGAACACGCCGTCGACGCCGAGCCGCGCGAGGCGCAAGAGCTCGGTCTCGTCGTCCACGGTCCACACGTTGATCGGGCGACCGGCGGTGTGCCAGCGCTTCACCGACTTCTCGTCGACCAGCGTGTGCTGCGGGTGAACGATCGAGACCCCGATCATGGTGCCGATCCAGCCGCGGCGCACCGCGAGGTTCTGGTCCTCGGCGAAGACGTGCGCGAGACCGATGGCCGGGAGCTGGCGGTGAACCTGAAGGAGCACGACCGGATCGAACGACGACACCAGGATCTGGTCCTCGCGCCCCGAGGCCTTGATGATCTTCGACGTCGCCGCGGCGAGGTCACCCGCGCGGCCGAGCCTGTTCGACTTGATCTCCACGTCGATCTCGATATCGAACGTGTGCAACACGTCGGCGAGCAGCGGCACAGATTCGCCCTGCACGCGGAGCTTCGCGCGGTCGGCGGCGGAGGTCTCCTCCATCGTCCCGCGCAGGCCGGTGAGCCGGTCGAGCTCCTCGTCATGAAACACCACGACGTTCCCGTCGCCGTCGAAGCGGACATCGAGCTCGAGGCCATCAGCGCCGGCGGCGACGCCGAGCTCGAACGCACGCATCGTGTTCTCCGGCGCGTGCGCGGAGTCGCCGCGATGCGCCCACACGCGTGGCCGCCCGCGCGCACGCTTCCAGCGCGAGGCGCGGCCGAGGCGGCCCAGGTGCGGCAGCAGGCGTGCAAGCCCGAGCTTCGGCATTACTCGACGAAGGTCTTGTGCAGAGCGCGCGTCAGGTTGTCGACGTGCTGGCGATCGCACCACAGCGTCACGCGCAGCGGCGAAACGCTCACGGCGTTGAGCGGCACTCCGGCACCGACGGCACTCGCGCGCGCCTTGTTGATCACGCCCGGGTTCGATCCGATGCCGTGACCGACGATCGTGACCGCGCCTTCCTCGCCGAACTCGATCTGATCGCCGAGCACGTTGTCGAGCCGCTTGCGAACCTCGCCCCAGTCGGGGACGTCCGCGATCGTGAACCAGGTGCGGAGATCCTTGCCCTCGAGGTCGAGGTGCGTGAGCGGAATCGACGACGACTCGAGGATCTGCAGACAGTGCTCGACGGCCGCGCCGCCGTTGACGCGCAGGCGGATCAGCGAGCTCTGACCGGTGACCGCGGCGACCTGCCGTTCGCGCTCCGGCGTGAAGTCGATGCGAGTGCCGCCGCCGTCCTTGTTCGTGGCGCGCGCATAGAGCGCGATACCGGACCGGCGCGCGAACTCCACCGATGCGTCGTGCAAGACCTTCGCGCCCTGCGCGGCGAGCTCGAGCATCTCGTCGTGGCTGATCGAGTGCAGCAGCTGCGCGGCATCGACGACGCGCGGGTCAGCGCTGTACACACCGTCGACGTCGGAGCAGATCTCGCAGTAGTCGGCGCGGAGCGCACCGGCGAGCGCGACGGCGGTCGTGTCGGAGCCGCCGCGGCCGAGCGTGGTGATCTCGCGCTTGTACGACACGCCCTGGAAGCCGGCGACGATCACGACCTTGCCGCGATCGAGCTCGTCCTCGACGCGGAACGGCCGGACCTCCACGATGCGAGCGCCGGAGTGGCGATCGTTCGTGAGGATACCCGCCTGCGAGCCGGTGAACGAGATGGCCTCGAGGCCGGCCTCGGTGCACGCCATCGACAGGAGGGCCATCGACTCGCGCTCACCGCAGGTCAGCAGCATGTCGAGCTCGCGCCGCGAAGGCGACTGCGAGACCGACTTGGCTTTCTCGATCAGCTGGTTCGTGGTCTTGCCCATCGCGGACACCACGACGACCACCTTCTTGCCGGCCGCCTTCGTGCGCGCGATGCGCTCCGCGACGAGCTTGATCTTATCGGCATCGGCGACCGACGAGCCGCCGTACTTCTGAACAACGATTCCGGTCGGGGTCACGGCTGCACCATACACCGAACGTAACGCCCGAGCGATGCTACCTTGTTCTCCGTGCTCGTCGTCCGCATCGCCATGGTGGCCGCACTGCTCGCCGGGTGCGGGTCGTCGACGAAGATGCAAGCGCGCTGGCCCGATGCACCCGTCGCGCTGCGCGACGATGCCGACCGAGATCAGGCGATCGATCAGCTGTGGGTCGTGCCGCCGGGTCCGGACCGCGAGCGGATGCGCGGTGAGGTCGCGGCGGCGGTCGCGAAGCGGATCACCGATGCGATCGTGGAAGAAAGGCCGTTCGCAGCCGCGTTGCTCCTCGACCAGCTCACGTGGATGTGGCACGCCGACCCGGCGGCGATCGGCAAGGGTCTCGTCGATCACGTACGGATGCTCGAGCGATTGCGCGGCGTGTTCGCGAAGTCAGGCGCTCTCGAGCCCGCGATCCAGACGCTCGTGCTCCTCGCGGAGGTGGAGCCCGCGCAGCGAGCGGCGCGGATCGCCGAGATCGACGAGATCCTCGCGTTCGCGGACGAGCTCGCGATCTCCGACAACGGCGCGAACGCGACGCGCGCGCAGCCGCTGCTTCTGCTGCAGCCCACGGCGCTCGCGCTGCCGCTGCCGTGGCTTGTCGATCGCTACGTCACGATGCTGATCGAGCGCCAGCGCGGCATCGCGATGCTGATCGACAAGCAGGGCGCGACGCTCCAGCTCGTCCGCGCGCACCACGATATCCTCACGACGTCGCGGCGGATCGCGAACGTGCTCGCGCGCGCCGGCCGGGTCGTCGAGATCCACGTCGCGATCCAGAAGGTCAAGGGCCTCGGCTCGGACCGCGAGCTGTCCACGCGTGCCGAGATCCTCCACAACCACGCGACCGTCGACGCGTACCTCGAGCTCGCCGACGTGATCCGCACCGACGAGCACGCGCCGGATGCCGCCGCTGCACTCGCGACCTGTCTCGCAGGTCTCGCGAAGTTTCCCGGCGATCCGTCGCTCGCCGCCGCCGCCGCTGCCGATGCACGGACGCTCGGCCGTATCGATCAGGCGATCCAGCTCTACGAGATGGCACTGCGCGGCTCCCCGGAGGTCGACACCGCCGCGGCGCTGCGCCTCGGCAAGCTCTACGGCGAGCGTATCGGCCGGCTGGCCGGCGGCGGTCGCCCGCACGCCGCGAAGACGGCGTGGCGCGGCGTCCTCGAGTTCACGAGCAAGTCGGCGAAGGCGCACCCGCACACCGTGTGGCAGCAGACCGCCGCGATCGCGGAGTCCGCGCTCGGCCGGGGTCTCGCGAGCCAGGGGCTGATCGATGATGCGAAGCACGCCCTCGTCGCCTCGCTCGAGCGCGCGCCATCGATCGACGCGTACGAGACGCTGACGACGATCGACGTCCAGATCGAACGCTACGCGTCCGCGCGCGAGTGGGCGACGACGGGGCTGTCGATGCTCGGCGATGCGTCGAGTGGCGATCGTTACCGGCGCGCGAAGCTCGAGCGGATCGAAGGCGATGCGCTGCGCGGCCTCGGCAAGACCAAGGAGGCGACTGCGCGTTACCTCGATTCGATGCGCTCGTGGGCGTCGCTCGGCGAGACCAAGGACCTGCCCCGCACGATCGCGGCCGAGCGCCTGCTCGACAGCGGACGCGCGATGTTCTGGATGGGCGACAAGGGTGCCGCGATCGATCTCGTGATGCGTGCCGTCGATGTCGATACGGACACCCCCGACATCTCTGCGAGCGCCGTCGCGTTTCTGATCGAGGCCGATCTGTATCGCGACGCGCTCGACGCGTATCATCGAGCGCTCGGCGCGAACCTCTCGGACTTCTACAAGGTCTACATGTCCCTGTGGATCGCCGGCGAAGCGAAGCGCCTCGGCGAGCCGCTCGATCGCCTGGCCGCCGAGTACCTCGAGAGTCGCCAGGGCGACACCTGGTACGAGCTCCTCGCGCGCGCCGCGACCGGGCGCGTGCCCTTCGCGACGCTGCGCGCGTCCGCGACGACCGGCCCGCGCCAGGCGGAGCTCGCGTTCTACACCGCGACGCTCGAGCTCGATCCGGGCGCCGCCAGCCCGGCGGCGAAGAAGAAGCTGTTCGCGCAGGTGCTCTCGGCGCACGTCGTGCTCGATGCCGAGTACGACCTCGCACGGCGGTACCTGGCGTCGATCCCGTGAGCGCCCTCGCGGAGGTCGGCGCGCGGCTGCGTCGCGCGGGGCTCACCGAGGGCGCACTGCTCGCATGGAGCGGCACGCACCGCCTGTCCCTGTTGCGCCAGCGACTCTCGGGGCTGTCCGCTCGCCCGCCGGTGCCCGCCGCCGCGCCGCTGGCGCTGTTCGTCGCGGGCGCCGAGCTCCCCGCCGATTCGCTGCGCATGCTCGAGCCACTCGACGATCTACTCGCTGCGGGGCTCGTCGAGCGCAAGCAGCACCTCGTCCGTGCGAACGTCGCGGTCGTTCCGCTCGGTAATTCGCTCCTGGTCTGCGACCGCGCCGACGCACCCGACAGCGAAGACCACGTGTGCTGGCCCGACGACTCGAGCTACCACCTCGCCTCGGCGATCGGGCCCGGCCGCCGCGCGCGCTGGATCGATCTCGCGTGCGGGTCGGCGTTTGCCCCGCTCGCACGGCCCGAGCTCGCGGCAGAGATCCGCGGCGTCGACCTCAACGCGCGCGCCGTGCGTCTCGCACAGATCGGCGCGGCGCTCACGCACTGCCGGCACCTCTCGATCGCCGAGGCCGACATCGGAGATTCTCACCCGCCGGCGGCGCTCGTCACGTGCAATGCGCCGATTCCCGGCGATCCCGACGCATCGATCTGGCGACGCACCGACCACGCGTTCTTCGCGCGGATGTGGCCGGCCGCACGCGCGAGCACGGCGCCAGGCGGCGAGATCATCACGCACACCACGCTCGACGCGGTGCCGTCGGATCTCGCCGGGCAGGTCGTCACGGTCGTCTACACACCCCCCGGAGAGCGCGGCTATGCGGTGACCTGGTGGGTGCCCGATGCGCCGGCACTGCGGATCGTGGCGCAGCGCGCGCTCACGCCGGCACGGCCGCACCTGGATTCGCAGGATCGCGAGGACGCACTGGCCGGCCGGCTGGTGCCGCTCGACTCCGGCGCGTGTTAGCGTCGGCGCGCGGGAGATGCGAGCGCAGCTTCTGATCGCGTGGGTGTTCGTCGCCTCGTGCTCGCCGACGCGGGTCCTCGACGCGCCGCTGCCGCCCGTGGATCCGACGCGGCTGTCGCACGAGCAGCACGCGCAGGTCGCGTGCACGAGCTGCCACCGGACATCGGAGCGTCCCGGCACCGATGACCACAGGCCGTGCGATGACGGGGCCTGCCACAAGAAAGAGTTCCTCGGACCTCCGGGGCAGTTCTGCCAGGTGTGCCACACGAAGGTGACCGCGCAGCCGCTGCAGGCGCCGCTGAAGCCCTACCCGATCGACGATGCGTGGCAGACCCAGCCCTCGCGGTTCTCGCACAAGAAGCACCTCGACGTCGGGCGCATGGAGGGCCGCGTCGGCTTCCACGTTGGCTGCGCGGACTGCCACGTCCGCGACGGTCAATTGGCGCGGCCCGATCACGCGGTGTGCGCGCGGTGCCACGCCGCCGAGGTCGGGCTGCCGAAGGCGCCGAAGATGGATGACTGCGGCGGATGTCATCAGCAGGGCGCCCACGAGCGCACGAGGGCTCGGCTGATCCGCGACGACCTCCACTTCGAGCACGATCGTCACAAGACCGACCGCAAGAACCGCGTCATCCGCTGCGAGAGCTGTCACGGGCGGACCTCGCAGGCGGACACCTACGCGAGCCACCCTGCACCTCGCGTCGAGAGCTGCGTGACCTGCCACGACGACAGCGACCGCACACCACCCGAGAACCGCATGCGGCAGTGCGAGACGTGTCACGCAGCGCGCACGAGCACGCTCACCGCGCTGGCTCCGCGCAACCACCTGCCGGCGACGGAGCGCCCGCTCGATCACACGCTCGCGTTCCGCCGCGATCACACCGAGGTTGCCGAGCGGGACGCCACGCGCTGCGCGACCTGTCACACGCGGATGTCGGGCAACCCGCGCCAGGCGTGCGACGAGTGCCATCAGACGATGCAGCCCGCGGATCACCGCATCACCTGGCGCGAGCTCGATCACGGGCCCGAGTCCGCGGCAAACCGAGAGCGCTGCGCGCGCTGTCACGTCGTCGAGTTCTGCACCGCATGCCATCAGCAGCGGCCCCGCTCGCACGGACGCGTCGACTCGTTCGTTGCGGATCACGGGCGACTCGCGCGGATCAACGTGCGTGCCTGCACGACCTGTCACGGCGATAACTTCTGCATCCAGTGCCACCAGGCTGCGATCACGCCGCGGAGAAAATGGTGAGGCGCGCCCCCGTCGTCGTGCTCGTGCTCGCGAGCACCGCAGCGGCGGATCCGCGCCTCGTGCTCACGCACGAGCCACCGCCTCGGCACCTCAAGATGCGGCCGCGCACCGTCGCGCAGACCTCGCCGAGCGCGCGCACACCGACGCCGATGCCCGCCGCGCCACCACCGCTCGCGCGTGCGGAGCCGGCGCTCGAGCAGACCGTGGCGCTTCGCGATCTGCGGGATCGAGTTTCATTCGAGATCGGCGTCGGATACCAGGTCGAATCGGCGAACCCGAGCGGCCGCAGCTCGCTCGGCGCGCGGGCGCCCGTCGTCGGACAGGACTACGCGAAGCTGCGCTCGTATGGCTTCGCCGACGTGTATGGCTCGACGCGCAGTCTCGGCCTCGCGAGCCTGTCGAGCTACTTCGCCGTGCGGTTCCAGGCGGCGCGGCGCCTCGAGTACTCGCCGGCACCGGGGCAGACCGTGGCGGTGCCGCCTCCGATCGCGACGTGGTTCGAGCGCAGCGGCGTCGATATCCGGTACGGCTGGGCCGAGCTGCGCGACTTCCTGCCGCCGCGCTGGAGCCTCTCGAAGGTGCGGCTGCGCGCCGGCGGGCAGCACGTTTACGGACCGTGGATCATCCACCTCGACGGCGGCCTGATCGCCTATGACGGCAAGATCGTCACCGCGTCGGGCTACGCGGGCTACCGTCACTCCGACTACACGCGCGATCAATCGGACCAGCGTCCTGCGGTCGCGGGTGCATCGCTGCGCGTCGATCTGCGCGGCCTCAAGACGCCGATCCCGCTCGCGCTCCAGGCGGAAGCGCTGTCGATGGGCGCGTCGCGGATCAGCGCTAGCTCGTACCAGCCGCAGAGCGAGAGCACGATGCTGCAGGGCGACTGGCGTCCGCGGCGTGACGTCGCGGTGATCGGTCAGTTCCGCGCGCTCGATCGCAAGGCGGCGAGTCAGAAGCTCGAGGTCCGCGCCCGCTACAAGCAGGTCACGAACGTGGTGTTCGAGCTCACGCACCACACGATGAACGACTGGCAGTGGGATCCCGCGGTCCACATTCCGGACGCGGATCCGACGGCCGCGAAGCGCTACCTCGATCTCGGCCCGGTCGTACCGCAGTTCATCGGCTCGGCGCGCGCCGGAACGCTGATCGCCGAGAACGTCGATCTTCTGATCCGCGGCGCATTCGCGACCGAGGGCAGCAAGCGCGTCACCGATGCGTCGGGCACGCGCGAGATCAAGAACTCGTTCGCCGCGCCGTACCTCGAGCTCGGCGGTGCGGTCGAAATCCGGCTGCGCCGCACGCTCGCGATGGGTCTCAGCCTGCTATCGCGGCAGACGAGCCACCCGCTGCCCGAGGACGAGTTTCCGATCTTCGATCAGAAGGACGTCCCGCAACAGTTGCCGCGCACCGAATCGCGCGGCGAGGAGGGCTTCACCGAGCTCGGCGGCTCGCTGCGGATGTCCCTCGGCGCCCGAAAATTCTCGTCGCTCGTCGAGTTCTACGGCCGCCGCACGCGCTACGCGCCGCTCTACACGGATCCGACGCTGCTCATCCCCGAGAGCGATCTCCGCTTCGGCGGCCGGTTCACGCTCGACGCCTGGGTCGGTGATCGCGTGCGCATCTCCGCGGCGTACGACGTGTCGAGCGCGCTGGAGCTCGCGCCGGAGATCACGGGATATCGCAGCCTGCGGCTGATGCTCACCGGGGTGTACTAGTGCGCGCGTGGGTCATCGTCGGCGTGATCGCGATGCTCGCAACGCTCGCGCGCGCCGACTTCGATCACAACCTGCACGAGCGCGACATCTCGGTCGCCGGCAAGGAGTCGATCGCATGCTCGGCGTGCCACGCGATGAAGAACGGCGCGCTCGTCGGTAGACCCGATCACGCCTCGTGTTTCGGTGCGTGCCACGGTGCGCCGCCACCGAAGCCGGTGAAGGGCGTGAAGCCCGCCATCAGCGCGGATCAGCAGCGGCTGTGCGGCAACTGCCACGCGGATGGCTCGCCGAAGGCGCTGTTCCCGCCGTACCTGCCGACCGACTTCGCGCTCGCGATGCCGCACAAGGGACACAAGGAGGTCGCGTGCTCGAGCTGTCACTTCGTGCCCGGCAAGGCCGCGCCGCACAAGCGCTGTCTCGGCTGCCACGACGGAGCCAAGGCGCCGATCATGTCGAAGTGCACCGCCTGCCACACGCCCGGTAGCGGAAACCCGCTGCCGCCGCGAATGGTCGCGCCGATCGACACGGTCACCTCCGACTTCTCGCACCCGAAGCACGCCGCGCGCGGCGGTGCGGGCGCGCAGTGCACGACCTGCCACACGGGGCTACGCGAGACCGACGACAGCATCCTGCCGCGACCGCAGATGAAGTCGTGCGGGATCGCCGGCTGTCACGACGGCAAGCCCACGTTCTCGGTGAACGTCGCGTGCACGAAGTGCCACACGAGTGCGCCCGTCGGGAAGTTCGATGTCGAGCGCCCGACGGAGCGTTACTCGCACTCGGTCACGCACAAGGACATCAACCTCCCGTGCGCGTCGTGCCATCCGCTCGGCACGACCGGCGAGGTGCTCGTCGCGGGCCACACCGCATGCTTGCCCTGTCACGAGGAGCGCTTCGCCGAGCGGCGACGCCCGAAGGACCGCGAGCTGACGCCGATCGACCCGAACGAGCCGAAGCAGATCTGCGGCGCGTGCCACAACGCGACCGAGCCGTGGCGCAAGCTCACCGCGGATCGTCCGCCGCCGGAGCGCACCGAGTTCGGCGCGACGCTGTCGCACGACAAGCACCACGCGGCGTGCGCGACGTGCCACTCGCTGACGACGACGACCACGCAGCTGCGCCCGCCGCGCGGTCACCGATCGTGCACCGGCACCGCGTGTCATGCGGTGAAGGGCGGACCCACGCCGGAGCTCACCGCGTGCGAGAGCTGCCACGAGCTCGGCCTCGCCGCAAAGCGAAACTCCATCCGCACCACGCAGGCGTGGTCGGTGCGCGCGAAGTTCGACCATGGTCCGCACCCCGGCGAGTGCACGACCTGCCACACCGACCTCCACGGCAACACGGTGATCCAGCTCGCGACGCCGAAGAAGGCGACCTGCCAGCCCTGTCACGACGGCGGCACCGCGTTCAAGCTCACGGGAACGACATGTCTGCGCTGCCATCCTGGCGTGAAGCCGTGAGCCAGCGACGCGTGTAAGGCGTCACCCGCGCCCGCGTTGAAAGAGCACGACGACGTCGCGCCCTCCACCTGGGGCCGCTGACCGACCACACGAAAGGATTCGTCATGAGGATCGATGTCGGGGTGCGCACGCACTCCATGGCCGCGGTGTGCCTGCTGCTCGGCGCTTGCGCGATGGGCGGTTCAAGACAAGCGACGGTGGCGACGTCGGGGAGCCCCGGCGGCTATCACGGTGCGCCCAGCAGCGGCGGTGACTTCGTCGCGAGCAACCCCGCACCCAGCCACGCCGCGATCGATCGCGGCAGCTCGATCGTCGAGCCCGTGCCCGATCGCCCCGGCCTCGGCACGTCGTGGGGCGAGGCCGTCTCCGCCCCGATCTCGTTCTCTCCGTTCGTGCGCTCCGCGGGTTCGCCGTGGGCCGAGGTCCTGCTGCACTACAACGACGCGCACGGCGCCTCCGCGCACGCGGCCTACCTCGGCACGCATCCCCAACCGCTCGAGGTCTACGCCGGAGACGGCTCGCTCTCGGTGTCGCTCGTCGACCAACACGGCCGCACCCTGCCCGGCTATGCGGCGAACGGCCGGTCGCTCGTCGTCGGTGAGGACGGCCAGCGCTATCGGCTCGTCGTGCGAAACGCCACCAGCGCGCGCTTCGAGGTCGTCGCCTCCGTCGATGGTCTCGACGTGATCGACGGTCAGCCCGCCGATCCGAACCGCCGCGGGTACCTCGTCGATCCGCACGGCGTGCTCGTGATCGACGGCTTCCGGACCTCCGACGACGCCGTCGCCGCGTTCCGGTTCGGCAAGGTCGCCGAGTCGTACGCCGCGCAGACCTCCGGCGATCGCAACGTCGGAGTGGTCGGCATCGCGATCTTCTCGGAGCGCGGCGCCGTCTGGACACGCGGAGAGCTCGGCCGCCGCGACACCGCCGACCCGTTCCCGCAGCGGGACTACTCGATGCCGCCGCGCTGATCGTCGACCACGGCCGGAAACTTGTGCTATGAAGCCAGCCGCCTGGAGCCATCGCCAAGTGGTAAGGCAATGGTCTGCAAAACCATCATTCCCCGGTTCAAATCCGGGTGGCTCCTCGAACTAACCCGCCGGCAACGGCGGGTTTTTCATTGGCCGGCGATCAGGAGCCGCCGCACGTCGTCGGGCGCAGCGCCGCCACTTCTTCGCGAGTCTCGCGCGGCGGTGCTAGCCTCGCCGGCCAAAAAATGAAGCGACTCAATTCTCTTGTCTTGCCGCTCGTCCTCGCGGCCGGTTGCACCCCACCGGTCGGCCACCTGAGCGCGAAGGTCGCGATGCCCGGGCTCTCGAAGCCCGCGACGGCCGACAATCCGTTTCCGTCGCCCGGAATCACCCTGGACCCGGAGAAGGAGGACATCTGCGGCACCGCGCGGGTCTACCTCTACGCGAGCAAGGATCCCGCGTTCGATGTCAACAACGTGCCGAACGGTGTCGTTCCGATCATGAGTGCCCCGGCGCTCGGCAAGTACACCGAAGCGAAGCCGGAGTGCATCGCCGCTGGCCTGGGTGTGCCGGTGGGCAGCAACTACTGGCTGGTCGTGCGCTTCCCGGCGTCGAAGTACATCGGCCGAGGTGGTCGCCCTTCGCTCGGGGGAACGTCGGCTGCGATCGCGGTGACGGGCGGTGTGCATCCGATCCGGATCCGCGAGAAGCAGGAGACGCAGTCGCAGGTGACCGTCGACGAGCGCAGCGGCGTGACCGACATCGAGGCGCCGCCGCCCGCCAAGTAACGACCCGGCGGGTTTTCATCGGCCTGTGATCAGGAGCCGCCACACGTCGTCGGGCATGACGCCCGCGCGCAGCTCGTGAACGACTGGTAGTTCGAGTAGCCCACCGGGTACTGCTCGTTGCAGCTGGTGATGCACGTCTGCGCGCCGTTGCACGCCCTCGCGCACTGGTACCAGGTGTCGCACGACGTGCCGGTGAGGCAGGCCTCGGCCTGCGAGCAGCACGACGCCTCGAGGCAGGTCTCGCAAGCATCCTGCGGCGTGAACCCGCAGGTCGGTCCGCCGCCGCCGCCACCGCCGCCGCCGCCACCGCCGCCACCGCTCGGCGCGCGCGGAATGTCGCCGGCGACCTCGGGTGCACCGTGGAGCTGCGAGATCGCGTCGAGGCTCTGGCCCCCGAGATCGAACAGGCTGGCCATCGGCACCGCGGGTGCGAACGTCATCCCGTCGACGCTGCCGGCGCCGTAGGTGTAGCGCGTCGTGATCGTCGCGGCGGTGCCGTCCAGGTGGCGCGTCTCGGTGATCCGTCCGTCGGCGTCGTAGGTGACGTCGTAGCGACCATTGTCTGTGTCGGTGACGCTTTCGATCCGGCCGTCTGCTCCGTAGACGAAGCTGTACGTCTCGACGTGCACGCCACGCGAGAACACGCTCGCCCGCTCGAGCTCTCCATTCGGGTTCCAGGTCAGCTCCGTGGTGTCGGTGTTCTGGCCGCGGATCGTCACGATCTTCGAGGTGCGCCCGCCGCTGTCGTACTCGTAACGCGTCAGCGCGACATCGGGCATCGCGCCGTTCAGGGTCGATGTCCGCATGACCTCGGTCACGTGCTTGGAACGAGCGGGGTCGTACGTGATCGCCGCCTCGCTGGTCATCACGCCGGGGACCTCGTAGCGCGTGCGCGAGAGGCGCGCGTCCTTGTAGGTCATCGTCGTGGTCGCGCGGTCGCCTTCCTTGTCGGTCAGCTCCAGCTTCTCGATCCCCGCCGCGCTGTACGTGACGACGGTCGCCCCGCTCGGCTGGCTGTTGACGAACCGCAGCACCTGCCGAAGCCGGTCACCGTTGTAGCTCGCCTCCGTGCGCTCGATCGTTGTCGACGAGCCCCGCTGGGTCGTGACCTCCACGGTAGCGACCTTCGCGGCGGAAGGCCCGCCTCCCTCTCCCGCACAGCCGGCCATCACGGCGGCCCCGAACAGCAACATCGAAATCGTCTTCATCTCGGCATCTCCCTTGGTGTTGCCGACACGGACGGACACCCGGCGCAGGGAGTCGCACCGAATTCACCTGAAATCTCACTCCGCGCGGAATTAGCTCTTCAGCTTGTACCCGGTGCGGAACACGTACGTGATCGCGATCAGGCACAGCACCATGAAGCCCGCCGTCGCCCCGATGCTGATGACCACGTTGACCTCCGCCGTCCCGTAGAACGCCCACCGCATGCCGGAGATCAGATAGACCACCGGGTTGAACAGCGTCACGGTCTGCCAGAACGGCGGCAGCATATCGATCGAATAGAACGCGCCGCCGAGGAACGTCAGCGGCGTCACCACCATCAGTGGGATCGTCTGCAGCTTCTGGAAGCTGTCGGCCCACAGTCCGATGATGAAGCCGAACATGCTGAACGTGACCGACGTCAGGATGAGGAACGTCACCAGCCACACCGGATGCACGATCTCGTAGGGCACGAACACGCGGGCCGTCGCGAGGATCAGCAGACCGAGCAGGATCGACTTGGTGGCCGCGGCGCCGACGTATCCGATCACCACCTCGGCAACCCCCACGGGCGCCGACAGCAGCTCGTAGATCGTGCCGGACCACTTCGGAAGGTAGATGCCGAACGAAGCGTTCGAGATGCTCTCGCCCAGCAGCGACAGCATGACCAGTCCCGGGATGATGAACGATCCGTAATCGACGCCTCCGACCTCTCCCATCCGCGACCCGATCGCCGAGCCGAACACCACGAAGTACAGCGACGTCGACAGCACGGGCGCCGCGATGCTCTGGACGATCGTGCGGAACGTACGTGCCATCTCGAAGCGGTAGATCGCCTTGATCGCGTAGACGTTCACGCCTGCTCTCCCTTCACGAGGCCGACGAAGATGTCCTCGAGCGAGCTCTCGTCCGTATGCAGATCGTTGATCTCCACACCGGCCTTCCCGAGCTCGGCGAGCAGCGCGCCGATGCCGGTGTCCTCGCTGGCACCGTCGAACGTGTAGCTCAGCTCGTGGCCGCTTGGCGCGAGCTCGAGCGAACGTCCGTCGAGCGCCGCTGGAATCGCGTCGAGCTTCTTCACCAGCTTGAGGGTCAACCGGCGCTTGCCGAGCCGGCGCATCAGCACCTCCTTGTCTTCGACGACGATCAGCTCTCCTTTGTTGATCACGCCGATTCGATCGGCCATCTCCTCGGCCTCCTGGATGTAGTGCGTCGTCAGGATGATCGTCACGCCACTCGCGCGCAGGTCGCGCACGATGTTCCACATGTCGTGGCGCAGCTCGACGTCGACGCCCGCCGTGGGCTCGTCGAGGAACAGGATCGTCGGCTCGTGCGAGAGCGCCTTCGCGATCAGCACGCGCCGCTTCATGCCGCCGGAGAGCGTCATGATCTTCGCGTCGCGCTTGTCCCAAAGAGTCAGCGCTCGGAGGACCTTCTCGACGTGCGCGGCATCCTTCCTCTTGCCGAACAGACCCCGCGAGAACGTCACGGTGGCCGCCACCGTCTCGAAGGCATCCGTCGAGAGCTCTTGCGGGACGAGCCCGATCTTCATCCGCGCCGCGCGGAAGTCTGCGACGACGTCGTGCCCGTCGGCGATCACGGTGCCCGAGCTGGCGGTGATGAGCCCGCAGATCACGCCGATCAGCGTCGTCTTCCCCGCCCCGTTCGGCCCGAGCAGCGCGAAGATCTCGCCGCGTTTGATCTCGAGGTCGACTCGCTTCAGCGCCTGAAGCCCACCCGCGTAGGTCTTGCTGACGCCACGCACCGAGACGATGGAGCTCTCCATGTCGCGAGCATGCATCTATCTCGTATCGCGCGCCCTGCCCGTTCGGGGTGGTTCACACCACGACGCGTGGTGCACGACGTCACGTTCGAATCCGACAAGGCCGAGCTCGCAGGCACGATGCGGATCACGTGGTCGGTCGAGGCGCGGGGCGAGGGCAGCAACGTGACGTTCACCGCCGAGAACGTACCCGCGGGGATCGGGAAAGACGAACACATCGAGGGGCTCAGCGCCTCGCTCGCCAACCCTCGCCGAGTACGTCGACTAGCCGCCCAGGGCCTCACCGGTCATCGGCACGAACCGCACCTCGAACAACCGCTCCACCACCGTGGAGCCGTCGGCCTGCTTGATGTGGACCTCGAGGTGCTGCTCGCTCAGGCCGACGGGAATCACCAGCCGCCCACCGACCACGAGCTGATCGATCAGAGGCTGCGGAACCTCGGGCGGCGCTGCGGTCACGACGATCGCGTGGAACGGAGCCGCCTCGGGCCAGCCTCGGTAGCCGTCCCCGATCCGAAGGTGGATCTTCGAGTACCCCATCTCCCGCAGCAGCGCGGCGCTGCGCTTCGCGAGTGGCTCCACGATCTCGATCGAGTACACGTCGACGCCGATCTCTGCGAGGACCGCCGCCTGGTAGCCGCTGCCGGTGCCGACCTCGAGCACGCGTTGCCCGGGTTTCAGGGCAGCGGCCTCGGTCATCGCGGCAACGACATACGGCTGGCTGATCGTCTGCTTGTTCCCGATCGGCAGCGGCGTGTCCTCGTACGCGCGCTCGCGCAGCTCGACCGGCACCATCTCGTGGCGCTTCACGCGCCGCATCGCCGCGAGCACGCTCGGCGACGTGACTCCGCGCGCGGCGATCGTGTGAGTGACCATGAGATCGCGCTCGCCGGCGCGATCTGAATCCGAAACGGCGACCTGCGGTCTCGGCGACGGCGCTGGTGCGCGTTTCGGCTCCGAGCGGCAGCCGAGTGCGGCAACCAGTACTGCGACCTTCAGCGCGCGCACGCCATCACCCTACCTCGCTCCGCGCGGTCGGCCAGGTTCCGAGTCATGGCAGTACACTCGCGCGCATGAATGGCTGGAAAAGGCGCCTGAAGCGGGTCCCGCTGGGCTGGGTCATCATCGTCTTCGTCTCGGTGCTGGTCATCGTGGCGCTCAAGACGGTGAACTTCGGAGCCGGGCTCTCGCATGTCGATGTTCGCGTGCTGTCGGGCTCGGTCGGGGGCAACTACTCGGCGGTGGTCGACGGGCTCTCCACGCGCGCCGCCCAGCGTGGCGGAACGGTCAGCAACGTCCAGACGCAGGGCAGTGTCGAAAATCTCACGCGTCTCGCAGAGGGCGCAGCCTCGTGCGACGTCGACTTCGCGCTGGTTCAGGACGGCATCCCGATGAAGGACACCGACGGGATGGAAGTGATCGGGCGGTTGCCTCGCAGCGAGACGGTGTTCGTGATCGGCAAGGACGCCGCGAAGCTCACGAAGTTCGCCGAGCTACGCGGCAAGAAGATCGGCGTCGGCCCCACGAACAGCGGCACGGACTACCTCGCGCGCAGCATCCTGGAGGGCGACGATCTGAAGCCACTCGGCGTCCAGCTCTCGAACCACGAGCTGCCCGCGCAGATCGATCTGCTCGTCGCCGGCAGCCTCGACCTCGGCATCTTCGTGATGGACGACAACGCGCAGCTGATGCGCCAGGCGATTCGCGAACGCGGGCTCCAGCTCGCGGCGATCGAGCACCTGGACACCGTGCCGACGCGCGTGCCGGTCCTGTCCCTCGGTGTGATCGAGGCCGGCCAGTACGACCCACTGGCGGTCATCCCCGAGCGCGATCACACGGTGCTGCGCGTCGACACGCTGATCCTCAGCAACGGGTGCGCGAGCCGCAGCGAAGAGATCGGACTGCTCGAGCTACTCGTCGAAGATCAGCCCGGCTACCTCACCAAAAACCGCGACTCACGTGGCGGTGCACTGCGCCGTTCGTCGATCGCCAAGGAGTTCTACGCATCCGAGGGGCCCGGCTTCGCGGATCAGTACTTTCCATGGCTCGTCGACATCATGCCGCTCGGCTACTGGTTCTACATCGTGATGGCCGTCAGCGTGCTCTTCAACGTGATGACGCTCGCCCACAAGGTCCGGCTGTGGCGCGTCGATGCGAATCGCGACAAGGCGTTCCAGATCGTGCGCGACGCGCTCGGCGAGAAACTGACGCCGGCGGAGATCAGCGCCCTCGAGCCGACAGCCGAGCACGCCGCGAAGCGCGAGCAGATCGATGAAGCGCTCACCAAGCTCGACGCGCTGCGGGCCAAGACCCGGCGGCAAGAGAACTCGATGCTCGTGCCGCTCGGCGCCGAATGGATGTACCGCTACGAGGAGGAGCAGATGGAGCAGCTCCTCACGGCGCTGAGGACGTTCCGCGGGAAGCTGAAATAGGATGCGCGGATGATGCGTGGGAGCTCTGTCCTGTTCCTCCTGGCGGTCGGCTGCGGCTCCGACGAGGCGCCCCCCGACGCGCCGAGCCCCGACGCGGCGCCACAGACGGTCGAGCTCCGCAACGACACCGGTGTGTGCTCCGCTCATGGCGAGCCCGCGCCGAACCAGGGCGACTGGTGGTGGGCGGTACGGCTGACCCCGCCGAGCTATCCATTCACCATCCAGCGCGTGACCTACCGGCTCGCGGGACACGACATGCTGCCGAATCCGTTCTCGCACGTCTGCGATTCGGCGATGGCGCACGACGCACGGGTGTTCAAGGCGTCTGGCGCGACGCCGCCGTCGGATCCGGTCGTGCTCGAGACGTTCGACGTTCCGACGGGCGTCACGCCATTTCTGGATCGTCTCGTCGACCACACGCTGGCCACGCCGATCAGGCTCGGCGCGGACGAGCACGTGTTCATCGCGGTTCGCATCGCGAATCTACCGACCGCACAGCCGTACCGGACGATGTGCGTCCACGTTTGCTCGTCGGCGACGACGGTGCCGATGCGCGACTACGTCTCTCAGGGAACCACGCCGCCGTTCACCTGGCGCGCGCCATCCGGGGCGGTGAACTTCGACTTCCGAGCGTACGGCGTCGCGCAGTAGCCGCTCGCGCTACCAGTTACCTTCGACTTCGAGCGACCAGGTCTGCGTCGGCCCGCACGCCGCGCCCGCGGCGGGCCGCACCTCGATCGAAGCGAACCGGCCGTCGTCGCTGCCGTTCGAGATCGAGCCCTCGCCCCACTCGGCGCGCACGGTCTTCACGTTGCCCGATGTCGTCGTCGATCCGGTGGTCGTCGTGCACTCCACGACGTCACTGCCGCCGTTGACGTAGATGAACGTGTCGAACGCCGCACCCGACGGTGACGTGATCTTCGCGCCGACGCGCAGCTTGAGCCCGAACGGATTGCTGTCGTTCTCGGTCACGCGCACTCGGAACCACGCGGACTGGTAGCCCATCGCCGTGAGCTTCGCGTTTCCGGAGTCACCGCTGACCGTGCCGAGCATCATCGCGCTCGAGCACATCTGCGTGCTCGCGCACACGCTCTGCGGCGGCGCATCTGGCATCGCTGCGTCAGGCATTTCCTGCACCGGCGCATCGGGCGTGACGCTGATCGACGCGTCGATCTTGCCGCCGCCTTCCTCGCCCTTCGCCGCGGTCGCGCAGCCGGCGATCGACGCCACGGTAGCGAAGGCGAACCGGGACAGGCACGACATGCCCCGAGGCTACATCGGGGTTATCCGGCCGCGCGACAGATTCTTCTGCTTCAGCTTGCCGTTCACGTAGACACTCGCTGACACGCTGCTTCCCGTGCAGCCCATCGAGATGGTGCCGGAGTAGCCGACGTCCATGTCCCGGAACCGGCAGCTGTAGCTCGCGCTGAAGGTGCGCCCGTCGCTGCAACCGCTGAGCGAGCCGACGCATTCGGCGCCGCCGGTGAACGTGATCGAGCCGCAGCTGCGGCCCCCGGTGATGGCCACGCGCAGGTCGGATCCGGACCAGCGCCCCTTGCAGGAGTAGACCACCGGCGGTGCCACGACCTTCGGCGGGGCATCGGGAACGTACGCATCGATAGGCGCCGCCGCATCGATGTCAGGTGCATCGACGACCTCGGCATCGGGCGGGGTCCAGGGATCCGCGCCGGCGTCGGGGGGCACGGAGGCAAGCTGCTCGGCGGAACCGGTGGTGCCTGCGCTACCGCCCCCGCCCTGCTGCGCGCTGCCGGTACCACTTCCGCCGCCGGTCTTCGGATCGTCGCTACCGCGCGTCGCCATGAAGATCGCGCCACCTGCGAGACCGACGCCGGCGAGCGCGAGCGCGAGGAACAGCGGCCACTTCTTCGAGCCGGCGGGCTGAACGATGTTGACGGGCCCCGACTTGCCAAAGTTGACGGCGGTGACGCCGGCGACCTTGATGTCCTTGCCGCCCGTGAGCACGGCGGACATCTCGCGGCAGCTCGCGAACCGCTTCTCGGGCGCGGGATCCATCGCGCGTCGGATCGCAGCGATGATGTGCGGCGGCATGCTCGCGTCGGCGAGCTTCTCGGGCGCATCCACCTTGCCGTGGACGATCTTCTCCATGATGTCGAAGTCGCTGTCGCCTTCGAACGGAGCGCGGCCGGTGGCCATCTCGTAGAACATCGCGCCGAGGGAGAAGATGTCGGAGCGCGCGGTGACGTCCTTCGCCTTGCGAATCTGCTCGGGGCTCATGTAGCCGAGCGTTCCCATCCGCGCCTCGTGGTGCGTGGACTTCTTCTTGGCCAGGCCCGCGGGGCTGGTGTCGATGAGCTTCGCGATACCGAAGTCGGTGATGGCCGGGACGAGGCGACCGTCGGTCTTGCGGAGCAGGACGTTCGCCGGCTTGATGTCGCGGTGGATGATGCCGGCGTCGTGCGCGTGCGCCATCGCGTCGAGGATCGGCACCGCGAGTTGGAGCAGATCGTCCGCGGTGAACGGCTTCTTCCGCTTCTGGATGTAGTCCTCGAGGCTGCCGCCATCGACGAGCTCCATCACGAGCGCCGCGGCGTTCGCCGTGGCGACGATGTTCGTCACCTTGACGATGTTCGGATGCGTGAGGTGCTTCGCCTGGATCTTCGCTTCATCGAGGAAGCGACGGCGGGCCTCGGCGTTCGCGCGATACTCGTCGTCGAGGACCTTGAGCGCGTGAACCGTGTCGAGGATCGAGTGGCGCGCTCGGTACACCTTCGCCATTCCACCGCCGCCGATCTCGGCTTCGATGATGTATTCCCCGAGCTGTTCGCCGGCTTGCACGACTTCGTACCAGTACTAGCTCAATCGGCCTCGGGACACCCGTCGAGATCGTCGGTGGAGTCCCAGTCCTCGGGCTGCTCCGGACAGGCGTCCGAGGCGTTCTTGATCTTGTCGTTGTCGGCGTCGGTGCCCGGGCAACCGTCACCGTCGAACCCATCCTCGCGCAGGTTCGGGCACTTGTCGCTCGAGTCCTTGATCTTGTCGCCGTCCTTGTCGGGGCAGCCCTTCGCGGTGACGCTGCCCTTCACGTACTTGCACTCGTCCTCGGAGTCACCGATGCCGTCGCCATCCTGATCGGGCGCGGGGCAACCGTCGTTCGGATCCGGCAGCTTCCTGTCCTCGGCCTGCATCGGGCACTTGTCGGCGGCGTCGAGCGCGCCGTCGTTGTCGTTGTCCGCATCGAGGCAGCCGTCGTCGTCGCGGAACCCGTCGACGTCCTCGGCCTCGCTCGGGCACTTGTCGTCCTCGTCGAGGACGCCGTCCTTGTCGGCATCGAGATCGCCGCCGCCCGCCTGCGTGATCTTGCGCGCCACGGCGACGCCCGGGCAGCCCGACGGATCCGCGGTGCCATCCTTGTCGCCCTTGACCATCGGGCACTGATCGTCGGTATCGGGGACGCCGTCGCCATCGTTATCGGGCTCGGGACAGCCGTCGGCATCCTTGTAGCCGTCGAAGTCCTCGACCTGATCGCGGCACTGATCCGACGCATCGGCGACGCCATCGCGATCGGCATCACCTGTCCAGCCAGGAGCCGCAGGGCCCTTCCCGGTCTTGCCACACCCTGCCGCGACGAGCGCGGCGGCAAGCGCGACCGCCCGAAGCAATGAGGAACCGACGCTGTTCACGGGGTGGCCTCGCTCATCACATTCTGGTGGTTTGGATCGGGCGCCAGATCAGCATCCCGCCGTAGTTGAACTCGCGCACACCGCTCGGCGTGTAGCCGATGTGGCCCTCGAGGTGAAACTTCGAGAGCGCGCTGATCGCGTCGCCGAGCAGCGGCAGCGGGATCCACATCCGGCCACCGACGTAGTGGAACTTTCGCTGCTCGTTAAGCAGCGGATCACCGGTGCCGCCGAGCGCGAGGTAGTTGAGCCGGCCTTCGACGCCGAGGATCGCGGAGGTGCCGAGCGGGATGCGCAGGACGATCGGCGAGTGGAAGCTCTTCTGCTCGGGTGCCTTGAAGTCCATCGGGGCGCCCTCGGGTGCATCGCTGATAGAATTCGAGGAGTAGCCGAGACCGAAGCCGATCACGCCGAGCGTCTTCACCGGCTTCATCAGGATGTACTCGATGCCCCAGCCGCCGACGTTGCCCCCGAGGTTCGACGACTGGAACGCGACCGAGAACTCGTAGACGCTGCCCGAGTCCTTGTTCGGGATACGGAACAGCGTGCCCATGCCGTGCTGCTTGTCGTCCTTCGTCAGCGGCGTGGTGTTGACGTCGAACCAGAAGTCCCATGTCGGACCGGCGAGCGTCTGGATCGCGAACGCGGACTTCTCGATCTTGTCCCAGAGGTCGCGGCCGCTGCTCTTGCCGCCCGAAAGCGTGCTGCGATAGACGATCCGACCGCCGTAGGTGAGCTCCTGGGGCGCGTCCTTCGTGTACGTCCCGTAGGCCTCGAGCTGCAGCGCGCGCAGCGCGGGCACTGCCTCCGACACGAGCGGGATCGGGCCGTAGAGCCGAACGCTGACCGGGCTGTAGTGCTGCTCGCCGTCGGGCAGCGGCTGCTTCTCCTTCGAGAACTGCAGGATGTTGATCCGCGCCTCGAGGCTCGCCGCGTAGCCGGCGCCGAGCGGTGCGCGCGCGACGATCGGCACGTGCACGCTCTTCTGCCTGATCGTGGCCATCGGGAACATCGGGTCCTCGCTGGCCAGCTCGTTCTTGAGGTAGCCGATGCCGCCTCCGATCACGAGCGGTGACTTCACGAGCGCGGTGATCAAGATGTCGCCGCCGTAGCCCTTGGAGTCGCCGCCGAGCGTCTCCGACTCGAAGAAGCCCGAGAGCTCGTACGTCGCCTTGCCGGCCTTGCTCGGGAACCGTAAGGCACCGCCGGCGCCGGTCGACAACCGCTTGGCCTCGAGCGTGTGGTTACCGATCGAATAGAAGAAGTCGAGGCTCTTGTAGCGCGGGCCCGAGTCCGAGCTGGGATCCACGCTCGCCACGATCGTGACGTCGTCGGGGGGCGGCATCGCGATCGCTGCGAGCGCGGGATAGGGCTCGAGCGTGTTCGTGCCGTTCCACACCTCGTCGAGATAGCGCGCGTCGTTCATGCCGTAGGTGTTGCCGAACAGCGTGATCGCCGCCGGGTCCCAGGCGTTGCCGAGCTGGCGGCCGAGGATGAACTGGTCCTCGGCCTTCGCGCCCGACGCCGCCTTGCCGGAGTTGTTGTACGTGTTCGCATCGCCGGACGCGCGCTTGACCGCGGCGATCAGCTCGAGCCCGTCGGTGTCGCTGTCACCACCGAGTCGCTTCGCGACAAGGTAGTGGAACGCGGCCGCGTTGGGCTGCGTCGTCTTCAGCTGGCGCATCTTCGCCATGTGGAAGCCGATCGCGCCGATCTTCAGCGCGTCGTACCGCACGCGCATCGCGTGGCCAGGCGGGAGCGGCTTCACGAGGTACTCGGCGAGGAGCAGCGCGCGCATGTAGAAGCGCCGCTTGCGCATCTGCTCGACCTCTTCCCACGCCATCGCCGAGGTATCGCCGAGCGAGCGCAGCACGATCGGGTCCGTGATCTTGTTCGCGAGCGGATCCGCCGCCTTGATCACCATCAGCTGCGCGTGCGCCTGCTGGAACTCGCCGCGGTCGAACTTGCTCCACGCCTCCACGAGGAGGACCTTCACCTTCTCGGACGCAGCGCGCTCGCGCTCTGCCTCGAGACCGTCGAGCTTGCCCGCCTTGTCCTCGTCCTTGGCCTTCTGGTAGTTCGCGACCGAGAGCTCGAACTTGCCCTCGGCGAACCGCTCGCGGCCCTTGTTCCGGTACTCGACGGCCCGCTTGTTCGGCGTGACGCATCCGGCCGCGACGATCGTCAGCAGGACGGCGGTTGAATACACACGCAAGCTCATGGATCGAAGCATCGTACCGACGAAGGTCAACGGAAGTAAAGACGAGGGACCGCGCGCTTCCGTCAGACGACCGTGTTCGGTCTCGTGCGCGGTCGTCGTCCCCGATTACAACCGCGTTGATCATACAATGAAAGGTTGGCCGCGAATCGAGGGGTACCGCAGCTTGTTTGGGACGGACCGGTCTGCGGCGTGGGCGACCATGCCGGCCAAGGGCAAGGCGGCGCTCGGCACTGCCTGCAAGTCGGCCGCGGATGCTGTGAAGCAGTCCGCCGCTGCATGCAACTAGCGCAGCGCTACGGGCACTCGACCTCGATCGCGAGCGAGTTGTTGTCCTCGCGGCACTCGAGGTTCGTACCGGTGGAGTTCCCGCGATCGTCGACGACGACCACGGCGCTGCCGGCCGGGCCAGTCCACTGACACGAAGCGTTCGTGCAGATGCCAGGGAAGATCCGCTCCGTCGTGGTTGCCACGCAGCGGAGCTCCTTCGGCGGACCGGCCGCATAGATCGCGATCGGGATCCCGACGCCCACGGGCTCGGTGCCGCGGTTACAGACCTCGGCGGTGATCGTCGGTCCGCCGGGCCCGCACGAGACCTTCGCGCGCTTCACGGTGAGGTCGGGCACCGCACCTGCGGTGACGCCCTCGCCCGGCGCGTTCTGACGGAAGTTGTTCAGGCCCGGCTGCTTCCAGTTCTGCAGCCACTGGCTCGTGCGCGGCACCTTGCCGGCGTTATCGATGTTCGTCACCGAGTACGCGTGCTGGTTCCAGATCGAGCGCGTGTTGACCCAGCGGTCGACGGTGTCAGCGAGCACGCGCACGCCGGTCGCCGCCGCAGTGGCCGGGTGTGACGCGCGGCAGACCTTGCCGACCGCGGATGCTCCGGCGATCGGGTCTGCACACACGAAGCCATCACCACCGCAGTCCGCATCCATCGCGCAGCGGCAGCGACCGAGCGGATCCGAGGGCTGCTCGCGCTTGCACGGTGTTGCCGGTGGGCAGTCGGAGTCGTCAAAGCACTGCACGCCGTCGAAGATGTTGTCGAGCAGCGGGCACGAGACGTTGCAGTTCGTGTTCGAGGTCGACACGATCTCCGCGTTGAAGTCGGCATCGGTATCGACGACGAGCGGGTTCTCGTACCAGGTGCACGACGTGCGATAGCGCGAGTACAGCACCTTGCCAGTGATGCCGTCGTACACGCGCGTCTGGCACTCGTCGCCGTACACGACCTCGGCGCGACCGTCGCCATCGAAGTCGAACACGCTGGAGCCGGTGGTGTTGGACGAGTAGTCCTGCGACTGCTGCACCCACGCGATGCCGTCGGTGCGCATCGACGGACATGTCGCCGCGGTCGGCGTGCCTCTGCAGTCGAGATCGAACACGTGGTACGCGCTCGCGCCCGCAGAGGCAAACTCGACGAGGCCGTCGCCATCGAAGTCCGCGATCGTCGGAGGACCGCCGCGGCCGATCTGCGGCATGCCGTTGACGGTGGCGAGCGCGATCAAGTTCGCCGTGAACAGCTCCCGGCCATGGATGTTGAACAGCTTCGCGACGCCGGCGTGCACGACCGCGACCTCGGCGACGCCGTCCTTCGTCCCACGATCGTCCTGCCCGTTCATCGGATACGTGCCGAAGTCGGCGATGGCGACGTGGCCGTTGACGCCGGGCAGCGGGTACTTCGGCATCCACCGCTTGCCGACCTTGTCCCACGTGTAGACCTGCGTGCCGGTGATGAGGTCCGGTGCGCCGTCGCTGTCGACATCGGCGGCGACCGGCACGTAGCCGACGCCGATCGAATCGACGGTGCCCGCGATCGATTCATCGAGCGTGTTGCCCATCGCGTCGTAGACCGCGCCGTAGAACAGGATCTCGGGCACGCCATCATCGTCGAGATCGTGCACGCTCGGCCCCGCCCAGTCGCATAGCCCGTCGGCGAACCTCGACGTCGTCTGCCACAGGACGCCCCACCCCGTTGACCGCAACGTGAAGGCGACGAGCCCACCGTCCATCCGCGCTGCGATGATCTCCGGCGTGCCGTCGATGCCGCCGATATCCGCGACGGCGACGCTCGCCGATGCGATCACCGGAGGATTCGACAGCGTCGCCTGCTGCGAGCAGTTGCGTCCGTCGATCACGCGGATCACGCCGAAGTAGTTCGCCGGGTCGGTACCGATGCACGACTGCCCGCCGCCGTCGGTGAAGTTGTACGAGGTGAACACGATCGACGGCACGGCGAACTCGCCCTGCTTGTAGAACGTGCCGACCATCGGCGTGGCGAGCACGTTGACGTGCCCCGGGAACATGTCGCCCGCAGGCGGCGCGAGCCACTCGCACTGCGCGCCGGGGAAGAACACGCCCGGGACTGGATCGCGCTTGCACTCGGGATCGCTGGCGCCGCCCGGGCCGACGCCCCACGGCAGACACTCCATGCGATCGGCAAGGCAGTACGCGTCGCCGGGGCAGTCAGCGCTCGTGGTGCACGGCGTCGGCGGCGGGACGCATGTGTCGAACCGGCAGACCTCGTCACCAACGCACGGTGCCGGTGGACTGCACGGTTCGGCGTCGACCGTGTTGTTGTTCTTCTTGTTGTTGCAGTCGCAGGCGGGGGCGAGCCCGCACGCGACGAGAAGGGCGAGCCCTCCGAGCCAGCGCATGCTCGGATGGTACAGCGCCCGCGAGGGAAACTACATGCATCCCTTTGCGAGGGAGTTCCGCTTGCACTCCTCGCTGATGATGACCTTCTCCTTGCGCTTGATCTTCGCGAGGCGGTCCTTTTCCTCCTGCTGCTTGCGGCGGAGCTCCTGCTCCTCGCGACGCAGCCGGTCGAGGTTGTCTTTCGCGGCCTTGCGCTCCGCGGCGGAGGTGGCAGCCACCACCTGATCGATCGCCGTGCCCACCCGCTTGTCGAGCGCCGCGAGGTCCGTCTCCATCGCTACCAAGCGGGCCCTGGACTCCTCCATCTCGTGCTCGGCCTGTCGCTTCGCCTCGTTCGCGGCTTCCTCGTTCTTGCGGGAGATCTCGGCTTCGTTGTAGCGGTCGATGCCGAACCAGGTCAGGGCGCCCGCCGCGAGCACTGCGCCCATCGTCACCGCGATCATCCAGGTCGGCCGCTTCTTCGCGACCTCCTGCCGCTTGAGGTCGAGCTCCTGGGCCGTGCGCTCGGCCTCGAGCGCCGCTGCGAGCCGCGCGCGCTCCATCGCCTCCGCCGCCTCCACGTGCATGCGTGCCGCGCGCTCGGCGTCCTCGCGCTCCTTCGCGATCCGGATCTGCTCGGCGCGCTCCGCCGCGAGCTTCGCCTCGGCATCCGCCTTGATGCGAGCCGCCGCCGCTTCGGTCGCGCGCTGCTTGCCATCGGCCTCCGCGATCACCTGTGCGCGCTCCGCCGCGACGCGTTCCTCCTCGATCGCGCGCAGCTCCGCGAGCGACGTCATCAGGGAACCTTCGAATCGAGCCTGCCGTGCCTGCATGCCTGAACAGACACGGCCGCCCGACGACGATTGCATGGTCCGAAAACGTCGAAGGGGCGCCACCAGGCACCCCTTCGCTACCCAAGCACCACCGTGGTGCTCGTGTTGCCTACCTACGTGCAGCCCTTGGCCAGCGGGTTGTCCTGGCACTCCTTCGAGATCTTCACGCCCTTCTTGCGTTCGGCGCGAGCCGCGGCGGCCTTCGCATCCGCGATGCGCTGCTCCATCTCGGCCTTCTCGCGGCGGAGCGCCTCGAGCTTGCCCTTCGCGGCGGAGCGATCAGCGTCGGTCTGCGCGGCGATGACGTTGTCGACGGCAGAGCCGAGCTTCTTGTCGAGGTCGGCGAGGTCAATGGCGAGCCGCTCGACCTTCTCCTGCGCTTCCTGCGCGGCCTTCACGGCCTCGTCGCGCTCGACCTGCGCGGCCAGCTCCTTCTCCTTCGACTCCTCGGACTCCTTCATGCGCTGGATCGCGAAGAACACGAGACCGACGGCGGCGACGAGGGCGATACCGGTGACGACGAGCATCCACGTCGGGCGCTTCTTCGCGACCTCGGCACGGCGCAGCTCCATCTCCTGCTGGAGACGCTGCTGCTCGAGCGCGGCCTGCTGCCGCTGGCGCTCGGTGGCCTCGGCCGACTCGACGCGCATGCGCGCTTCGCGCTCGGCGTTCTCGCGGGCCGTCTCGATCTGGAGCTGAGCGTCGCGCTCGGCACGGATCCGGGCCTCCTCGGCCTCGCGCTCCGCGCGCTCCTTGGCCTCTTTGGCCATGCGGCGCTGCTCGTCAGCACTGCGTACGGCGTGCTCTTCCTCTTGGACGCGGTTCTCCTCGATCTGACGGAGCTCCCGCAGAGAGAACAACACTGAATTTTCGCGCTTCTCACCCTGGGCCATGGAACGTCCTTCGTCCGGTGGGGGTCGCACCCGGACTCTTCGATCAGTATCACGCAGGATCCCCCACGGCAACGCGATGTTGTGCTGGAGAGACCCTTGCGATACACCCCCTCTCCCGATGGCCTACGTCGATCTCCACAGCCACGTGTTGTACGGCTTGGATGACGGCGCTCCCGACCAGTCCACCGCAGTTGCGATGCTCGATGGACTCGCGGCCCTGGGGATCAGCGAGCAGTGCGTGACCCCGCACCAGAAGGCGGGTCAGTATCTGCCTGACTGGGATCGAATCGAGCAAACTCTGTCGCAGCTCGAGACGGTCCGTAAGCCCACACACCCGACGCTCCGACTCGGTGCCGAGAACATGTGGGATGATGTGTTCTACCAGCGCGCGGCGGACGGCACGATCCCGCACTACCGAGGGACGTCGGCATTCCTGGTCGAGATCCCGCCGTCGCTGATACCGGTCGGGATGGCCGATCGCCTGTTCAAGTTCAGGATGGCCGGCAAGCTCCCCGTGCTCGCGCACCCGGAGCGCTACCACCAGCTCTGGGACAACGATGATCTCGCGCGGACGCTGCGCGCGTCCTGCGCGTTCGTCGTCGACCTCGGTGCCGTCGGCGGCTTTCACGGCAAGCGAGAGACGAAGGCCGCGCGCCATCTGCTCGAGTGCGGGCTCGCGACCGCGGTCGCTACCGATGCGCACCAGCTCGGCGATCTCCAGCAGGCCGCGGCCGGTCTCGCGTGGATCGACAAGAAGCTCGGACACGCGGCCGTCACGCGGCTGTTCGACCACGCCCCACGCGCGATCCTGACCGGCGAGCTTCCCGACTAGCGCCATGAAGCTCGCGATCAACATCTTCCTTTCGCTCGCGATGCTCGCGCTCTGCCTCTGGCTCGTGTGGCCGGGCGCCGCCGAGCGCCACGAGCTTGGCGCGGCATTCCAGCGCCTCGAGTTGCGGACGTTCGCCCCGTACCTCGCCGTGTACGCGGGCCTGCAAATCATCGTGCACGTCTGCCGCTCGCTGCGGTGGAATCACCTGCTCGCTCCGCTCGGCGTGAAGGTCCCCGCCGGGCCGCTGCTCGCGATCTCGAGCGTCGGGTTCATGATGATCCTCGCCCTCCCCGCGCGCCTCGGCGAGTTCGTGCGGCCGGGTCTCCTGCGCCGGCGCGGAATCTCCGCATCCGCGGCGCTCGGCACCGTCGCGGTCGAGCGCATCATCGATGGTCTTCTGATCTCACTGCTCGTGTTCGGCACGTTCTTCACGCTGCGCGGACCCGACGCACCGGGTTGGATGATGCCCACCGCGTACACCGCGCTCGGTGTGTTCACCGCGGCGCTCGTGTTCATCGTGTTCGCGATGTGGCGGCCCGAGAAGACCGTCCGCTTCTGCCTGACCGTGTCGCTCTTGCCCCGGTTCGCACCGCGGATCGCCTCCGTGATCGAGGCGAAGGTCCTCGACATGATCCGCGGCTTCGCGGCGCTCAAGGACGGCAAGCAGCTGGCGCTCTTCCTCGTGTGGAGCCTGATCTACTGGACCGCCAACGGGCTTGGCGTGTGGACGCTCGCGCTCGCATTCGATCTGCCGCTCTCGGTGGTAGGTGGGTTCGCGGTGATGGGCCTGGTCGGCGTCGGCATCAGCCTGCCGAACGCACCGGGCCTCGTCGGTCAGTTCCAGTGGTTCACGCTGCTCGGTCTCTCGCTGTACCTGCCCGGGGTGATGAACGAAGGCAGCGCGCTGCACGCGCAAGCGCTCGCGTACGCGATCACCCAGCACCTCCTGCAAGTCTCCTGGTACGTCGGCATGGGCATGCTCGGCATGGCGTCCCCATGGGTGTCGTGGGCCGACCTCCGCGCCTCGCGCCAGAAACTGGCCCCCGACGAGCCCCCTGGCGAACAATCGGCCAATGCGCCGGCAGCTGGCTAGCCTGCTCCTCGTAGCGATCCTCGGGTCGATCCACGCTCCGGCCGCGCTCGCCCGCTCGGAGAAGACGCTCGCGTACACGCGCGAGACGGTGTGGCCCGCCGCGGTTCGCTTCCTCGTCGTCGACGAGCGCGTGAAGGTCACCGACAAGGATCCCGACGCCGGCTACGTGCTGTTCGAGCTCAAGGACGAGGGC
>JACCRC010000536.1 GCA_013813765.1 Deltaproteobacteria bacterium | reverse complement strand
AACCGCCGAGGCGTACAAGAAGGTCCTCGGTGCGGCGCGCACCGTGTTCTGGAACGGTCCGATGGGCGTGTTCGAGAAGCCGAAGTTCGCGGCCGGCACGATCGCGATCGCGCGGACTCTCGCGGAGAACAAGCTCGCGCTGACGATCGTCGGCGGTGGTGACTCCGCCGCGGCGATCGCGCAGGCGGGGCTCGCCGACAAGGTCAGCCACGTATCGACCGGCGGCGGTGCGTCGCTCGAGTTCGTTCAAGGCCTGGACCTGCCGGGCATCGCAGCGCTTCGTCCGTGAAGCGGACCGTGCCCGGCCTCGGCGCCGAGCACGATCTGCGGGCGACGCAGTGACGCGCTACTTCTTGTTGTCGTAGTCGTACCCGCGACGGACGTGGCCCTTCACGTCCTCCCACTTGCGCTTTCCGTCGCCCTTGAGCTCCATCCATTCGCTCGAGAGCTTCGACTCGAGCTTCTCGTCCCACTCGGAGCCGTACTGCGATCGCGCGCCGACGCCGTAGCGGTAGGTGGGCTCGATCTCCTCCCACTTGTCGTCGTCGTCACGATCCGGCGGGTTCGGCATGTTGCCGGGCGGAATCGGGTCCTTGCCGGCGGCTTGCTTGAGCGTGTCGCCGACATCCTGGTTGAGCTCCTCACCGCGGCTCGAGAGATCAGCCTTGGTCTGCTCCCAGTCGCGCCTCATCGCGCTCTTGATCCGGTCCCACGTGCCTTCGTGTTTTTCGTTCCACCAGTTGGGATTTTTCATGACCGATGTAGGTGCATGACGTGCGCCAGTGCAAAATTTGCAGAGAATCACCGAGCGGTTTGCGCGGGCACATGGTGCCCACGAGTGAGCGATCGCGGTCGCCTCCGAGGAGCGCCTACAACAGCGCCATGCGTCCGCGATGCCGCGGACGCGCGGTATGGCGGCTGCACAGGGAGCGGACCGGGCGCCGGATCCGGCGCTTGTGAGGGTTTGCACATGCACGTTCGAGCTTTGACTACAGCCGTTCTCCTCGTTGGCTCTGTTCCTCTCGCGAGTGCGGACGAGTCTGTGTCCGAGGGCGATGGAACTCGCTGGCTCGCGCCGGGCCTCAAGATCTCCCTGAAGGTGGAGCCGGGTGTCGCGGTCGCTCTTAGCGATCCGCAGTCCGACATGACCGAAAAAGGATTCCGGCAGGCCATCAAGGTGCTGTTCGGTTTGAACCGGTTCTTCGCGGTCGGCCCGAGCATGGCGTTCACGACGCTGCCGGGAAATGGGATGAACGACGCCGGAACGGCATGGGCGTTCGGCGGCACTGCTCGACTCGAGCGACCGCGCGATGCACCTGGTGGACGGTGGAACGCGATGTCGCCCTGGGCGGACGTCGATCTCCACTACAACCGCACCGGCTCGCTCAACAAGCCCAGCTTCGATGCCGCGCTCGGGCTTGCGGTGCCGCTCGACGACGATCGCAAGTACTGGCTCGGCCCGTTCGTCCGGTACTCCCACATCATTTCGAGTGAGCGCGTGGGCTTCGACAATCGCGACGCGAAGATCCTGAGCATCGGGCTCAGCTTCGAGGTCGGATCCGGGCTCGAGCGCAGGCGCGTCTCCGACCCGGTCGTCGCGCAGGAAGAAGTCACGGAGCAGGTGGCGACCGTTCCGGTCGTCCCCTCCGATCGCGACGGCGACACGGTCGTCGACACCGAGGACAACTGCCCCGATGTTCCAGGTCCTGTCGCCAACGCAGGCTGCCCGACCTACGCGAAGGTCGTCGTCAAGCCCGACAAGCTGGAGCTGCTCGAGAAGATCGCGTTCAAGTGGGACTCGGCGGAGCTCGAGCCCGCGTCGTACCCGCTGCTCGATGAGGTCGCGAAGGCCTTGAACGACAACCGCGGCTTCAAGGTGCAGGTCGAGGGGCACGCGTCGTCCGAGGGCGGCTTCGATCACAACCAGTCGCTCTCCGAGCGCCGCGCCACGGCAGTGCTCGACTACCTGATCGCGCACGGCGTCGCTGCGGACCGGATCCTCTCCAAGGGCTTTGGCTCGAGCACGCCGGCCGCCACCAACACTACCGAGGCTGGCCGCGAGACCAACCGCCGCGTCGAGTTCAACGTCAGCTTCATCATCGTCGAGAAAGCGAAGTAATCATGAACCTCCTCAATAGACGACTCCTGCCGATCCTCGCGCTGGGCTTGTCGGCCTGCGGCGACAACCTCGTCCAGTTCGCGCTGATGACGGACGCCGGTAACAACGGCGGTCAGGACTCTGGCCCGCGAGACGGCTCGCCGAACGACGGCTCGCCGACCGATGGCCCGATGACCGACGGCCCAATGGCGGACGGCCCAATGGCGGACGGCCCAATGGCCGACGCAATGCTCGACGCCTCGGTCCTCGCGCCCACGGTGATCTCGACCTTCCCGATCAACGGCGCCATGAATGTGCCCGTCGGCACGAATGTCACGGCGACGTTCGACCGGATCATGAACGGCGCGACTCTCACGATGTCGACGTTCACCGTCATGCAGGGAGCGACGCCGATCACAGGCGCCGTCAGCTACTCGGGCACGACGGCCACGTTCATGCCGATGAACCCGCTCAGCCTCTCCCTCCCCTACACGGCCCGGATCACGACCGGAGCCGCGGATTTGATGGGCAATGCGCTCGCGAACGACTACGTGTGGAGCTTCAACACGGGCATGTGCAGTCAGGCCCCCGTCGAGCTGAACACCGCCGGCAACTTTGCCGTGCTCGCCGGGGCGTCGGTGACGAGTACCGGCATGACCGTCGTCACCGGCGATCTAGGAGTGAGCCCGCTCACCTCCATCACCGGCTTTCCTCGGGGCATCGTCAACGGTGCGCAGCACGCGGGCACCGCGACGTCAGCGATCGCCCAGGGCCACCTGACGACCGCCTACGACGACGCAGCGGGGCGGTCGCTCTGCGCCGTCACCGTCGCCGGAAACCTCGGCGGCATGACCCTCACTCCGGGCCTCTACAAGTCGACCTCGTCCCTCGAGATCTCGTCGGGCGATCTCACGCTCGACGCGGGGGGTGACGCCGACGCGGTGTTCATCTTCCAGATGGCGTCCACCCTGACGACGACAACCGATCGACAGGTGATCCTCGCCGGTAGCGCGAACGCGGCGAACGTGTACTGGCAGGTCGGCACCTCGGCAACCCTGGGCTCGGACTCCATGTTCAAGGGGACGATCATGGCCGACCAGTCCATCACGGTGGGCACCGGCGCGAGGCTCGACGGACGGGCTCTGGCTCGCATCGCGGCGGTCACGCTCGCGGGCAACACGATCGTCAAGCCGTGAGGCTCACGTCCCGTCGTTGATGCCGAAGAACCCTCGGATCTTTCCGAGGAGATCCTGCTTTGCCGTCTGCATGCGCGTACGCCGGACCTCATCGCGCTCGTCGCGAGCGGCGGTGAGCTCGCTCTTCCGCTGCACGAGCACCTCGGCGATCTGATCAGCGATCGCCGGGGTGGCCTGCAGGATCTCCTGGAACGCGGCCTTCGTGACCCGGTAGGTGACGAGGTCGGTCGCCGCGACGACGGTCGCGGTGCGCGCCTCGCCGGTCATCAGTGACATCTCGCCGAAGAACTGGCCGGCGCGCAGCGTCGCCACCTCGCGCATCTCACGGCCGACGCCGATCCGCACCGCAGCGTCGCCGCGCACGAGCATGTACAGCCCGTCGTCCTTGTCGCCCTCGCGGGTGACGGCCTCGCCCGCGGCAAACGGTGCGTAGGTCAGCTGGGTCGCGAGTTGCATCCGCATCGCCTCGGGGAGTCCGCGGAACAGATCGACGGAGGCGAGCGCCGCCATCCGCTCCTCCATGTCCTCGTTCGCCTTGCGCTGCTCGCGCTCGGCGTTCTGGTGCGTGAGGAACACCGTCGACGCGGGGATCGAGAGCGGAATTCCGGCACGGCGCAGCGCGTACCACGCGCGCACACGGACGTCGGAGTCGGTGCCGTCGTCGACGTGGAGGTCGGTCAGCCAGTAGCGAACGGCGTAGACGCCGAAGCTGTCACGCACGCCGAAGAACAGGCACATCGGCGGGGGCTCGTGCGCCATGTTGCGCACCGGGTCGGCGCGCAGGGCGTGCTCGACCGCGGTGATGACGTCGGTCGGCGCGGTGCGGAAGTCGACGAAGAACTCGAGGTGGCGGCGCAGCATGATCGGCTCGCCGAGGCGCTGGCCGAGGATCATCACCTGGCTCTTCACGAGCGTTCCGTTCGGGATGATCACGGTCTCCCAGTTGCGCGTCTCCATCGCGGTGTACCGCCACCGGATCTCGGTGACGCGGCCCACCGGCTGGCCCGGTCCGAGCGTGATCCAGTCGCCGACCTTCACGCTCTTGTCGAGCTGCACCGACAGACCGCCCATCACGTTGCCGAGCGTGTCCTGCAGCGAGAAGCCGATCACGGCGGTGAGCACGGCCGACGTGGTGATCAGGCCGGCGACCGAGAACCCGGCCTTCTTGCCGACGGCAACGAACACGATCACCACGCCGAACGCGGTGATCAGATCGACGAGGATCCGCGGCAGCACGAAGCCCACGCGCGGCAGCAGGACGCGGAACGCCGCCGTGATGCTGAGGTTCACGACCAGCAGCAGCTCGAACGCGAACGCCACGGTGTCCGCGAACGAGGAGTCGTAGCCACTGGTCTCCTGACCCGCGGCCACGACGAGCGCGACCACGTGGCCGAACAACAGCGTGGTCGCCGCGCGCATGTGATAGCGCTCGACGCCCTTCGCGCGGCTGGTCACCACGCGAACGATCACGAACGCGATGACGACGATCGGCGTGTAGGAGCTCCACGCGTCCGAGACCAGCGTTCGCCAGAAGCTCATCGCGCCGCCCAGTCTAACGCTTCGGGCGCGCGAGGAATGTTGCGACGAGCGCCGTCACGGCCTTGTCGTGCGGCTTGCAGGCCTTGCGGCCAACAAGCTTCGCGAACGGTTGCTTCGCGCCGGACTCGGTCAACGTTCCGTCGGGGCCCTCCACCCACGTGTGCTTCGGCGCGACCGCTGCGTCCTCGCGCTTCTTCGTGGAGATCGGCGCCTTGTCGGTGACGCTCTTGATCGTCCAAGCGTCCATGTCGGCCGAGCCCGAGATCTCCCATTCCTGCGCGCCGGGTGCCTCGGGGA
>JACCRC010000377.1 GCA_013813765.1 Deltaproteobacteria bacterium | reverse complement strand
GCGGAACGTCTTTCGCCCACAGATGCAGCGCCTGCAGGCCGCCTGAGCGTCGGGGCCGGCGCCGGCGCGACCGCTGCCGATGCGCGCGTCGACCAAGAGCGTCGCTACGCTCTACAGGCTCCTAGTCCGCGATCAGCTGCGGGCGCTCGGACTGCACGACGAAGCCGACGCTGCAGCGCAGGTTGTCCTGCCCGTGCGCCACGGCATCGCAGCCGAGCACCGCATCGAGCTCCGCGGTCACCTCCACCAGCGCGTGCAGCCCGAGCGTCACGACGCCGCGGCCTCGCGGACCGCCCTCGCCATCCTGCGGATAGAACCGCACACCCGCCGCGCGGCCCTCGATCCCGATCCGCTTCAGCGGGTGTAGCTGCGCGCGGAGCTCGCCGCCGACCACGCGCATGTCGCTGCGCATCCCGCCGCGATCGATGCCGGCCTCCGCGCCGATCGAGATCGCGGCCCACGGCGCGACGTGCGCCTTGTACGCGGCGGTCACGCGCGGTGCGTAAAGCGTGATGTCGCTCGATGGCCCGCGAATCCCGAGCTCCGCGCCGATGGCAAGATCAGCCGCGAGCTCGCGGCGCACCGCGAACCCGACGCTGTCGAGCGTCTCGAGCGCCGGCATGATCGTGTTGTCGGTCGACGCGTACAGTCCGACCGCGGCCGCGAGGTTGAGCTCGAGACCCCCCGCCGTCGTCCGCATGTGGGTGCCGACATCGACGAATGACGCGGCCGCGTCGCTGTCATCGCGTGGGAGGCGCTCGAGGCCAACAACCATGGTCCCCTCGAACTTGCCCGCGCGCAGCAGCAGCGGCCGATCGGGCAGCGACACGGATGGTTCCGGTGCCGCCGAGGCGGAGCTCGCAGCGATCGACAAACCGAGCAGGATGCATCGTGCGCGCATGTGGTCTTCAAAGACGGCGATACCAGTCATAGCGTCACGCGACCTGATCGCGGTGGCAATGCTAGGTGGAAGGAGGCAGCGTCTCGTCGGCGAGGGGTTCCCGCCGCCCGCCCCGCCC
The DNA here is from genome assembly GCA_013813765.1 of Deltaproteobacteria bacterium. Taxonomy (GTDB): domain Bacteria; phylum Myxococcota_A; class Polyangia; order Haliangiales; family Haliangiaceae; genus JABFXX01. The sequence goes on along the minus strand of JACCRC010000377.1, from coordinate 9,832 downwards.
CTGGCGAAACGAGCGCACGGTCGAGCGGAACAGCCGCCACTCCGCACGCGCGTGCCACCAGGGCCGCCGCATCGGATCGGTCTTCTCGCCCTGCGTCCGGTGCGAGGCCTGCGCGATCGCGTGGTCGAGGAGCGGCGCGGCGATCGCGAACTTCCATGATCGCTTCGCAACCGCCCGCGCGAGCAGCAAGAGGCCCATCGCCGTCGCCGTCGCGTGCGCGACCCGCACGTTCCGGCTCGCGTGGACCTCCTGGTAGTGCTCCCAGAACTCCTCGAACGTATCTGCCGAGTACATCTCTTCGGTGCTCATCGGACCTCCTTCAGCAAGCGGTCGATCGTGGAACATGCCTGCGCGTTTCCCGCCGCGACCCGCGCGACGGTGACGGGCGCGTGCACGAACCGACGGATCGCATCGACATCGATCCGCGGCAGCGCGACCCCGAGCCCGAGCTCGGCGAGGTACGCGGCGTTGAGCTCCTGTTCTCCCTGATGCCGCAGCGGAGTGCTCAGCACGGGCTTGCCGAGGTGCAGCGCCTCCGACATCAACGTGTAGCCGCCATTGCAGATCACGCCGCGCGCGGTGGCGAGATCCTCGAGGAACCGGCGCTCGTCGAACGCGCGGATGCTCACGTTGCCCAGGATCTCGCCGCCGCCATCGCGCGCGTACACCACGAACCGCCGCTCGGGGATCGCGCGCAGCGCCGCGACCAGTGCGGCCGTCGCGTGCGCGGTCTGATAGACGAGCACGTGGTCGCCGAGCTCCGGCGCGAGGCTCATCACCTCCGGGCGCAGGATCGGCCCGACGAGCGTGGTGCGCGAGCGACAGCGCAGCTTTGGTTGTGGGAAGTAGAACGACGTGACCACGTAGTGCGCGCAGCCCGGGAGCTTCGCGCGCACGATCGCCTTCGTCAGGCGGAAGTCTCGCGGCAGCCGCTGCTTCACCCGCTCGCCGTGCTCGCACCGATCGATCACGTGCTGGTGATCCAGCGAGATCACGGGACGCCCGAACAGCTTGCCGAACACGTGGCTGAACGAATCGAAGTCGCTGATGCACACGTCGGGCTGGAAGCCCGAGATCGCGCGGCGGTACAGCTCGATCGTCTGGCGGATCGCCGGCCGCACGCTGCGCCGGAGCGCGGAGACCGTTCGAGAGCGCGACACCTCACCATCCCGGTACGCCATCGCGAACCCCGGGATGAGCTGGACGTCGTCCGCGTAGCGGCTCAGGTAGCCGTGCGCACGCCCCGACGCGACCAGCTTCACCTCGTGCCCGCTGTCCCGCAGGTGATCGGCCATCACGCGGCTTCGCATCGCGTGTCCGAGCCCTTCGCCCGTCACGCCGTAGAGCACGCGCATCAGCTCGTCTCACCCAGGAAGCGCTCGAGCGCGACCGTCACCAGCTGGCGCTTCGTGATCTCGCGGCGCTGGCACTCGACGTCCAGCCGCTTGTAGAGCGACGTCGGGAGCTGGATGTGCAGCCCGACGACGTCGTCGTCGCGCACGAACACTCCCTCGCCCGTCTCCAGGCGCGTCACGAGCTTCCAGCCCCTCTCGAGCTGGCGCGCGATCTCGTACCGAGCCTCTTGTTCCGCCAGCGCCTGCATCTCCGCGAGGGCGGCTCCCTTGGAGGTCGCTAGCCGCCGCGCCAACCGCCTGCCGTACAACCGCCGGATCCGGCTCTGTCTACCCATGTCATAATCCTTTGTACATTGTACAAAGAATCGTCAAGTCCGGAAATCACGGCACGGGCAGGTCCGCCTCCCCGCGCTTCCAGCGCCCATCACCATCGGCATCGATCAGCACGGGCGACGAGATCGCGAACGGCGTCACACCCGGGCGTTTCCACTTGTCCTTCTGGTACGTGCCGGTCTGCTCGAGCGGCAGCGCGGTATCGCCGTCCGCGACCACGCCGATGTAGGTATCCGCAGGACCGACCTTGATCGCGCCGGCCCAGTGGAAGTTCCGCTGGCCCCGGGGGACGTCGATCGTGCTGAGGAGCGTCGGACCATCTGGCGTGCCGACCGTGATGCGGAGGCGGTCGACCTGGACGTACGTCGCCTGCGCGAGCGTGATGTCGACCCACGCGGTGCCGGTGGTCGCCTTCAGGAACTGCCCCGGACCCGCGATCGTCTTCGAGGTCTCGGTGTCCGAGATCGCGACCTCGAGCCACGGACCGGAGGTCGCGACGACCCGGCGGTTGCGGATCGCGGTGATGAAGCCGGTCTCGTCGAACGGCTTCGTGCGCGTGTCATCGACGAACACGTAGTTGCGGCACGTGCCGTCGAGCACCCAGTTGAGATCGTGCGTGTCCGAGTTGCCGAGCGGCGCGATCAGGTAGCCGTGATCGATCATCGTGTAGAAGTCGCGCGCGCTGTCGTCGAACCGGCGATCCGTGGGGACGTTGAACGCGCTGTAGCCGGCGAGCACCTCGACGGCGTCGAACTGCAACGGAAACGGTGGCGGCCAGCTCGTCCCGTTCCAGCCGGTGCCGTCGTAGAGCGACGTCACGCGAAAGCGCGGGTGATTGACCTGCACGATCGGACGTCCCGGCAACCCACGCGCGAGCTCGAACATCTTGATCGCGCTCGCGGGCTTGATGATCTCCTCGGGAATCGCGCCACCTCGCGGAGCGTCCGGATCGACGATGACGGGATACACGCCGAGGTGAAAGCCCTCGGAGGTGAGCTCGTTCGATGCGATCGACGCGATCGCGTTCTCGAGATCCAGCTCGGCGATGTCGGCGTCGAGGTCGCCGTTCGTGTTGTGATCGGAGAGCGCGACGACCTGGATGCCGGCGGCGACCTGCGCGATGACGCGCTGCGGGTTTGGGACCGTCGAGTCGTTCGAGGCGCGTGCGTGCACGTGCAGATCGGCCGCGAGTGCTCCGACCGGCGCCCACGCGCGCTCGAGCGGGATGTTCAGCTCGACGCGGCCGCGGCCGGCAGAGAGGTCCACGGTGCCTTCCCAGCGCTCGTATTCGATCCCTCGCCACGCCCACACCTTGTAGACACCGTGCGGGATCGCCGGCGACGGCGTGCAGCGATCGCGGCCGACGGGCACGTCCGCGATGCCGGTGGCGAGGATGAGCCCGTCCCACGAACCGACGACGCCCGGCGCGATCGCGCACGCCGCGGCACCCTGGCGCGCGCCGTAGAGATCGATGCTGCCCATGTGGAGCGGCTGCCCCGACGAATCGAACAGCAACACGCGCGCACCGACGGGAACGTTGCCGGTGGATACCTTGAGGACGAGCGTCGTCGACGCAGGCGGTGTGGGCTTGTTACCGCACGCCGCGATGGCGAGGACCACCAGCAGCGTGCGCCGGATCATTTCAAGCGGAACTCGGCGCCCGCCGTGAACGCCACGCCGACCTGCGGCTCGATGCCGAGGTCATCACCGAACCGGCCGATGCCGAGCTGCAGCTCGCCCTGCGCGACCACCGCGACGGCCGGCGCCACGCGCGCGCGGATGCCACCGCCGACGTGCAGCGGCACCGCGACACCGCTCACGCCATCACCGGCGAACTGCACGAGCGACACGCCGAGCCCGGCGCGCGCGAACGGCCGGAACGCGCCCTGCGCCGCGAACATCCGGCGCACGCTCGCCGAGATCTGAACGCTGCGGCCGTCCGTGAAGCCGTGGTCGCACGACAGCGTGTTCATCCGATCACGCGAGCATGCCGTACCGCCGCTGCCGAACGTGAACGCCGCGGTGCCGTCGAACCAGTCTCGATCCGACAGCTGGTAGAGGTAATGACCCGCGACCCGCAGGCCACCCGGTGTGACGCGGCCACCCGCCGCGATGCCGACATCGGCACCGACGCCCTGATCACCGATGTCGTCATCCGCGGTGGGCTCGACATCATCTATCATCGACGGGTCCGCATGCGCGACGCCGGCGGCGAGCAGGATCACGAGGATCGATCGCATGCTGGGAAGCTATCCTGACGGCTGGACCGGTGCCACTTTACCCACGACGGCGGCGGCGCGTCGCACCGGCAGCGTGGGCGAGCGCCGCGACGAGCGCCTCGGCCGCGCGTTGCGAGTGCTTCGCGGCCTCGGTGAGCGGGCGCAGCGCCGTCTCGAGATCGGAGCCGCCACGCAGCGGACCGCGCGCGGCCCACACCAGCTCGAGCGCGCGCTGCGCCGCGACCTCGCCGATCACGGCGGCGAACTGCGGTGATGCGATCGCCGCGAGCCGCGCGAGATCGACGATCGCGCACGCCGCGAGCCGCCCGCCACCGAGCAACCAGTCGGAGAGCGCATCGAACTCCTCGGCGTCGATGATCGCGGCCTCGGAAGGTGCCTCGGGCACGCGCACCACGTTCGGTGCCAGCGCGCCATGATCCGGCGGTGTGATCACCACGATTCGCGCGTAGTGCTGCTCGAGCGCGAGCATCCGCACGAACCGGCGCTCCCACCGCGTGTCGATCCGCGCCATGACGAACCCGTCGTTCGCGATCGGCGTGCAGCCGTCGAGCGTGAAGCGCTGCACGCGCCCGTCGGGCATGCGAAGCGTGAGCAGATCGGGTTCGAGCTGAACCTCCGCTCGCGCTGGTCGAAACGGCACCGGATCGCGATAGAGGGCAGTGCGCCCCATGATCCAAGCATAGCAACGGTTCCGCTCGGCGGGTGAGCGACTCTCGTCACGCCCCGGAGCGGCCGAGAGCCGACTAACGCTTCGGCTTCGCTGCGGCAGGCTTCGCGGCGGAGGGCTTCGCAACCTTCGCCGCCGAGACCCCTTTTGCCGCCACCGCCGGGGCCGCGCCCACGGGGGCGGGGGCTGCCAGGGACGCCTTCAGGGCGTTCGCGGCGGCTTTCTTGGCCTTGGCGGCCGCCTTCTTTGCCTTCGGACCATCGATCGCCGCCTGGCGCTTTTCCTGGGTGATGACGTCGGCCTTCTTCTGCGACTGGAGCCGGCGGATCGCACGCAGCCGGAGCTGCCGGTCGAGCCTGGGCGCGAACGCGGCCGCGGGCTGCAGCGAGTCGATACGGCCGCCACGGACCTCGGCATCCTCCTTGAGGAGGAGCGCCCGGACCTGATCGGGTGAGCTCAGGGCGCGCAGCTTGGCGATCGTCGCCGGGTTGCGCAGCGCCCGCGCGAGCCGGCCGAGGATCGGCAGGTGCAGGCGGTCGTACTTGAGGCCCAGGAGGAAGAACAGATAGGTCGGGTTGTTGTCGGGCGCCCCGAACATGATCCCTTCCCACGACCGCCCGACGATGACGAACGGTCGGCCGATCTTTCCCTTGTCCTTCGCGCGAGTGTGCAGGAACGCGACGCCGCCCTCCATCGCCGTCGACGACAGCGATTCGCGCTCGACGACCGCGCCGACGAACCACGGCTTGTCCATCAGCCAGCCGTTGGTGTACGCGCGGGCCGCGAGCTCCTCGATCACGCCGACCGGCGTGCGGGCACGCAGCGTGGGGATGATCGCCTGATCCGGCAATAGATCTTCGAGCGGCAGCTTCATGCCATCGGGGACGTCCGCGAAGCTCTCGTCCTCGCCGACCAGCTGCTCCTCGATCCACTGATCGATCGCCTGGCGCTTGAACCGCCACTGGCGCTCGACCGTGACCGAGGGAATCTTCCCGGAGCTGACCAGCTTCGTGACGGTTGCCTCGTCGAGATGCAGGTAGACCGCCAGCTCGTGAATGGTCAGCAACTGCCCGTCGGATCCTCGATTTTTGGCCATGGACCTGGTGGGCCGGATTCTAGGAGGCCACGAACCTGCGCGCTAGGCGCGGGCAGCGTAAGATTTCGGGATGCGTAGGCCGCGGTGGTCACTCCGCCGAGCCCGAGTGCTAGTCGGCAGCAAGTTCGTGCTGATCGCCGGGCTCGTGGGCTTCGTTCTGATCGCGTGGTTGATCGAGCTGGTCGGCGGCATGAAGCACGCGGTCTCCCTGGGCCCGGTGCTCGCGGTCGTCATGGCCGGGATCCCCGCCCTCCTCTGGCTCGGCTTCTTCTACATGATGGACCGGCACGAGCCGGAGCCGAAGCAGCTCGTCGCCGGTGTCTCCGTGCTCGGAGCCCTGATCGCGGGGCCGCTCGCGGACTTCGTCCAGTTCACGGCCGTTCCGCGGCAGGCGCTCGAGATGCACAGCATCGCTCCGCTCTCCCTCGACCGCGTGATGTACGCCGTCCTGATCGCCGGCCTCGCGCAGGAGATGTGCAAGTACGCGGTCGTCCGCTACACGGTCTATCTCTCGCACGAGTTCGACGAGCCGATGGACGGGGTCGTCTACATGATGGCCTGCGGCACGGGCTACGCGGTCTGGGCGAACTACCACCGGCTCTCGGGTCAGGGCCACCAGGTCTATCTCTCCCACGCTGCCGCGCAGGTGGTCGTCACCACGCTCGCCCACGCTTCGTTCGCGGGTGCGCTTGGCTATGTGATGGGCCGCGCCAAGTTCTCGCAGCGTCGCGCCTCGATCCGCGGACTGCTCGTGATGCTCGGCCTCCTCGGCGCCGCGAGCCTCAACGGCGGGTTCTCCGTCGTCGAGAACTGGGTCGTCACCAGCGGAATGGCGCAGCACCCGTGGCGCGGCGTTGGCTACGCGGCGCTGTTCGCCTCCGCGGTCTTCGCGATCACCTGGTTCGCCTCGCAGCGCCTGCTCGCGGACTCTCCGTTCCGGAGGAAGACGTGACGGCCGGGGACAAGCCAAAGAAGCCGCGCAAGTCGCGCCGCACGCCGATCGCGTCGTCGACGACGCCCGAGGCCGAGGCTGCGCCCGAGGCACCGATCGCCACCGAGTCCGAGGAAATGGCCGCCGAGCCCACGCCGCCTCCTCCACCGCCCCTCGACGAGGAGCGGCCGAAGAGGGCGAGCACCGTGAAGCCGCTCCTCGAGACCATGATGTCGCCGGAGTGGCCGCTCGACAGCTCCGAGGCGGAGTTCGCGAAGATCCCGGAGCCGGTCGCGGCGCCGCCGCCGCCGCAGCAGCAGCAGCAGGTCGCGATGCCCGATCCGAAGGCGGCGGCACTCGAGGCCGCGCGTATCGTCGGGGAGATCGTCGGCGACATCGAGTCCGCCGGCGGTGCCGCGATCGTCGCCGCCGCAGCAGCAGGCGCCGCCATCGAGGCCGCGCGTGCTCGCAGTCGCGCCGCGGCCGAGGGCGCCGACGTCACGAACAACCCGCCGCCCGCCGAGCTGGTGGCACCCGAGGGCAACCCCTACGATCCGAAGGTCACCGTTCGCATGGCGCGCGACCGGATCCTGCGCGCACTCGCCGAGGATGTCGCCGCGCAGGCAGAGGCCCAGGCCGGGCAACCGCCGTCGGAGAATCGCGCCCCCTCGCAGCCGGGCCGCGCCCCCTCGCACCCAGGCCGCGCACCGACGAATCCGCCGCAGAACCGTAACTCGTCGCAGGCGATCCCGCGCCCGGCGGAGGGCTCGCCCGCGGGTGCTCAGCCCGACGCGGCGGTCCCCGATGAAGGAGACGAGGAGTTCGATCCGGTGCAGATCGCCTCGGCCGCGATCTCGCGCCTGCGCCAGCGCGCCGCCACCGATCTCGCCGAGCTGAAGACGCACTACCACCGCCACGACATCTTCGTGCTGCTGCTCGCGTTCGTGATCATCGTCGTCGCGGGCCGCGTCCACCGCGGCCTCGTCACGCCGCCGACGACCGCGTTCTCCGAGCGCGGCCTCGTGTTCGAGCACTCGAAGACGTGGCTCCAGCCAGAGCCGGTGACGCCCTACTCCCCGCGCATCGTCCACGAGCTCGGCGCGACCACCGCGAAGCCCGCGGCCGTCTATCATGTGGCGTTCACCTCCTCGCTCGATGCCAGCGCGCGCATGGAGGTGCTGATCGACAAGAAGCCGGCGTGGAGCAACATCGTCACCGGTCTCGAGCTCGAGCGCCGCACGCGATGGGGCGAGCTCTACACGCTCGACGACAGCTCCGTGGAGTCGATCGCGGGCCACGACTGGCTGCGCACTGCCTTCCGTTACGCGCACGTCGCCGAGAAGGGCGATGTGCCTCGCGTCGACTCCGCCGTCGAGTACGCGACGATCGATCGCGATCAGATCTACGTGATCACACTCTACGGCTCGCCCCGGGAGCTCGATCGCATCGAGGGGGTGGTCGCGCCGAGCCTTCGCGTGCCCACACAGACCGGCCTCCCGCTCGTGCCGCAGACGCGCACGCTCTCGCAGCGCACGTACCCGAACGCGGTCGCGCGCGCCTTCGACTCGACGGTGATGGTCGTCGCTGCGGATCTCGTCGACGGCCGGCTGCGCCCGCGCGGTGGTGGATCGGGCGTCGTCGTCGGCGCCGACGGATCGATCCTCACGAACTATCACGTGATCCACGACAAGGACGGCCGGCTCCACGACGTGTTCGTGATCGGCCGGTTCTCCCAGCCCGATCACGCACCGCAGCTGTGGTGCGCGGGCCGCCCGAGCCGCAGCAAGCTGCAGCGCGAGATCGATCTGGCGCTGATCAAGTGCGACCTCGATCTCGACGGCCGGCTCTGGAATCCCCGCAACGGCACCCTCTGGGCCACGCTGCCCGAGGCGCGCACCGCGGACGTGAAGATGGGGCAGCGCCTGTGGGTGCTCGGTTATCCCGACGTCGGCGGAGGCGGGCTCACGCTCTCGGAGGGCCAGGTGGAGGGCTGGACCGGCGAGGACGGCGCGGCCGGCAAGGACTTCATCAAGACCGATGCATCGATCACGCACGGCAACTCCGGCGGCCCGGTCGTCGACGATCACGGACGCCTCGTTGGAATCGCGGCCGCGTACCGCACGCGCACCACGCCGGCGGGCGGCCTCGTCGAGAGCTCGCAGATCGGCCTCGTTCGCCCGCTCTCCACGGCGAACTGCCTCCTGGCGACGGCGACGGTCGGGTGGTCGCCGCGCGAGAACCACACCGAGTGCATCTTCGAACCGTCCGCCGTCGAAGCACCGGCCGAGGGCATCCGGCTCTCCTCGAAGGTGCTCGATGCCGCGAGCGAGGCTCCGGTGCGCGACGCGCTCGTGATGATCCTGCGCAAGGGCGTCAAGGCGAACCAGGTAGACGTCAACCGCCTCGACGATCAGGTGCTGTCATGGGGTCGCTCGAACGCGCAGGGCGAGGTCCAGCTCAAGCAGCCGGTGCCGGTGCCCGGCACGTACACCGTGATGGTCGTCTCCAAGGGCTACGAGCCGCTGATCGGGGAGAACGAACTGCACCTCGACGCGAACACCCCACCGTTCTTCGATCCGTGGGGCAAGATCTGGCTGCGCTCCAGGTAGCCGGCGAGATCCCGCAAACACTGTAAGGGGTTCGCGTACTTGCCCCCGATTCATGACGCGTGGTACGGCTGAACCCGCCGTGCCCTCGCTCGATCGCGCCGCCATCGATCCGGATGCAGATCGGGTGGTCCGCAAGCTCACCCGTGCCGGATACAAGGCGTACCTGGTCGGTGGCTGCGTGCGCGATCTCCTCGTGAGCCGCACGCCGAAGGACTGGGATGTCGCGACGAGCGCGACGCCGAACGAGATCAAGGCGACGTTCCGCAACTCGCGGATCATCGGCCGTCGGTTCCGCCTCGCCCACGTGTTCTTCGGCTCGAAGATCATCGAGACGTCGACGTTCCGCGCGAACCCGCGCGAGGAAGACGAGCACGATCTCCTCATCCGCCGCGACAACGTGTTCGGTAACGAGACCGAGGACGCGCGCCGCCGCGACTTCACGATCAACGGCCTGTTCTACGACGTCGAGCGCGAGGAGGTCATCGACCACGTCGGCGGCCTCGCTGACCTCGAAGCGAAGCTGATGAGGACGATCGGCGATCCCGAGGTGCGGTTCCAGGAGGACCCGGTGCGCATGCTGCGCGCGCTGAAGTTCGCCGCG
>JACCRC010000527.1 GCA_013813765.1 Deltaproteobacteria bacterium | reverse complement strand
TGGCGGAACGTCTTTCGCCCACAGATGCAGCGCCTGCAGGCCGCCTGAGCGTCGGGGCCGGCGCCGGCGCGACCGCTGCCGATGCGCGCGTCGACCAAGAGCGTCGCTACGCTCTACAGGCTCCTAGAGGAGGTGATCGAGGCACTCACGCGTGCTCTCGCTTTGCCCGACTTGGTTGTCGAGGAGGACTCTTTATCCGGCACGGTGGTCGCGGCGGTCGTAAAGCGCATCGAGAGTTTCGGTCTCATCGCCGAGCGCGCGGAAGGGCTCCGCCTCACCACGTTGTTCGTTAATATCGCGCCGGACTCGAAGACGGATCCGCAGGAACCGTTCCATGTCGGTCAGCAGATCCGCGTTAAGCTCGAACGGCGGACTGTGCTAGGCCAATACGTCGGAACGTTGATCTGAGTTGCTCCCGTTCTGCGCGTGCGGGAATCCGCACCGGGGTCTCCTGGTCCAGCACGATCGCTGCCGCACGCGCCGACGCAGAGGTGATCATCCCGAACCCCAGCGAGTTCAACTCGAACTGGTTCGACTTCTGGGGGATCGAGTGAGAATGGTCCAGCTGACGGAGTTCGCCCAGGCACGCGTTTGGTGCGGCGAAGCCGTTCCGGCATTCGCGCCAGCCGGATCGATGAGCAGGGAAGTCGACGCGGGCCCCACGGCCTCTGTTGCGCGGACACGAGTGACTATCGAAGCGTTTGTCCCGAGGGGAGCCCGAGCTGAGTACGGGCTGCTCGGCATGACGTTTCTAAGCATGGAAGGCAGATCGCTTTGGGTCGATGTCCCATTTTCCGAAGAAGACGGGCGGCAATGGCCTGACTCGCTCGCCGGCGTGGTTGATGACATGCGTGTTGGGCTCCCGGCCGAGTATGTGGCTGTGATTCTCGATGCCCTGAGCGCAGCTGGCGCACGAATACTCCCGCCCGGAACGATCAGAGTGGTGGAAGCAGCGCATGGTCTGGTCGGATCCAGCCCCAGCTTCTTCGGCAAGCTCGCCTGCTGCATTGTCGAGCTCATGCACGACGCGCGACACCACGAAGACCGGGAAATGGCCGCGTTCTTGACGAGGCGACTCGTACGGTAGGTGTCGATCTGCTGCGCATCCCGGAGCTCCAAGCGCGCCGATCTCGACGCGATTTTGAAGCCGCTCGCCTCGCTCGTCGACAGGTGGGTTGGCGAGCTCGCGATGTGGAACGATGCGACCACGAGCGCTGACCTTCTACGGGTTCGAAGAGGATGAGGCTCTCGGCTCGCCGACTTCACGCCGGTTTCGGGCACTGCGTCGTGACGATGCACGCATCGGTGTAGCAACCGTTCGCGATGCCCGGCGTGGTCCCGGCGGGGCAGGTGGGTGCAACGCGGCGGCAGGTGACCTGGCCGTCGCACGAGCCCGGGCTCACACCGACCGGCACGCACGTCACGAACGGGCGCGGGCACTCGCCGCCACCGACCGGGCACGGCGCGTGCCCGTGGTGTGCCTCGCACTTCTTCGAGCGCGAGCACGTCGACGCATCGGCGGTGAAGCAGTTGATCGTGTCGTCCCTGGAGAAGTCCGTCGGGAAGCAGCCGAGGAAGTCCGTGATGCAGGCGTTGGGTCCGATGGTGCAGGTCGCGTCTCTCGTGGTGCGGCAGTCGGGGGTCATCGTGCACGCGCCGTCGCCGAGCGCATCGCAACCGCTTCCGCAGACGCCCCACGAGGGCACCGGGGTCCTGTGCGCGGTGATCGCGGGGCACGGGCCACACTCGGGGTTGCATCCGCCGCCGCCGAACGACACGCACGTCAGGTTGGACGGATCGCGGAGCGGTGCCTGCGCGATCGCCGGCTCGTCGTTCTCGCCGAACACGCACACGTCATCGCCACCGCCGCTGCCCTTCTCCCAGAACACGGAGCAGGCGGGCGCGGTGACGAGGAAGGCGACGAAGGCAAGGCGGCGCATATCGCGCACATTCTCGCAATCCTCGCGCCAGGTAGGTGAACTATCGGTTCCGCGAGGTTGCGCCGGCGCAGCCTCAGAAATCCGTCAGTCCTCGTTCAGCCGCGTGCGCACGTGCAGCCCGCAGTTCCGGTGCCCGAGCTCGATGGCTTCGGTGTCACCGACCGCGAGTGCCTCGTCGAGGAGCCACTTCGAGATCGCGTGCGACATCGAGTACTCCTGGAACTGGTTCCAGAGCCACGCGGCCATGTTGCTGCCGGTCGTGAACGCGTGCGGGAACGCGAGGCGGCGGAGCTCGGCGCCACCGGCGGTGACCGCGGCGGTGTACGCGTCGCGCAGCGCGATGAACTCGCGCCACTCGTCGATCGGAGCGCGCGCAGCGCCGAGGTTTCGCTTCGAGATGTGATCGTCTTTGCGCGCGGCCCACGCGTTGAAGCCGGCCTCGAGCGCGTCGAGGCGGCCATGGCGGAGGCGACGACCGAGCGCGTCGCCGATCGGGCCGTGCGAGGCGGGAGAGGGGAGGCGTGCGGCGTCGGCGATCCGGGCGAGGTCGTCGGTCACGACGAGCGTGATCTCGCGGAGCGCACGATCGACAGCACCGAGCGGAGCGTCCAGCTCGAGAGCGCGACGCGCGAGCCAGCTATGCGTGGCGCCATCGGAGAGCGCGGCATCCCAGGCGCGCACGGTGATGCCGAGCGCGAATGGCGTGGGCTGCGAGCGCTGCGCGATCGAGAGGTGCGCGGAGATCGCGCGGGGCAGGGGCGCCTTCTCGGGCGGCTCGACGGGCTCGACCTCGGTGTCGGAGGAGCCGGTGGCCTCGGCGGGCGGCGGTGGGATCGCGGCGTTGCGGAGCTCGCGCGTCTTCAGGCGGTGCGGCGCGAACAGCCAGCGGGTCCACAGCTCGAAGGTGCTCGGCGCGCCGGCGGCACCGACCTTGCGGGTCGCGACGCCCTCGAGGAAGAACGTCAGCGGGGTCGCGGGCCACGACGCGGCGTAGCTGTCGTCGGAGAGCTCCTTCCACGCGCCGCGCTCCGCCGCATCGCACGCGAGCCACTCGCCGGCGAGCTCGCGAATGAATGGATGGTTCTCCTCGAGCATCAGCGTCGAGCGCATCAGCGGGCGCGCGATGTCGATATCGCCGCGCGCGGCGGTGACGAGCGCCGTGGTGATGACCTCGGCGTCACCGAGCGGCACGCGGCGATCGCGCTTCGCGGCGACCCAGGCCTCGCCCTTGCCGCTGCGGTCGTACGCGAGTGCCCACGCGGCGACGCACATCGCATACGCCTGCGGATCTTTCCCGGGACGGCTGCCGAGCGCGGCATAGTACGCGATGCGGTACGCGCCGAGCCGCACGAGCACGTGGCGGATCGCCCACGCTGCGATCAGCGGCCACAGCGCGAAGCCTGCGAGCAGCAGGCCGATCCACCAGATGCCGACGTAGAAGAACAGATAGATCAGGAACGCGGTGCCGGCGGTGAGCAGCGTCGTGAACACCGCCGAGATCGCCGACCACATCACGTGGTGCCACGTGCGGTGCTTGCGGCGCGCATCGAGCGCCATGCGCTGCAGGTAGAACAACAGGACGAGGATCGGCCCGTACATCTAGCGGCCCCAGCCGAGGCGGCGCCGCAGGCCCGGGCGGCCGGTGCTCGGCGCGGGAGGCGGTGGCTCCGCGGCGCGCGGCGGAGGCGCGTGCCGTGCCCATAGCTCGGCGACGAGACGACGATACGGGTCGCGGAGCGCGGCGACCGCAGCACGAACGAGCTCGGCGGTGCGCGGGCGCGGACCGAGCGGCGTCTGGTAGGTCTGCGAATCGACGAAGCCGAGCTCGAGCATGCCGAGCAGCTTCTGCGCCTCGCGCTCGATCTCGATACGGCTCGCCTCGGTCGCGATGCCGAGGACGAAGAACGGATTGTCCTCGAGCTTCAGCTCGTGCATGGCTGCTAGCGGACTCCCGAGTCGTACGCCTTCTTCCGCGCCTCGCTATCCTCGGGGAGCAGCTGCCACAGGCCCTTCACCACGCGGCGCAGCTCGGCGGTGTCACCGCGATCCATCGCCGCCTTGCCCTCGGAGACGAGCTTGTTTGCCTTCGGCAGATCGGTGCAGCGGCTGACCTCCGACGCGGCGTCCTCGAAGTACAGCTCCCACGCCTCGCTCGTGCGGTTGAACGCGGCGCCGGAGAGCCGCGACGCGAGCCGCATCTGCCGCTCGAGCTCCGCGGCGTCCTTGTCCTTGCGGGCCTTCTCCATCGAGGCGAGGACCTCCTGCAGGAGTGAACGCTCGGCATCGGTGCCGTGCATGCCGACCGTCGACGACGCGGAGATCGCGACACGGCGGGCCTCGTTGTCGAGCTCCGGCCACTTCTTCGCGAGGTCCGCATCGGCCATCGTGCCGTCGATGTCGAGCAGGGCGCGGCGCGCGCGTTGTGCCGCATCGGCATCGCCGCCGTGCGCCGCATCGATGTCCCGCTCGGCCTCGCTCATCCGTGCCTCGAGCCGATCGAGCTTCTCGATGACATGGCCGAGGCCGTGCCGGAACGCATCCCCGCGCAGATCCATCAGCTGGCGGCGCAGGTCGCGCAACGCGGCGTCGAGCGCCTCGGGCGCGGCGTCGGGCACGAGCAGATGCGCGACGTGCTCGAACATCTGACCGATTGCGGGGATCAGCGCGCGCGCGGCGAGCCGGCCGCCGCGATCGAGCTCGATCGTGACCTCGATCGCCGACCCGGTCGGCACGGTGTCCTTGATCTTGTCGCCGCCGATGTCGAGCGTACCGACGAGGCGGCACAGATCCGCCTGGCTCATCTCGCCCTGCACGATCGGGATGCGAAGGATGCTCTCCGAGCTGCCCTTCGCGACGGTCTCGACCGTGTGGTGCGTGAACGTGCGGCGCGCCGGCAGCGGTGCACCGCGCTCGAGATAGACCTGCACGTGACCGTTCGCGAGCGCGACGCCGAGCGTGCGCGACAGCGGCGGATCACCGATCGTCAGGCCCTGCACGATCGTCAGCTGCGGCGGCGTGACCGCGACGACCTCGCCGCCCGCAGCTCGCGCCTCGATCGAGAACGTGCACGCGCGCCGAGGCAGGAGCGTGACGCTCGTCAGGAACGTGCCGTCGGGACCCACGGTCGCCTCGGTGCTGGACCACGCGCCGTCGTTGCGCACGAGCTTCACCTTCGCAGGCGGGTTATCGCCGACGAACTTGCCGACGACGTGCGGCGTGAGATCCGAGGACACGGCGGGGTACTGAAGCCAGACCTGCCGGCCTGCGGGGACCGAGACCGACTGCGCGCGGCCGTCGAGCCCGGCGGTCGCGGCGTACAGCGCAGCGCCCTGCGCGACGAGCGTCATCGGATCGTGGCCCTCCGCGATCGGCGCCTCGAGTCGGGCGGCGACTCGCTGGCGGACCATCGGCATCACCGTCGGGCCACCGACGAGCACGATCTTTCCCATCCGCCCCGGCGCGAGGCCGTTCGCGGTGAGCAGGCGCATGCAGACATCGAGCGCGCGATCGACGAGCGGTGCGCACAGGCTCTCGACCATCGCGCGCGTCAGCTCGAGATCCACGTCGACGTCCTGCCCGTCGATCGATAGCGGCTGGGCGAGCGTGACCTGCGCCTTGTCACCGCGCGAAAGCTCGATCTTCGCATCCTCGGCGGCGAGGCGCAGTGCGCGCAGCGCGGACGAGTGATCCGGGTTGTTGCGGCGCGGAACCACCGACAGGCGCGACGCGAGGTGCTCGGTGATCGTCCAGTCGAAGTCGCGGCCACCGAGGAAGTTGTCGCCATCGTGACCGACGACGCGCAGCAGGCCATCGCGCGTCTCGAGCAGCGAGGCATCGAACGTGCCGCCGCCGAGATCGAACACGAGCCACGTGCCCGCACCGTCACCATCCGCCCGCCAGCCGGCGGCGAGCGCCGAGGCGATCGGCTCCTGCAGCAGCTCGACCCGCGCGAAGCCTGCGAGCCGCGCGGCCTCGGAGGTCGCCGAGCTCTGCGGCAGCTCGAAGAGGGCGGGGACCGAGATCACCGCGCGCTCGATCGAAACGCCGAGCTGATCGGTGATGTCCTGCCGCAGCGCCTTCAGCACCTCGGCCGACAGCTCCTCCGGCTTGCGCGTGACACCCGCCGCCGGGAACTCGATCGCCTTCTCGGTGCCCATCAGCCGCTTGAACTCGGCCGCCGTGTTCGCGGGATCTTGCTCCACGAACCGCCGGGCGCGGGTTCCGACCGTGACCCGACCCTGCTTGTCGAGCCGGACCACCGATGGGGTGACCGTCGCGCCTTGCGCGTTGCGTATGACGCTGACTCGCTCGCCGTCGAACACCGCGGCGGCGGAGTTGGTCGTGCCTAGATCGATCCCGACGTAGAGGGGCGTTTCCACGCCCTGAGTCTAGATCAGCGCTGACGATAAACGATGAAGCCGCGGGTCGGATCGTAGGGCGACACAGCGACGGTCACCCGATCACCGAGGACGACGCGGATGCGGTGGCGACGAACCTTGCCGGCCAGCTTGGCGAGCACCTCGTGGCCATTGTCCAGCTTGACGCGAAAGTTGCCGCCCTTCGCGATCAAGATGACCTCGCCGTCGAGATGAACCAGCTCTTCTTTACTCACGGTGCTTGCTTCCTGCGGGCCCCAGGTTGGGGAGGGCCACTCGATAGCACTAAGTCCCGGCCAGGAAAAGCGTTCCGGAGCCAAGGCTGATCTAAGTTAGTCCCGTGGATCGCCAGCAGCCTCGCGCCAACAGCGACGAGATCGATCTCTATATCCGGACTTACTACTCACTGCTCCGTTCGAGCGGTGACGTTCGCGTGCGTGCGTTCGAGGAAGCCCACCTGTTTTCGCGCTCCAGCCTCCACCTCGGTGCCGAGGAAGCCGACCCCGATCTCGCCGCATTCGCCTACAGCGCCGGCCGGTTACCCGACTGCATGCCCCGGATCCGGCACATCGTCCTCGGCCAGAGCGTGGCTCAGTTCGAGGCCGCCGGCTACGCGATCGACACCTGGCAGATGGCTCGCACCCGCGGGCGCCGGCGCCCCTTGCGCTGGGACGGCGGCAGCACGCTCGCGGTGTTCATCGCCTCCGCCTCGGATATCGACGATCTGATCCCGATCGTCACGGCCTACCAGATCGAGTGGAACAAGCTTCGAGACCGCCTGCTCGCCGCCCGGATCTCCAATGTCGCAGATGACGAGGCGCTCTCGGCCGCGCTCGGTGCGGAAGAGCCCGTGCTCCGCCTTCGCGGCGCGCTCGGCCCGCGGTCGAACGACATCCTCCACGACATGATCACGCACGACTGTGATCTGTTCGTGCGCCTGCTCGACGGCTCGTTCCGCGAGTACCAGCGGTCCGCGCAGCGCTGGTTCCAGGCGATCGCACCCGCGATCCCACAGGGCCGCCCGGTCTACTTCATCTCGTCGAACAGCCACTCGCTCGCGAACTTGCTCGGCGGCTACGCGCGCGCGCACGGCAACGAGATCGTCGAGTTCCTCCATCGTCACAACCCGGAGGATCTCGCGCCGCGCTATCACGAGGCTCTCGCGAAGGGCGATCACGCGCTCGCGACGAACATCCTCTACTACTCGCTACGCGCGTTCATCCACGAGCCCGGCGCGCTCGCCGGCGGACGCATGGCCCAGGTGCAGGAGTCCGACGCCGCCGCCGGGATCCGCGCGATCGCATCGCCCGGGAAGATCGACGTCGACGCGCAGGTGATCGAGCTCTCGATGCTGCGGCCCGACAACCTCGACCCGCGCGTCCACGTACCAGGTATCGAGCGGATCGCCGAGAGCCCCGCGGTACTGGTCAACATCGACTACCCGCTCGGCATGGCGGCCTACCACCACCTGACGTCGGTGGCGCTCGGCGTCGAGGATCTGCGCGGCGTGTACATCATGGGCAAGGCCGCCACGCTGAACGGCCGCGTCGGTGACGTGATGATCAGCAAGGTGATCCACGACGAGCACTCGTCCAACACGTATCTGTTCCGCAACGCGCTCACCGCGGGCGACGTTCAGCCGTTCATGAAGCACGGCACGGTGCTCGATAACCAGAAGGCACTGACCGTGCGCTCCGCGTTCCTCCAGAACCGCGAGTACATGGACGTGTTCTATCGCGAGGGCTACACGGTGATGGAGATGGAGGCCGGCCCGTACCTGTCGGCCGCGTACGAGACCGCGGAGCCGCGACGCCATCCGAAGGACGAGCTGGTGTCGCTCGTCGATCAGTCATCGTTCGAGCTCGGCGTGATCCACTACGCGTCGGATACGCCGTACTCGCGGCGCCAGAGCCTGCTGTCGAAGTCGATGTCGTACTTCGGCATGGAGAGCACGTACGGCTGCGCGATCGCGATCGCGCGGCGGATCTTCGCGAGCGAGCTCGCTCGGCTGCCGCGCGACCGATGACCGAGACCGCCGACATCGTCGTGATCGGTGCGGGCGCGAGTGGCCTCGGCTTCGCGAACTGGTACCGCGAGCTGCACCCGGGCGCGACGGTGCTCGTGCTCGAGGCCGACGCGGAGCCGGGCGGGTACTGCAAGACGATCGTGCAGGACGGCTTCGTCTGGGACTACTCGGGCCACTTCTTTCACTTCAAGGAACCGGAGATCGAGGCGTACCTGCGCGCGCGGATGCCCGGTCAGGAGATCAAGACCGTCACCAAGCGGAGCCTGATCCGCTACGCCGGCGTCGATATCGACTTTCCGTTCCAGAAGAACATCCACCAGCTGCCGCGCGAGGAGTTCCTCGAGTGTCTGGTGGATCTCTACTTCCGGCCGTCGTCGAAGGTCGAAGGCGCGCCCGCGTCGTTCGCCGAGATGCTCTACCAGCGCCTCGGCGTATCGATCACGGAGAAGTTCCTTCGTCCCTATAACGAGAAGCTCTACGCGATCGAGCTCGAGAAGCTGGATCCCGACGCGATGGGCCGGTTCTTCCCGAAAGCCGACGTCGCGGACATCATCGCGAACATGCGCCCGAAGCAGCCCGGTGCAGGCGACGGCGCGTACAACGCGACGTTCACCTATCCGGCGGGCGGTGCGATCCAGTACATCCGCGCGCTGTTGCGCGATCTGCCGCCCGGCACGGTCGCCTACAACGAGCCCGTCGTTCAGATCGATCTCGGTGCACGCGAGGTCGTCACGCCGAAGCGGCGGATCGGCTTTGGCAAGGTCGTCAGCTCGGCACCGCTGCCGATGCTCGCGCGGATGACCGGCGTCGCGCACGACGCGAGCGTGTTCACGTCGAACCAGGTGCTGGTGTTCAACCTCGGGTTCGATCGCAAGGGATACAAGAACGTCCACTGGATGTACTTCCCCGACCGCAGCGTCTCGTTCTATCGAGTCGGCTGGTACGACAACATCTTCGACACCGATCGCATGAGCCTCTACGTGGAGCTCGGTGCGCCGCACGGCGCGATGTTCGATGTCGATGCGCTGCGCGCGCGCGTGCTCGGCGATCTCATCCGCGAGGGGATCGTCGACGATCACCAGCTCGTCTCGCATCACCACGTGGTGCTCGATCCCGCGTACGTGCACGTCACGCAGGCGTCGCTGGTCGAGACGCAGCGCGTACGCGACGGTCTCGCGCTCGCCGGCGTGCACTCGGTCGGTCGCTACGGCGGCTGGACCTACTGTTCGATCGAGGACAACCTGATCGAGACCCGCGCACTCGCTCGTTCGATCTGAGTTACCCTGCGAGAAATGCGTACAACAGCACTCGTGGTGGCAGTACTCGCCTTCGGCTGCGGCAAGAAGGGCGATGACAAGCAGGCGAGTGAAGGCACCCCCTCCGTGAAGGAGCCGGTGCCGACCGCGCCCGCGAACCAGGAGAAGGGGCCGCCGCCGAAGGAGGAGTACAAGGGCAAGAACCGCCTGGTGAACCTCTACATCGGTGCAGACGGCAAGACGCAGACGGTCGATGTCTGGGTGCGCCGCGGCTTCAAGTGGGGACCCGTGAAGCTCGCCGAGAACGTCGAGTTCGGAAAGGTGTCAGCCTGGTTCGGCGTGCCGTCGAGCATGTCGCCGGTCGTGCTTCCGGTCGGCGCGAAGGCCGACGACAAGGAGCTCTCGGGCATGGTGTACGGCCGGCCCGACGAGGTCGTCACCGGTGTCCTGACCACGTACCGCGGGCAAGCGAACGTGGTCAGCCTCTACGACGTGTCGAAGGAGATGACGCAAGCGGTGAAGCCACCGTCGGCGGGGAAGGGCACGATCATCCTCGACGCCGGTCAGCTGCAGTCATACGAGGCGGCGCTGACCGAGAAGTACGGCGGTCGTTCGTTCAACGTCGGGGATGGCACCGGCGAGTGCCGCCCGCAGCGCGATCCGAAAATGGCGGACCTCGCGCTCGGCGGCACCGCGTCCTACGAGCTCGAGTTGCCTCCCGGCAAGGCGAAGGTAACGCTGCACAAGTGGCCGGCGCCGGCCGACGGCAGGTGCAAGGCGGCGGCGGTCTACGAGCTCGAGGTCGAGGCGATCGCGGACAAGGCGCAGCGTGTGTTCATCTACACGCCCGACAGCGGCAAGTCGCTCGCGACGCTCGTGACCACGGTCAACGAGTAGTCACAGCGGCAAGCGGACGATCGTCACGCCGTCCTCGGTCTCGCCGAGCAGCTCGATCCCCTTCGCGCTGCCGTACGCGAGGGTCGGCGTCAGCGACTTCTCCGTCGCATAGAACTTCGGCGCCTTGCCCTCGGTCCAGACACCGATGACCCTGTCGCGCGTGCGGACCGCGTAGACCTTGCCGCCGGCGATCGCGGCGATGTTCGTCGGGCGCAGCGCGGTGAGGTCCGCGGTGCGGCACTGCGCGGCACACACCGCGTAGTGCGTGCTTCCGTAGCGGTGGAGCAGGGCGCCGTCGGTCGAGCATCCGAGCAGCTCGTGCTCGGGCAGGACGCGCGGCACCACACCGGTGTCGTCGAACGAGATGAACTGATCCTCGCCGCCGACCCAGCCCTGCGTCGGAGTCAGACACGCCTGGACCGCGCTGCCACTGCCGAGCTCGACGATCTTTGGCGGCGCGCCGTCCTTCGCGATGAAGCCCTTGATCGCGCCATCGTCATCGCCGTCCTCGCCCATCGGCGTCCACGCGACGAGCCCGCGCCCGCCGGGATCGATCGCGAACGCGAGCCGGCCGACCTCGATCGGCTTGTCGGCGACGAACGCGGCGCCCTGCGAGCGCGCGATGACGAGCTTGTTGCTCGCGCCGTAGGCTACGAGCCCGCCGGTGAACGAGCCGACCGCGACCACGACGCGCGCACCCATCTCGACGGGCAGCGACGTCATCTGCGCGAACGCGCCCGTCTCGTCGATCGATCCGATCGCGACCTCCTGGCGCAGCCCGGCGGCACCCCACGATCCATCGGGCACCGCGCGAAGCGCGCCGCCGGGGAGCTTCGCGACCTTCGGTGCGGCACCGGGGACGAGGGTCAGCTGGACCTCGCCCTTGCCCTTGATCGAACCGAAGGCGATGGCGCCGCTCGACGATGGGATCAGCCAGGCCGTGAGAGAGGCGACGCGATCGCTGCCGAGGTTCACGGCGATCAGCTCGGCAGTGGGCAATGCAGCAGGCGCCGAGGACGGCGGCGGATCCATACCCGCTGCCTCCCGCAGCGCCGCGCGCGCGGCGTCGAGCTCGTCGAGCGCTTGCGGTAGCGGAGAGCCCTTGCCGCGCCTCGCGGGCGCCTCCCCGGTCGGATCGACGTGCGAGGCGAATGCATTCGCGACGCGCGAGGCGGCGCGGTCCACGGACATCCACGCGTGCTCGACCTTCATGATGCCGGTGTCCTCGGCGATCCCGCGCGACAGCTTGCCGATCAGCTTCGTGCACGACACGCGATCCCACACATCGGGCGCGAGCTCGCGCACGGCGAGCGCCTCGGCGGACCGCGACGACGCGGGCTTGTCGCCGAACAGGCACCGGTGCACGCCATCGAGGCGCGCCTCCCAGGCGAGCACCTCGTCTGCGGCCTTGCCCTGCTCCTGCTTCGGCTGATGGATCTTGAAGAAGTAGTAGAGCCCGCCGACGAGGAGCACTGCCGGAATCCCAAAGATCAGCGCGATCCGGCTCTTGTCGCTCATGCCGCAGCTATAGCAGTAGAGTTCGGGCATGAGCGAGACGATCAAGGGCGACGCCTTCGTGGATGGGCGCTGGCTCCCCGGCACCGCGCGCTTCCCGGTGAAGGATCCGTTCGACGACACGCTGATCGCCGAGGTCACCGATGCCGACGAGGCGATGGTCGATGCCGCGGTCGCGGCCGCCGCGCGCGTGTTCCCGACGTGGAAGCGCCGGCCGGCGCCCGAGCGCGGCAAGCTGCTCGGTCAGCTCGGGGCGCGCATGCTCTCCGAGGAGCGGCGGCTGGCCGAGCTGTGCACGCGCGAGAATGGCAAGCCGATCAAGGAAGCGATCGCGGAGGTGCGCTACGCGGCGAGCTTCCTGACGTGGTTCGGGGCCGAGGCGAGCCGGATCTACGGCGAGACCATTCCGGCGAGCAACCCGGACCAGCGGCTCACGGTGGTGCGCGAGGCGATCGGTCCGGTCGCGGTGATCACGCCGTGGAACTTTCCGTACGCGATGCTGACGCGAAAGCTCGGCGCGGCGCTCGCGGCGGGATGCACGGTCGTCGCGAAGCCCGCCGAGGCCACGCCGCTCGGCACGCTCGCACTGGCGGATCTCGCCGAGGACGTCGGCTTACCCGCGGGCGTGTTCAACGTCGTGCCGAGCTCACACGGAGGAAAGCTCGGCGGCTACCTGCTGTCGCGTCCGCAGATCCGGAAGATCAGCTTCACCGGATCCACCGAGGTCGGCCAGCAGATCATGAAGAACGCCGCCGCAGATCTGAAGCGCGTGTCGCTCGAGCTCGGCGGCAACGCGCCGTTCATCGTGCTCGCGGACGCGGATCTCGACGCGGCGGTCGCCGGTGCGCTGGTCGCGAAGTTTCGCAACTCGGGGCAGACCTGCGTCGCGGCCAACCGCTTCATCGTCGAGGCGCCGATCGCGGACGCGTTCGCCGAGAAGCTGTGCGCCGCCGTCGGCAAGCTCGTGGTCGGCCGCGGAAGCGACAGCGCGACCGACATCGGTCCCGTGATCGACAACTCCGCAGTCGAGAAGATCGCCGGCCTCGTCGACGACGCGGTGAAGCGTGGCGCGACCGTCCTGCTCGGCGCCCCGCCCGACGGCAAGACGCGGCTGATCCATCCCATCGTGCTGGCGGGCATCACGCCGGAGATGGCGCTCTGGCGCACCGAGATCTTTGGTCCGGTGATCGCGCTCCGCACCGCGGCGAGCGAAGCCGAGGCGATCGCACAGGCGAACGACACCGAGTTCGGGCTCGTCGCGTACGTCTACACGCGCGATGGCGCGCGGCAGCAGCGCGTCGCGGAGGCGCTCGAGGCCGGGATGGTCGGCGTCAACGAGGGCCTCGTGTCCACGGCGCAGGCGCCATTCGGTGGGATCAAGCACTCGGGCCTCGGCCGCGAGGGCTCGCGCCACGGCATCGACGACTACACCAACCTCAAGTACATCGCGACGCGGATCGGCTAACCTCGCGAGACATGATCGAAGGACCACGTCTTAGCCGAGCTGCGCGCGATCCGGCAGCTCCTCTCAAGGGCGCGACCATCGTCGTCGGGGTGACCGGCGGCATCGCGGCGTACAAGGCCGCCGAGCTCGTGCGGATGCTCGACAAGGCGGGCGCGCACGTCGAGGTCGCGATGACCGCGAGCGCGCAGAAGTTCGTCGGTCCGATGACGTTCCAGGCGCTGACGCGGCGCCCGGTGTTCACGGATC
>JACCRC010000493.1 GCA_013813765.1 Deltaproteobacteria bacterium | reverse complement strand
CCGCCCGCGCATCGAATCCTGCTGTCGCCCGCGGGCAAGCCACTCACGCAGCAGCGCGTGAGAGAGCTCGCGAGCCTTCCGCACCTCGTGCTCGTGTGCGGCCGCTACGAGGGCATCGACGAACGCGTGATCGAGACCGCGATCGACGAGGAGCTCTCGCTCGGCGACTACGTGCTCTCCGGCGGCGAGCTCGGTGCGCTCGTGATCATCGACGCGTGCTCGCGCCTCGTCCCCGGCGTGCTCGGCGAGCCCGCGTCTGCCGACGAGGAATCGCACTCCGCGGGCCTGCTCGAGTATCCGCACTACACGCGGCCGGCGAAGCTCGGCGATCGCGAGGTGCCCGCGGTGTTGCAGTCGGGGAACCACGCGGTGATCGCGAGCTGGCGCAAGCAGCAGGCGCTCGCGCGCACGGCGCAGCGCCGTCCCGATCTGTTCGCGCGCTATCGCCCGACGAAGGCGGACGCGAAGCTCTTGCCGCCGGCGCTCGCGCAGCGCACGCACCTCGCGCTCGTGCACCATCCGGTCGCCGATCGCACCGGAAAGATCGTCACGACGTCGCTGACGAACTTCGACATTCACGATATCGCGCGCTCGACGATGACCTACGGCCTCGCCGCGTATCACATCGTCACGCCCGTCACGTCGCAGCGCGAGAAGGCGCAGCACATCGCGAACCTGTGGCTCGACGAGAACGATCTGCCGAGGAGACCTCCCGTGACCGGCTCGCGCGCCGGTGCGATGCGGCTCGTGCGCACCGCGGACTCGATCGAGACCGTGCTCGCGGAGCTCACGGCGGAGTACGGAATGGCCCCGCTCGTGGTCGCGACCAGCGCGCGCGCCGAGTCGTTTCCGGCCGTCCCGCGCCGGACTCCGGAGCAATTGCTCGCCGAGGCGTCGATCGGGTCGGAGCCCGTGTTGCTCCTGCTCGGCACCGGCTGGGGGCTCGCCGACCACCTGATTCCCTCGGTGTCTCGGCTGCTTGCGCCGATCGAGGGCCGTTCGGACTGGAACCATCTGTCCGTACGGAGCGCCGGAGCGATCCTCCTCGACCGCCTGTTCGGGCGCGCTCCTTGACGTCGAGGGGTGATCTCTGGCAGAACCCTGCGTCCCAGCGGACGTTTTTGCAAGTTCGCAGGAAGAGCCCGGATGATGAACATGAGCGCCAGCCGAATCCTCGACAGCATCAACAAGTCTCAAAATCGGCAGGCGCCGCTCCCGGAGTTCCGCCCCGGTGACTCGATCAAGGTCTGGGCGAAGATTCGCGAAGGCGAGAAGACTCGCCTCCAGGCCTTCGAAGGCGTGTGCATCCGCCGCGTGTCGAAGGGCGCGCGGTCGACGTTCACCGTTCGCAAGATCTCCTACGGCGTCGGCGTGGAGCGCGTGTTCCCCGACAACTCGCCGAACATCGACAAGGTCGAGGTGATCCAGCGCGGCCGTGTGAACCAGGCCAAGCTCTATTACCTCCGCGATCTGTCCGGCAAGGCCGCGCGCATCAAGGAGCGCGATGGCAGCTACGAGGATCAGAACGCAGCCGCCGCGGACATCGCTCCGGCAGCCGACGGCGCCGAGCCCGGTGAAGCGAAGACCGACGAGAAGAAGGCCAAGGGCCGCAAGGGCAAGAAGAAGGACAAGGCCGCGTAGCCTTCTCCGCTTCTCGCGTTTCGTGAATCTGGGGGAGGGTAAGGAAGTGGGCCGTGGAGACAACGTCAGAGAGGGGCGCGTCCGCCGAGGACCGCGCCGCCGCCGCGCTGATGGCAGCCGGCTATTCGATCGTCGCTCGTAACTGGAGCTGCGATACCGGCGAGCTCGACCTCGTCGCCCGTGAACGCGACGTGCTCGTGTTCGTCGAGGTGCGCAGCCGCGTCGATGACGCACACGGCAGGGCGGCGCAAATGGTGTCGGTGGGCAAGCAGAAGAAGGTCACGCGCGTCGCCGGCATGTACCTGATGCTCGAGCGCCCGCGCTTTCAGCAGGCGCGGTTCGACGTCGTCGCCGTGACCGGCGAGAGCGTCGAGATCATCCGCGACGCCTGGCGGCTCTGATCGACGCTCCGCGCCAAGTCCTCGATCACACAGGGCGTCACATCGGCGCGAGCCCGCATCTACCCTTCAAGATGCCGAACCGATCCGCACACGACGACGAGATGGAACAGCAGCGCCCCGAGCAGCACGGCCAGCAGGGTCGTACTGGATCCTCCGGGTCGCCCG
The DNA here is from genome assembly GCA_013813765.1 of Deltaproteobacteria bacterium. GTDB lineage: Bacteria > Myxococcota_A > Polyangia > Haliangiales > Haliangiaceae > JABFXX01. The sequence continues at coordinate 5,662 of JACCRC010000493.1, read as the reverse complement.
AGAAGGCGAGCGTCGCACCCAGCGTAGGCGTTGCGCCCTCTGGAACCGGGGGTGCGAAGGCGGCGATCGCTCCGCGCGTGAACATCATCACGCCGGCGCCACACGCGAGGTATTCCGATGGACCGCTGCAGACGGTGTTCGAGATCTTCGGCGAGGCGAACACGACGGTCGTCCTCTATACGACCGTCTACAAGGACGGAAAGGTCTACGAGAACAAGCAGGACCGCATCGCGCTCGGCTCGGGGGGGGGTGGCCATCTGGACGGCGCACACCGAGGTGCACGGCGGCGAGACGTACGGCATGCACGCGCGCGTTCAGAGCGCGGCGGGCACGTTCTCACCGCTGCGCGTCGTCGAGTACCAGGGCCCCGAGGTGATCACTACCTACGGCGGAGGAGTCTAGGGATGTCCATGTTGCCCACTCCGTTCGCGACGCCGGCCGCCGCAGTTGCGGCAGAGATCGCGCGTGTCGCACTCGTTCTGCGTCGCGCGCTCCGCTTCGCGGAGCTCGATCGCGATCTGGGAGCGGACGTGCACGGCTACGATGCCGGCCTCGCGCATCGCGATCTCGCGCGGCTCGCGCATCCGATTGGCAAGACGCCGCAGGTCATCGACCCCGACCTCGATCGACTCGCCCAGCAGATCGCCGAACGCGCCCGCACGAACGCCGCCGATCGCGCGGCCACGTCGCGGCCGATGCCGCTCGACACGCTCGCCGAGCGGGCGAGCCTCGACTCAGTAGGCCTCGATCTGTTCCTGCTGGCGCTCGCGCCAGAGATCGACGACGGCTTCGCGCGCGTGTACGAGCTCCTCGGCGGAAAGCGGCGCCTCGATCTCTCGACCGCCGCTCGAGTGCTCTCGCCCGACGACGCCGGCGCCACGGCGGTGCGTCACGCCCTCACCCCGAGCAGCACCCTCGTCACGCTCGGTCTGCTCGAGCTCACCGGCCCCGATGGCGCTCCGGTCGCGTCGCCCACGCTCAAAACGTCGATCACGGTGCCAGCGCCCGTGATCGCGTTTGTCCTCGGTCACGACGCCGAAGATCCACTCCTCACTCCGTTCCTGGTCGATCGGCACGTGCTCGCGAATTGCGCGACCCACGAGCTGCGCCCGCGGGTCGCGGCGCTCTTGGCCGATCAGGGCGCGCTCATGTTCCTCGAGGGTCCAGCGGGTGCCGGCAAGCGCTCGCTCGTGCGCAGCGCGTGCCTCGACGACGCGAAGCCGCTCCTCGAGCTCCAGCTCACGCCGGCGTTGCCATTCACCGAGCGCGAGGCCCAGGCGGCCGCGCGGATGGCGTGGCTACGCGGTGCGACGCTCCTCGTCGGTCTTCCTCCACAGGACTCCGACGCGCGGTGGCAGGCCGGCGTCGCGCGCCTGCTCGCCGTCTCGAGCGAGCGGGTCGTGCTGTGCCGGGACTGCGCCACGCCGAACCATCTCGACATCCGGTTCACGCGGCTGCGCCTCTCGCCGCTGTGGGTCCCGGTCCCGAGCGCTGAAACGCGCGTGACGATCTGGCGCGAACAGCTCGGTGCAGACGTCGACTGCACGGAGCTCGGTCGCACGTATGCGCTCACCGGTGGAACGATCCGCCGCATCGCCGATGACGCTCGCGTGCTCGCCGAGGCCCGCGCTCGTGTGGTGAGCCGCGCCGACGTGATCGATGCGATCGATGCCGAGTTCGCGCCGCAGCTCGAGGTGCTGGGCCGTCGTTTGCCGACGACCGCGACGCTCGAGGACCTCGTGGTCGCCGACGAGACGCGCGAGACGCTGATGGAGCTCGCGTCGACGGTGGCGCTCCGCGACCACGTGTTGGATGCGTGGAAGTTTCGGCCGCTCGTGCGCGGGCGCGGCGTCTCGGCGTTGTTCTATGGCGATCCAGGCACCGGCAAGACGATGGCCGCTGGGGTGATCGCCGCGTCGGTCGGCGCGCCGCTGTATCAGATCGATACGGCGAGCCTGGTGTCGAAGTGGGTCGGCGAGACCGAGAAGAACCTCGCCGCGGTGTTTCGCGCGGCGGAGGAGCGTCAGGCGATGCTGCTGTTCGACGAGGCCGACGCGATCTTCGGCAAGCGCACCGACGTGCAGAGCGCGACGGATCGTTACGCGAACATGCAGACGAACTTCCTGCTCACGCAGCTCGAGCTGTTCAACGGCATCAGCATCCTCACCACGAACCGCGAGTCGGGGATGGACGCCGCGTTCAAGCGCCGCATGACGTTCCGCGTGTGCTTTCCGCCCCCGGAGGCCGACGAGCGCGAGGTCTTGTGGCGCCAGATGCTCGCGGGACGCGCGGCTCACTGTCGGAACGTCGACTGGAAGGAGCTCGCCGAGGTGCTGCCGATGTCGGGCGGGTACATCCGCAACGCCGTGCTGCGCGCCGGGTATCTCGCGGCGGCCGCCAAGGCTCCGATCACGACGGGATTGCTCCAGCGGGCCGCGAAGCTCGTGCTGCGCGACGCCGGCAAGGTCGTCTAGCAGTGGAGTATCCGCCGCGAATCCGGGAGCTTGTGAGAACGCCGAAAGTTTTTTCACTCCGCTGTCGATCCGTCGCGCCGCCATTCGACCCATGGGCACAACAACCCACCACGGGAGAATGACGATGACCTTTCCGAGCGGACGTTTTTGCTGGTTCGAGTACGTGTCGACGGAGTCCACGAAGGCGCAGGGCTTCTTCGGCGAGCTGTTCAACTGGAAGACGCAGAGCATGCCGGCGTCCGGGCTGCCGGGCGGCCAGTACACGATGATCGCCGCGGGCGAGCACACCATCGGCGGCTACCTCGCAACGCCGCTGGGTGCGCCGCCAAACGCGCACTGGCTCGCGCACCTGCAGGTCGAGGACGCGTCCGCATCCGCAGCCAAGACCAAGACCGCGGGCGGCAAGGTCCTCAAGGACCCGACGAAGATGGCCGACCTCGGCACGTACGCGATCGTGGCCGATCCGCTCGGCGGCGTGTTCGCGCTGTGGCAGCCGGTGAAGGCCGAGGCCTCCGAGTACCGCGGCGTTCCCGGCACGTTCGTGTGGAACGAGCTCTACACCGACAACGTCGAGACGTCGGTCGCGTTCTACGAGGCGATCGGCGGCTTCAAGGACCAGCCGATGGACATGGGTCCGATGGGCACGTACCACGTGCTCGACAGCGCTGGAAAAAGCCGCGCCGGGATCATGAAGTCGCCGATGCCGGGCATCCCGCAGCACTGGATGCCGTACATCCAGGTCGCGAACGTCGACGAGGCACTCGCGAAGGCGAAGCGCCTTGGCGCCACGATCACGATGCCGGCCGAGGACGTGCCGAACGTCGGCAGGCTCGCCGTGTTCCTCGATCCGCTCGGCGCGTCGCTGGGGATCCTGCAGCCAGCTCCAAGCATGTAAGCGATGCGAGCTGGCTAACAAGACGAATTGACAGCAATTTAGCCGGCATATCCGTCGGCCTGATTCCGTACTATCTGTCCAGTGACGGGACGGGCGGGTGCACAGGACGGGACGGTTGGGGCCGCAAAGGCCGAGACCAGTGCGCCCCCCCCCGCGAGCCCCGCGACGCAGTCACAGGGGCAAACCAAGGCTGCGCGCAACCAGGCGCAGGCAGGCGCGGCGCTCCGAACCCATGACTCGCAGGGCGGTGCTCTCCAGGGACTGCGCGGCGAGATCGTCGCCGCTGTGCAGGCGGGCACGAACCCCGAGGACGTTCTCGCGTCCTCGGATCCCGCGACGATCATCGCGGCGCTGAAGGAGCTGCGCGCCACGGAGGGCCCGGGGTTTCTAGAGAAGCTCGTGACCGTGGCCGAGGGCGCGCTCGAGCGCATCCTCGGTGCGCGGCTTCCGGACGCCGAGGCAGAGCTGGGTGCTCCCCTCGGAGAGAAAGCTCCGATCGGCATCGGTGGCACTCGCGAGCCCGTGAAACTCGCGCGCAAGGCAACGGAAGGTTCAGGCACCGAAGCTCCGTTCCGCGATCGCATCCAGGCGTCGTTCGGGCGGCACGACGTCTCGGGCGTTCGTGCGCACATCGGTGGCCCTGCGGCCACTGCATCGGCGCAGCTCGGCGCACGAGCGTTTGCTACCGGCGATCGAATCGCGTTTGCCGAACAACCCGACCTGCACACCGCGGCGCACGAGATGGCGCACGTCGTCCAGCAACGCGGCGGCGTTCAGCTGAAGGGCATCGACACGCCGGGTGATGCGAACGAGAGCCACGCAGATTCCGTCGCGGACACGGTCGTTCGAGGCGAGTCCGCCGAGTCACTGCTCGATCGAGCGTCAGGATCGGGCACGGGCACGCCGGCTTCCGCGTCCGCGGTCCAACGCGACACCAAGGCCACGCCGCCTGGTACTGGCTCGATCGGCAAAGACGACGTCGACAAGGTGAAGCCAACGTACGACCTCGACATGGTCGACGCGAAGGGATACCTGGAGGCGAAGACCGGACCCTGGATGTCCAATCAGCTCTTCTACGACAACGTCCAGTTGCCGTGGGAGGCGGGCTCTGCACATCCGACGACATTCAACAAAGAAGTCGTACAGCAGAAGATCGCGAAGCTGCTGCTGCCGGGGAACGCAGAGCAGTGGGCGCTGCTCACGAAGATGATCGGCAGTGCTGCCGCGACGGAGGCCGTGAATCGCGGGCGTGAAGCCGACGAGTACGGCATGGGCTCGCGCAGGTGGCACAAGGACGCGGTCGCACAAGAGCTCTGGATGAAGTTCCTGCCGACCCTTCACACCTCGCTGAAGCGCGTGATGCAACGCTATCTCGGCCAGCGTGCCGGGCTCTACTTCCGCACGAAGGCCGGAAACCCGGAGGTGAAGGATGCGCCGGAGATCAACAGCACCGCGATCGTTCCTTCGCACCCGATGGACAAGGTCGTCATCGAGGCGTTCCTCTCGCAGCCCGGCCTGATCTCCACGGACTGGGACAAATACGGCGAGGACCACCCCGATGCGAGGTTCTACGCCGAGGGCTACCAGTTCACACCTCGGCCCATCAAGCTGGCCACCGAGCCGGACTACGGCAACAAGCGCAACTGGGTCACCGCGGACCCTCCCAACGCGACGAAGGAAGAGGTCGCGCAGGCGCTGTTCGGCGACACGGCCTACGCCTACGCGATCGTCGACGCCGCGCCGCGCTTCGGGTTCACGCTTCCCGAAGGCGTCGAGCTGCTCGAGCCGTACAAGACTGCCTACGGCCCGCTCGACCAGAAGAACTGGGACTACAGCCCGTTCACGAGCCATGCGCAGCAGGGCGAGCTCGCGCAGGGAACGAGAAACGGCGAGATCGATGAGCCGCTGAGGACCGAGGTCGATCCTGCGCGAGAGATCGTCGGCGATCGAGACGGCACCGCGGCGATGCAAGCGCAGGCCCGCAAGTACATCGCCGACCCGTCCACGCTCGAGGTCGTACTGGCGCGGCTCGGCACGATCACGACGTACCTCGCCGAGTGCGTGCAGTCGTGTGACGAGATGCAGTTCCCGGCTCCTCTGATCCAGATGATCAAGCGCACGATGAAGCGCCACGAGGATCTCAAGGCCGGTGAGATCGACGTCGCGGACTGGAACACTCAGTCGATCGTGCAGCTCGAGGTCGTTTCGGGTTGCCGCGATTCACTCAAGGCGCTGGTCGGGGTCTACAAGAAGTCTGTCGTCAAGGCGGAGAGCGGCGGGATCATCCCGATCC
>JACCRC010000489.1 GCA_013813765.1 Deltaproteobacteria bacterium | reverse complement strand
GCTGACGGCGGTCCCACCGTCCGAGGCGCTCTGCATGGGCGCGGCGTGCCTCGCTCCGACGATGAGCAAGTGGCTGCGCTACATGAACCTGCCGCCGAACCTCGGAGCGGGCTTCCCGGGCAACACGTTCAGCCACGGCTCGCTGCTGAGCCCGGCAGCGTCGGTCAACGCGGCCTCGGCGGCAGACCAGTGCACCCAGGCGACCCCGCAGTTCTGCGACGGCGTGCTCGGCACCATCCGCGTCGTCACGGACGCCGTCACGTTCCTGCAGCTCAACAAGTAGCTTACCGAGGACTCCATGAAGACTCTCCGCACATCCCTCTTCGCGGCGCTGAGCCTCGGTGCACTCGCAGGCACGGTCTCGGCGAACGCATTCAACATCAACGAGCACGACCCCCGCGTCACCGGACGCGGCGGCGCCTCGGCGGCCAGCAACACCGAGCCGTCGTCGATCGTCTTCAATCCGGGCGGCATCGCGATCAACGAAGGCACGCAGATCGCGATCGGCGGCTCGCTGTACCTCGCGAGCGGCTCTTACGAGAACATGGACGGCAAGACGACCACGGACTCGGACCCGTCCGTGGTGCCGAACATCTACGCGACGTCGCGACTGAACGAGACGTTCGCGATCGGCATCGGCCTGCACCTGCCGTTCGGTCTCGCGGTGTCGTGGCCGGACAGTCACCTCCAGTCGGACGTGATCCAGGACCAGTCCCTCCGCACGTTCTTCATCACGCCGTCGTTCGGCGTGAACCTGAACAAGCAGGTCCCGGGGCTGTCGATCGGCGGCGGCATCGACATCGTGCCGGCGACGATCGAGCTCGAGCAGACGATCTCGTTCGGTGACGTCCAGGGCAACGCGCACCTCGGCGGCGAGGCGATCGGCGTCGGCGGCCGGATCGGCGTGATGTATCACCCCGAGGGCGTGCGCGGCCTCAAGCTCGGCCTGATGTACCGCAGCCAGGTGAACCTCGAGTTCGAGGGGAAGGGCGACTTCGACATCGCGGACGAGCTGCGCTCGCAGCTACCCGCGGACGGCGACATCACCGCCAAGATCACGCTGCCGCAGTCGATCGCGGGCGGCATCGGTTACGAGGTGATGCCCGAGCTCGAGTTCGAGCTCAACCTCGTGTGGATCAACTGGGCGCAGGCCTTCGAGGACGGCAACCTCACGATCCAGCTGCCGGACGGTGCGAGCACGAGCTCGCCGCAGGACTACGAGAACACGCTGACGTGGCGGATCGGCGCCGAGTACCGGTTCCTGCCGCAGCAGGCCGTGATCCGTGCGGGCTTCGTCTACGACCCGACGCCGATCCCGACGACGACGCTCACGGCGCGGCTCCCCGACATCGACCGCAAGAACATCACGCTCGGCGGCAGCAAGATGTTCGGCAACTACGGCGTCCACCTCGGCTTCCTGTGGGTCACGCCCGGCGAGCGCGACACGTCGGAAGAGATGTACCGGCCGGCCTTCAAGGGCCGCTATGGCGTGCAGGCGTTCGTGGCGTCGCTCGGCTTCAGCGGCGCGTTCGGCAAGTAGCCGAGGCGATAGAACACCCGGATCTTCGGGTGCTCTCAAACAGGAGCGGGTCTCGGCCGCTCCTGTTTTTTTGCGCGGGCTCACACCAGCTTCGGCTCGATCAGCTCGATCTTGCGCCACGCCCCGGACTTGAAGCGGTAGGCGAAGGCGCCGGAGAGCAGGGCGAGGTAGCCGATGAGGCAGAGCATCGCGCCGACCGGGCCGCCGTCGTAGCTCATCACGACGACGTAGGCGGTCGGTACGAACACCGCCCACGCGAGGACGAGGCGGGCGCCGGCGGTCCACGTCGTGTCGCCGGCGGCGCGCAGCGTCTCGGAGAGCGTGATGCCGATGGCGTCGAACAGCTGCCAGGCCGCGCTGATGACGAGCATGGTGACGCCGACGCGCACGAACTCGGGCGAGCTGTTGGAGCTGTCGAACAGCTGGAGCAGTCGCTCGGGGGCGACGAAGTAGAGCGCTCCGATCGCGCCCATCCACGTGCCGGCGACGTAGAGCGTGACCTTGACCTGAGGCCACACCGCGTCCTTGTCGCCGCGGCCGATCGCCTGACCGGCGAGGATCGCGCCAGCGGAGGCGAGGCCAAACGCCGGCATGAACGAGACCGAGTTGATCGCGATCACGACGTTGAGCGCGGCGAGCGTGTGGTCGCCGAGCGACGCGAGCACGACGTTGACGAACAGCTGGAACGCCGCGAACTCGAGGAACCAGTTGGCGCCGTTCGGCAGCCCGAACCTCATGACGCGCCGGAGCTCGCGCCACGACAGCGGCGGTCGCTTGCGCACGGGTGCGGGTCCGCCGATCGCCATGCCCCAGCGCCGCCAGAACGCGAGGCCCATGAACGCGACGCCGATGAAGCTGCCGATCGTCGACGACAGCGCGGCGCCGTTGACGCCCATCTCGGGCGCGCCCAGGTTGCCGTAGATCAGCACCCAGTTGAGGAACAGGTCGCTGCACATCGAGATCACGCTCGCGACCAGCGCCATCCACGTGTTGTTGAGCCCGCCGTACCAGTTGCCGAGCGCCTCGATCCCGACGACGGCGGCGACGGAGAACATCCGGATGGCCATGTACTCCGCCATCAGCCGGTGGACCTCGGGGGAGAACTCCGCGAGCCCGAGCAGCGGGTCGATCAGCGGGATCATCGCCAGCGCGACGCCGCCGGAGATCGTCGCGATGATGATCCCGTACCACGCGAACCGCGGGGTCGCATCCCGATCGCCCGCGCCGACGAGCTGCGACACGAAGCTCTGGACGATGAACACGGTGCCCATCGGCAGCATCATGAACAGGAAGACGTTGAAG
>JACCRC010000483.1 GCA_013813765.1 Deltaproteobacteria bacterium | reverse complement strand
GTGCGGTAGTGGCCGAACTTGAGGCGGAACTCGTCGAACTTGCAGACGCCGACGGTGAATCCGCCGACCCACATGACGCCGCCCGAGTCCTGGTAGATCGACTCGACGCCGGGCGAGGGCAGGCTCGTCGTGTCGTTCGGCTCGTGCAGGTACTGGATGGTCCCGCCGCCCGGATCGAGCCGGTTCAGGCCGTTCGTCGTGCCGATCCACAGGTTCTTGTCCTGATCCTCGAACAGCGTGGAGATGTGGTCGTCGATGACGACCGCGGGGCTCGTCGAGCGATGCCGCACGATCGCGCGGGTCGCCGGATCGAGCACGAGCGCGCCGTCGCCGTCGGTGCCGATCCACAGCTTGCCGCTCGACGCCGCGAGGAGCGACGTGATCGGCGCGGTGCCGAGGCCCTGATTGTCCCCCGGCGTGGGCCGGTAGCTGGTGGTCGCCCCGGTGTCGGGGTTCCACTGGATGACGCCGACACTCGCGGTCCCGAGCCAGAGCGTGCCGCCTTGATCGGCTGCGATCGCGGTGATCGCCGCGTCGAGCGGCTTCGTCAGGAACTCGGTGAACGTGCCGGTGGCAGGCTCGAACCGATTGAGGCCACCACCGCTCATCGCGAACCAGATCCGGTCCTTGCGGTCACGCGCGATCGCGGTGACGCCCTCCGAGCTGAGGCCGCCCTTGGCACCGTGCTCGTAGCGCGTGAATTGATCGGTGTTGGGATCGTAGAGGTTGAGGCCGTGCTCGACGGTGCCGACCCAGAGCTTGCCGCTGGCATCGGGGACGAGCGCGGTGATGTAGCCCGACGACACCGTGCGTGGATCGGTGTCGCTCGGTCGATAGACGCGCATGTTGATGCCGTCGTAGCGAACGAGCCCGTCCTGCGTGCCAAACCAGACGAAGCCTCGTTGATCCTGGACGATGACGCGAACGTTGGAGTTCGGCAGTCCTTCGGCCAGCGTCAGGCGATCGCACCCGAGCGGCGAGGCGAGCCGCTGCACCGTCTTGGCGGCGACCGCGATCCGCGGCAGGGCAGCGACCTCGGGACCCGGTGGGGGCGCGGGCTGGGCCGAGGCGGGCGCAGCGCTGACAGTGGCAGCGAGCAAAGCGATTGCGAGATGGCGGACCATGGGCTGTCGACGTCCTTGCGTGCGAACGCGCGCTAGCTCGGCCGGACGAGCAGGTACATGACGATGGCGAGCACGATGACGATCGCGGCCGAGATGACCACCGCCTTCACGGACACCGGGCGAATCGACGTGGAGATGTGCGCGGGGGGCAGGGGCGCCTGCATCTGCATCGGCGCGGCCGAGAAGTCGACCGGGGACATGGTCGGTGGCGCCATGGGCGATGGCGGATGCGCCAGCGGCTCGGCGGCCCGCGCCTCCGCGGTCCGGCGGAGCGTCACCGAGACGTCGACCGCCATGTCCGCGCCGGTGACTCGCGGCACCGGCGACAGCGACCCCGGCACCGCCACGTTCATGGACCTGCTGCTGTCGTAGGTACCCGTCGTCCGGACGATCTCGACGCGCGAAGGCTCGCTCTCTCCGCTGCCGATCTCCTCCGCGAAGACGTGCGACAGGAAGCTCGCGATGTTCGGTGCGGAGCTCTCCATGCCGAAGGCACGTGCGATGTCGTTGAGCTCGGCGACGACTTCCTGGCCGCGCTGTGGCCGATCGTCCGGGTTCGGCGCGAGCATACGGCTGACAAGCAGCGCGAGCCGGTCCGGCACCTGGACGATCTCGTGCAACGGCTTGTACTGGCCGGCGCGGATCTTGCGGACGATCTCCTTCGGCTCCTTGCCCGTGAACGGCATGTAGCCGGAGCACAGCAGGTAGAGGATGACGCCGAGCGAGAACAGATCCGAGCGGTGATCGATCGGCTCGTTCGTCGTCGTCTCGGGCGACATGTACAGCCACTTGCCGACGATCATCGTCTCGGCGTGCTCGGTGACCGCCGACATCGCGACGCCGAAGTCGAGCAGCTTCACGGTGCCGTCGTAGCTGATGATGATGTTCTGCGGCGAGACGTCGCGATGGACGACCGACAGCCGGTTGCCGTCCATGTCGGTCGACCAGTACGCGTGGTGGAGCGCCTGCGCGACCTCCCGGATCACGTACAGCGCCTCCGCGAGCGGCATCATCGTGCGGCCTGCCTGCAGCTTCTTGACGACGTCGCGCAGGTCCTTGCCGTGGACGTACTCCATCGCGAGGTAGAGCGCGCCCTGCACCTCGC
>JACCRC010000432.1 GCA_013813765.1 Deltaproteobacteria bacterium | reverse complement strand
CCCCCGGAGCTCTCGTTCAAGATCGATGCTGCCGTGCTGACCTCGATGGGCCCGCGCGATGCCGCGTGGCGCGATGCCGTGATCGCGGATCCCGTGCGCGGGGCGGATGCGTTCGCGTGGTGGGACGATGAGCCTGGTCAGCTCGAACGATCGCGCGCGCTGCTCGCGATGTGGCTCGAGGTTCCGTGGCGCGAACCGCTGGATGCCGAGGAGCGCGCGCTGATGACGCGCGTCGACAAGGATCTCAAGGCGGCGCGCAGGGCGAACAAGGCACTCGAGCTGCCGTGGGCAGAGTGGGCCGAGCTGCGCGAGCACCTTGGTGACGAGGATCGCGCGGAGGAGCTGCGCGAGCGCGCGGGCGGCAAGCCGGCGACGATCGGTTATCGCCGTCATCCGATCGAGATCGAGCTCGATGCAGGGTGGAAGCTGGAGCTTCCTGGCTCGTTCCTCGGATCGTGGGAGGAGGATCGCTACTGGGCTACCGATGGCGATCGCATGATCGAGGTCACCTGCATCCTCACGAACGGAGAGCACAGCTCGGCGCACCTGCTTTCGATCGCGCCGGAGAAGCACCCCGTGATCGAGCGGCTCGAGGACGCCACGCGTTGCGGCCGCGCCGAGGCGTACGACGAGGGCGATGTGCACGTCGTGCACGGGCTCATGGCGGAGACGCCGGGCGTCGCGATCGTCACGTGCAAGAGCACGCGCGAGCACCGGGCGTGGGCCCTCGCGACGTGGCGCTCGCTGCGACGCTAGCGGATCGCGCGCAGATCGACGTTGTACGTGTGGTGCTGATCGACGTGCGTCAGCATCGGCGTCGAGTCCCACAGCGCATCCTCGACACACTGCTGTCGCTTGCGCTTCGTCGCCGACGGTGTGCCATCGGGGTGGTTCATCGTGACGGTGAGCTCCGCGATCTCGGTCAGCGTCATCTCGAGCGTCGCGCGTACATCGACGGTCTCGACCTCGCATGCCGCGAGCAGCGGACGCAGCTGCTTCGCGAGATCCGGCGGCTCCCGGTAACTGCCCGTGCCGCTGCCGCGGCCGATCGTGCCGACGGTGCCGCAGCAGATGCCACCCCTGCCTCCACCTGACATGCCCAGGCCAAAGCCATCCTCGTAGCCCGCCCTACCGCCCCACTGCGCGTAGAGCGACCACTTCTCGTTCACCGCGCGCGCGAGCAGGTGCGCCTTCTCGAGCAGCGGCTCGTCGAGCGTGCCGAGCACGGAGAGCTCGCGCGCGATGTCGCGCCCGTGCGCGAGGTTCGGCTGGACGAAGCGCTGGATGCGCTTCCCCCACAGCAAGCCCTCGACGATCACGGGGCCCGCGCTCGCGTCGCCCTGGCCCCACCACGTGCACGAGTCTCCCTCCGCGATCTCGTGGCTCTCCTCGTCACCGCAGGCCACATCGTCTGCCATGGGCGTGATCTGCGTCCAGTCGGGCGCCTTCACCTTCACGAAGTCGAGCGAGACGGGGCGCACGAGCAGGGTCGAGTCGTGCAGCTTCCTCGGATCCTCGAGCTTGCCGGCGCGGACGGACATGCCATCAGTCGCGGCCGCGAGTGGAGCGAGCTTCGTGTCCTCGTCGCGCGACGGGGGCTGGTCGCTGGACCCGCCGACCGCGACGACGTGGACGAGCGTGCCGGCAGGCAGCGCACGCTTGAGCGTCGCCGGCGGTGTGCCCTCGAGGCGACCTGCCATCCGCTCGTCGGTGATCAGCACGACTCGCTTCGTGCCCTCGACCCGCTCGAGCCACGTCGCAGCCTCGGCCAGCCCGATATCGAAGTGCGAGCCGTTGCGCTGCGCCATCGCGCGCAACTCGCGATCCAGACGCGGAGCAGCCTGCGATGCGGTGGTCCAGCCCGGAAGCAGCGGCTTCACGCGCCGCGCGTATGCGATCACTTGTACGCGACTATCCGGTGCGGCGCGGAGATACGACATCACGAGCTGGCGCTGCGTCTCGAGCTCCTCGGCGAACATCGATCGCGATCCATCGACGAGGATCACGGTCGCCAGATCGCGCGGCACATCGCTGATCTTCGCCGAGAGGTCGAGCTCGAATCGCGTGACGTGCTCGTCTCCGAGCGCGACCCGGCCGGCGAACGTGCCGATCCGCTCGCCGGACCGGCGCCCCGTCAGCTCGGGCGCGGGGAACGCCATCCACACGCCCTCGCCGCGCGGCACATCCGTGCTGCCATTCGACATGCACGCGGCGTTCGGGCCGTCCTGGTCGACGAGCTTTCGAAGTGCGACCTCCGCAGACGCGGCCCAGGCCTCGGGTACGTTGATCCACCGCCTGTCGCGGAAGAAGCAGGTGGGCGATGCGACCGTGAGCTCGAGTGTGAGCACTCCACCATTGGCCGCGGCGACGCTGACACCAACGGTGCCCTGGGAGCCGCTCATCAGCACCGCGGACGCCTTCCGCCCGACCGGAGGATGCTCCTCGTCGGCGGAGAGCGCGTTGAACTTCTTCTCCGCATCCTCCGCGGGCAGCATCGCCAGCGAGTGCGTGACTCCGTTGAGCGACGCGGTCGCCGACGTGACCATGCCCTTCGGCGGCAGCTCGATGCTCGAGTGCTGCTGTCCATACGTTCCCTTGTCGACGGGAACCACGAACTTCACGGTGAACGTCGCGATCGGTCCCTCGAGCTTGCCCTTCACGAGCGCGGGCGAGAGCTCTTGATCCGCGGTGCGACGCGACCACGCGTGTGCCGATCCTGCGAACACCAAGGCTGCAGCCACGAGCGGCAGGCGTCGCATGGTCGTGAGACAGCGGCCGGCGGCCTCGGTTCCCGCGATCTACAGCTTCAGCAGGGCCGCGGCGTGGTCGACGGTCAACATGTGCTGCTTCGTCAGCATGTTGGCCAGGCCCTCGCGGATCGACGGATTGTGGTCGTACGCGCGCGATACGGCGTAGACGACATCGACTGCGATCCGGTCGGTGGTGGCCGGGTCGGTGTCGGGACCGAGCGCCGGGTGCGCGATCAGGAGGAACTTGATCAGCGTCACGCGCAGGAGCAGCAGCATCACGTGCTCGAGCAGCGCGGGCGACTGCGGGTACCAGTCTTGTAACCAGTAGCTCCGGCAGTACCGCTCGAGGTACTGGTCGATGCGCGCGGTCTGCGCGGGGCCGAGGTTCACGCGGCGCTCCATGTGGTGGCGCCACAGCAGATCCGGCGGGATCTTGGAGAGCACCTTCAGCATGTCACCGCCGCCGCCGATGCCGCCGAGACCCGCGGCCTCGGTGTGCGTGCGCGCCGCCAGCATCGCGACCCGCGCAAAGGCCGGCGCCGCGTCGAGCCGCGAGTACATCAGCCCTTGCGCGAGCTGCAGGGCGAGTCCATCCATCGGCGAGCTCGCTCCGCGCTTCGCGTGCAGCTCGGCTTGCACCTCGGGGCGCTTGATCTCGGCGAGCTCGTGCGCGAGTCGCTCCGGCTCGTGCGTCGTCACGTCGCGGCGATAGAACGCGCCGATGCGATCGGCGAGCACCGCGATGAAATAGAGGCGGCTTGCCACCGAGAAGCCCGGGCTCGTCGACAGCTCGACGAGCGCGTCGCGCACGAGCGGGAACGACGTGAGGTAGGGAACCTCGCCGTCGGGGTCCACCTCGAGGCGGATCTTGATCCGGCCGAAGGGCTCGAGCGGCGAGTCGACCATCGGTGCCTCGTCGCTGAGCAAGCACTGCCGCGCGACCTCGGGACACGAGAGCCGCCCGGTCAGCTCCACCACCTCACCGAGCCGACCGACGGCGCGTGGATACGAGTGGCAGATCGATGGGAGCACCGACTCGCCGAGCCGGGCGTGCAGGCTGCACAGCTGGTTCTCGTCGAGCTGCGTGCATGCGCCGCTGGGGAGCTTGCGCAGCACCACGACCTCGCCGCCGCGTCCGTTCGGGATCCGGTTGACCATGTCGTTGGCGGCGGCATCGCCGATCGCCGCCGTCAGCCGCGACACGTCGTCGTCGGAGATCGGGATCTCCCACGCCTGGCAGCACGTGTCCTCGCACTCCGAGCCGAGGCACCGGAACGTCGTCATGTGCGGTGCGGCCCGGTACGTGGTCATCGCCGGGACTATACTGCGGTCATGGACGACTTCGACTCGAGCTTCTTCCTCATGCGGGCGCTGGCCGGGCCTGTGATGGGAATCGTGGCGATGCTGATCAGCATCACGATCTTCGCGCCGATCGTGCTCTACCTCGTCGCTCGCTGGAAAGCGGCGAAGGAGCCCGACACCGATCGCCACCTCGGCCTCAAGGTCGCGCTGCACTTCTTCTCGATCAGCGCGTTCCAGCTCGGGCTCGCCGGTCTGACGCTGCTCGTGTGGGCGCTGATCACCACCGCACCGTCGGAGATGAAGAGCGTCTTCAACCGCATCGCGCTCGGCATGCTGATGCCGGCGGGATTGGTGTTCGCAGCTCACTTCTCGCTGCTCAAGCGAACGAACGACGTCGAGCGCACGGCCGTTCGGCGCCTGTTCGCCGGCTACAACTTGATCGTCACCGGCCTGCTCGGGTTCATCGCACTCGTGATCGCGTTCCAGGCGCTGTTCGCGAAGGGCAGCTCGGGCGAGATGGGCCGCGCCGCCGGCGCGATGGTGCTCGTCTACGGCACCGCGTGGGCGATCATCGGCTGGCGGTTCGGAATGCAGGTCCTCACCGGCGGCCCGGGCTCGACCTCCGCATCGCCGCCGCAGCCCGGCGCATCGGCACCGCCGCCACCGTCGGCACCGTCGACCACGGCCACGCCACCTGCCAGCACCGGCGGTCTGCCGTCACTCGGCGGTGGAGCGTTCCCGCCGATCGACCCGAAGAGCTGAGCTACTTGCTCGCGTCGATCTCGGCGGGCTTGATGTGCTCGGGGATGAAGCGGCGGTCGACGAGATCGCTGATGTCGAGCGGCTTCTTCAGGATGCCTGCCTTGACCGCGTACTTCATGATGCCCTGCATGTCCTCGTCGGTCGGCGTCAACATCCGGTAGCTCACGCGATCCGGCGGCTGCGTCAGCACGTACTCGAGGAGCTTCTGATCCTGGCGAAAGTACGGCGCCGCGACCTTCGCCGCTTCGAGCCGGTTCTGCTCGGCCCACTCACCGCTCTCCGCGATCCCGCGCACGAGGTCGCGCACGATCTCCGGATGCTCTTCGATCAGCTCGTCGCGCACGACGAGCACGCACGACACGAAGCGCGGCCAGATGTCCTTTGCGTGATAGAGGACGCGGCCGGTTCCATTGAGCTCCGCCTTCGCCGCGTGCGGCTCGCCGATGAAGTACGCGTCGATCGCGCCCGCCGCGAGCGCGGACGGCATGTCGGGCGGCGGCATGTCGACGAAGTTGATCTCCTCGGGCTGCATGCCGTGGTCTTCCATCAGCTTCGTGATCACGAGGTACTGGTTCGAGTACTTGCTCGGGCGCGCGAACGTCTTGCCCTTGAGGTCGCGGATGGTCTTCGCGGGCGAATTCTTCGGCACGATCACCGTCGAGCCGTCGCGGTGGCCGAGGTAGACGATGCGCACCGGAACACCCTGCTCGCGCAGCACCATCGCGAGCGGTGCGAGCATGAACGTCGCGTCGATCTTCCGGGCCTTCAGGGCCTCGATGACGGTCGGGAACTCGGTGAACCGCTGCGATACGAACCGCGTGCCAGTTGTCGTCGACTTCGTCGCGAAGTCGGTGACCGGGCAGGTGAGGTGGCAGGTGACGGGCAGAAAGCCGACCGACAGCGAGGACGCCGATGCCTCGTCGACGCCCTCCCACGGCTTCTTGTGCAGCAGTGTCAGCGTGATCAGCGTGACGACCGTGATGAGGGTCAGGCGGAGCTTGTACGTCATGACAATCCGAGCTCGTCCATGATGGCCTGTTCCGCCTCGGCGACGCCAGGAGAAGCGGGAGTCCGCGAGCGACCGCCCGTGAGCTCGAGGACCTTGCGCACCGACGTCGGACGACTCCCCAGGACGACAACGCGGTCGCCGATCATGACGGCCTCTTCGATGTCGTGCGTCACCATCACGACGGTCCGCGGCCGCTCGGCGAGCGTCGCGACGAGCTCGTGGCGCATGCGTCGCCGCGACTGGTAGTCGAGAGCGCTGAACGGCTCGTCGAGCAACAGGATGTCGGTCTCCGCCGCGAGCGCGCGCGATAGCTCGACGCGCTGGCGCATACCGCCGGAGAGCTGATGCGGATAGGTCCCCGCGAACTCGGAGAGCCGCGTGATCTCGAGCCACTCGTCGACCTTCTTGTCGCGCGCCTCTGCGGGCGTGGAGTGCGGCAGACCGCCGGCGATGTTCTGGCGGACGGTCAGCCACGGGAACAGACCACCGTCCTGATAGATCGTGCGGCTCTGACCCTTCCGGTCGAGCCGGCCGCGCGTCGGTGCGAGGTGCCCGCCGAGGAGCGAGAGCAGCGTGGACTTGCCGCAGCCCGACGGTCCGACACACACGACGAGCTCGTGCTTCGCCACGGTCAGGTCGAGCTTGTCGATCACCTTGAGGCCTGGATAGTCGAACCCCACGCCCTCCAGCGTCAGGACGCTCATCGATCGAACCCCCATCGCACGCTCGGGATCTTCGTGAGCCGCGAGAACAGGATGTCGAGGCCGATGCCGATCGCGCCGATCGTGATCATGCCGCACACGACGAGATCCATGCGGAGACCGTTGCGCGCATCGACGATCAGATAACCGAGGCCGCTGCGCACCGCGATCATCTCCGCGGCGACGACGACCATCCACGCGACGCCGATCGCGACGCGCAGCGCGGTCACGAGCTGCGGCATGATCGCGGGCAGCGTGATGTGGAACAAGATGTCTGCGTCCGAGAGGCCCATGTCCTCGGCGACCCGGTAGTAGATCTTCGGGACGGTCGCCACGGCGGCGGAGGTCGCGAGCGCGATCTGGAAGAAGACCGCGATGAATATGATGAAGATCGCCGGCGGATCACCGACGCCGAACCAGATGATCGCGAACGGGATCCACGCGATCGGCGAGAGCGAGCGGAAGAAGTTGATCCACGGCAGCAGTGCGTGGCGCGTGGCGAGCGAGCGTCCGATCACCAGGCCAAGTGGAACGGCGGCGAGCACGCCGGCCGTGAAGCCCCAGGCGACGCGGTACAGCGACGCGATGATGTCGTTGATTAGCCGGCCGGATGCGATCTCCTCGCCGAACGCGGTGGCAACCTCCGGGGGAGACGGCACCGTGCCGGTCGGGAACGCGCCCGCGGCTGACGCGATCCACCAGATCGCCAGCATCGCGAGCCCGGTCACGGCCGGGAGCAGGAACCGCGTCACGGCCGAGCATCCTAGCACCGACGAACGGCGCGACTCCGCAGACGAGCTGTGGGACGCGCAGACGGGCAACTACGCGGACGCCGCGGCGTGGGGCGAGGTGATCGTGCTCGCCGTGAAGGGCTCGGGTGCCGAGGCAACGCTCGAGCAGGCCGGCATCGCGAACCTCGCGGACAAGCTCGTGATCGACGCGACGAACCCGATCGCCGACGCGAAGCCCGACAACGGCGTGATCCGCTACTTCACGAACGCGAACGAATCGCTGATGGAGCGGCTGCAGGCGAAGGCGCCGCAGGCGAAGTTCGTCAAGGCGTTCAACTCCGTCGGCAACAAGTTCATGGTCAACCCGCCGCACCAGCCCACGCCAACGATGTTCATCTGCGGCAACGACGCGGGTGCGAAGGCCGAGGCGACGAAGTTCCTCACGCAGTTCGGGTGGGAGACCGCCGGCATGGGGATGGTCGAGAGCGCGCGGCCGATCGAGATGCTGTGCCAGCTCTGGTGCGCGCCCGGGATGCTGCGCGGCGAGTGGACGAACGCGTTCAAGCTCTTGAAGCTCTGATCACCCACCGGTTCAAACGTGGGTACACTGCCCGCGTGGTTCGCTCTACCGTCCTCGTGCTCGTCGCTGCGTGCTCGTCGCCGGTACCGCGCAACGACGCGCGGCCCGAGCCGTGGACCGAAGGTCCAGCGCTGCCAAGTCCACGGCTGGAGGCCGGTGTCACCGCGCTCGGTCAGCGGCTCGTGGTGGTCGGCGGCTTCGACCAGAACGTGGCGCAAGGGCTGCGGATCACGATGGACGTCACGATGTTCGATCCGGTGATGCGCACGTGGTCCGCGCTCCACCCGGCGCCGGTCGCGTGGACGCACACGAACCTCGCCGGATCATCGGCGACGATCTACATGCTCGGCGGTCACGAGACCCAGCAGTTCACCGCGAAAGGCGAGGCATACGCGCTCGATACCGATTCGTCGCCGCCACAGTGGCGTCAGCTGCGCTCGATGCCGCCGGGTCAGGAGCGCGGCGCCTCCGGCGTCATCGTCGCCCCGCCGCACATCTATCTGATCGGCGGCGCATCCACGAACGCCGCGCTCGCGACCTGCCTCGACTACGACTTCTCCTCCGACACGTGGTCGATGCTTCCAGCTCTCCCCGCGCCGCGATCGCATCCCGCCGTGATGCGGATGAGCGATGGCACGCTCATCGCCGCGGGTGGTCTCGCGAGCCTCGACTCGAGCAGTGCAGCGGCGGAGGTCTGGGCGCTGCCGCCGGGCGCATTGCAGTGGCAGCCGCGCACCTCGATGCCGTCGCCGCGCGGTGGCTGCGCGTACGGCACCGTCCTCGGCCAGCTCGTGTGCGCGGGTGGTGAGCTTGGACTCGCCGCGCTGTCGACCACCGAGAGCTACGATCCGGTCGGCGACAAGTGGACGTCGCTGCCGTCGATGCCCGAGGCGCGCGCTGGCACGCAGGGCGCCGTGATCGCGAACCGGCTCTACATCCCCGGTGGCTCGGCGAGCCTGCGGTTCGAGCCAACGAACCAGCTCTACATGTTCTCGCTGCTCGACGTCACCGAGTAGACCGAGCTGCCGGGTCTGCTAGGGTTCGTGCATGGCGTGCACGCGCTGCCACGCGGACTCGGAGACCGGCCCACGAGGGTGGTGCACGGACTGCGAGCGTCAGTACGAGATGTGGATCCGCGGTTATGCGGGCGACATCGTCGTGCCGGTGCTCGCCGGCATGGTCATCGTCACGACGGTGGGCATGCTGCTGCCGTTCCTCGGCACCGGCTCGCTCGCGGCGACGATCGGCGTGTTCGCCGGGTTCGGCACGCTGTTCGGCATGTTCAAGCTCCGGAGGTCGCGGCGGCGCCAGCAGTTTCTGACCGCGTCGCTTCCGCGTGCGTACCTCCCGACCAAGACGTAGGATCGGCCCATGCTCGGGATCCCGGTGGCCCTGGTCGTGTTTGGCGTGGGCGAGTGGGCCACGCACAAATATCTACTGCACGGGCTCGGCCGCGATCGCGAGAGCCGTTTCTCGTTCCACTATCACGACCATCATCAGGCGGTCCGTCGCAACGGCGGCTACGACCCGGCGTACGAGGGCCCGGTGTGGAGCACGGCAACGCAGGCGCGCGAGGCGATCGGGTTGACGCTCGTCGCGCTCGCGCACGCGCCGCTGCTTCCGATCGCGCCGTTCTACACCTCGACGGTCTGGTACTGCCTGTATCGCTATCGCCGCGATCATCGGCGCGCCCACCTGGACCCCGCGTGGGCACGCGATCATCTCCCGTGGCACTACGACCACCACATGGGTGATCAGGACAAGAACTTCGGCGTGGCGTGGTCGTGGTTCGATGTCATCGCGAAGACGCGCGAGATCTTCGTCGGTACTCCGAAGGAGCGCGCGATCCACGCGAAGCATGCTGCGCGTGCGGAGACCGCGTCGTCGGGCGCTTCGCTGCGCGCGCAGCGTCGCAATCCGCTGCGCCGGCTGATGCAGGCGCCCAGGACTAGCCGCTCCGGCCAGCCGTGACCGTGGGTGACATCGCGACGTCGGAGCCTGCAGGCACGATCAGCTCCACGCCGCTCGGTGCCACGGCCGGTGCGGGGGCCGGCGGTTTGTACGCGGTCCACCACGCGAGCGCCTTCTGCTCGGTCCATGTGTGCTCGGCCGGGATCGCGATCACCTTCAGCATCGCGGCGAGATGGCGAGCGTCGGTGGGCCGCTTCTCGACGTCCTTCGCGAGACACGACTCGATGATCGACTCGAGCTCCGTCGGCAACCAGCCGCGTACCTTCGCGTCGAGCGAGGGGATCGGATCGTAGATGTGCCGGTGCAGGAGCTTCGCGTCGGCGCCCTCGCGCTGAAACACCTCCTTGCCCGTGAGCAGCCACCACGCGACGCAGCCGAGCGCATAGACATCCGCGCGACCGTCGAGCTGCATGCCGAGGATCTGCTCGGGCGCCATGAAGCCAGGCGTGCCGAGCATCGCGCCGAGCTGCGTCAGCTTCGGCGTCTCGGGGAGCTTGTCGGGGAGCGCGAGGGGCGCACTGGGCAGCGTGTCGTTCGGCGTCATCACGATGCCGAAGTCGAGCAGCTTGATGATGTCGTGCTCGTCGGCCGCGCGGCACAGCATGAGGTTCGGCGGCTTGATATCGCGGTGAAGCAAGCCGGCCTCGTGCGCCTCGGCGAGCGACGAGCACGCCTGGATCAAGATCTCGATCACGCGCGCCGCCGGCTGCGCTCCATCGCGGATCACGAGCGACTCGAGGTCGAGCCCGTCGAGCAGCTCCATCACGTAGTAGAAGACGCCGTCGTCGGTGACGCCGTAGTCGAACAGGCCGATCGTGTGCCGCGACTTCATGGAGGCGAGCACCTGCGCCTCGCGCCGGAATCGTTCGCGGATCTCGGGCACGGCATCCGGATCTGCCAGGGCCTCGGGACGGATCAGCTTGATCGCAGCCGAGCGCGCGAGCAGCCGGTGCTCGGCGCGCCACACCTCTCCCATGCCACCGGCGCCGAGTCGCGCGACGAGCTTGTAGGCGCCGAGCTCTCTCGCGCGTGCCTCGGCCTTCTTCGCCTGCGCGCGCGAGGCGGCGACCTGCCGGCGCATGCGCACGAGGTTCCACGCGAGGATCAGCGCGATCCCGACGGCGACCGTCAGTGCGCCACCGCTCGCGATCACGCTCGACCGTTCGAGCGCGTGCGTGGGACCGAGCAGCGTGCGCTCCGGCACCACTGTCGCGACGTACCAGTCGAGCGGCACGTCGACGCCCGCGCGCTTGCCGCCGATCGGCGCGATCGATGCGAGGTACTCGCCGTCGCTCGCGTCGAGGTTGACGAGCTCGAGCGCCGACGCGAAGCCGGGCTGCGCGAGCTTGCGGTACAGCGCGTCGAGCGAGGGATCGCGGAGATCGGTGTAGCGCAGCAGCTTGTCGCTCGCCGGCAGCGCGAGCTTGTCCGCCGCTGGATACGCGAGGATCACGCCATCGCGCGTCGACACCAGCGTGCGCGCCTCGTCGAGCGCCGGTCGCGAGACGAACGTGGACAGCGCTCCGACGTCGAAGTCGACGGTCAGCACCGCGACCAGGTTGCCGGCGGCGTCGTACAGCGGCTCGGTGCACGTGATGCCGGTCTCGTGGCTGTCGAAGAACGTGTAGGGCTCGGTCCACGTGCGCGTGCGTGTCTTCTGGACGAGCTGGTAGAAGCTGCGCTTGCGTGGGTCGTAGCTCGTGATCTCGTCGCGCAGCGGGACGATCGCACCGCCGTTCACGGTGAACCGCTTCACCTCGGTGCCGCGTGCGGCGATCCGGCTCTCCTGCGCTTCGATGCGCCGCTGCTCGCCGAGGTAGGCGCCGCGGAACGTGCCGTCGGGGAAGCTGATGCTCGCGTACGACACACCCGGGCGCCCGACGATCAGGTCGTGTATGCGCACGAGCACGTCCTCGAGCGGTCGCGATGGATCCGCGAGCACGCGCAGCCGTTCGAGGATCGGCGCGGCCTGATCGAGCGCGAACGCGACGTCGGCCGTGATCGAGCTCGCCTGCTCGGTCAGCTGCTTCTGCGCCATCGACTGCGACGCCGAGCGCGTTGCATCGCGGCCGACGAGCAGGATGCTCACGCCGACCGCCATGACGAGCAGCGGTACGGTGATCAGGACGCCGATCGGTGACGCGAGCGCGGCTGCGAGCTTCGCGCGGCGCGACTCAGTCACGCGTCTCGTAGACCGTCTTCGTCGGTAGCTCGAAGGCGGTCAGGAACCCGCCCTTGCCACACGCGGTGTCGAGGCCAACGCACGCGGGCCCGGCCCACATGTCCGTCGGATCGTCGGGCGTGTGCGTCGACAGCTCGTTCGGCAGCGTGCGCGTCGTCGTGTGCCCGAACACCACGAGCTTGCCGCGGTAGTTTTCGAAGAAGTCGCGATCGCGAAGCCACAGCAAGGCGCGCGGCGGCTTGACCATCGACGGGTGTGGGAACTCGTCCTGCGTGCGCTTGATGCCGGCGTGCACGTAGATCGCGTGCTCGTCCTCGTACCAGTGTGGCAGCGTCTTGAACCACTCGATGACGTCGGCCGGGATGCACGTTCCCTCGAGCATTGCCTGCATCGCGTCGGGCGTGGGGATGTCCTCCTCGCCCGGAATCGGGAGGCCCATGAACGAGCAGTACGCCTCGTAGCAACCGTTGCCGCGTGGCAGCAGGAACTCTGGCCAACCGGTCGACACGACCTGCAGCCACGCATCCTCGTGGTTGCCGCGCAGCGCGATGATCTTCGCCGGGCCCTCCGCCATGAGCTTTCGCACACGGGCCACGACTCCCGCCGAGTCGGGACCGCGGTCGATGTAGTCCCCGAGGAAGACGATGGTGTCGTCCGCGGTCAGCTCGGGGAGCCGTGTGAACAGTTTGTCCAAGGCCGCGAGATCTCCGTGAATGTCACCGATCGCGAAGGTTCGGCCTGCCACGACCCCATCGTAGTGTAGGAATCGCCCACGATCACGGTGTCGGATGTGGGTATTGGCGACGAACGTGTTCGTGCAGTTTCCCCTCCTTACGCTGGCACGACCCGTGGAAAAATGGTGCCCATGTCCCCCCGGCTGGTCCTCGCGCTCGCAGTAGCCCCGTTGTTCGCCGCCACCGCGCACGCCCAAGGGCCAGGCGGCGATTACTACGGCGGTGATTACTACGCTGGACCTTCAGCGACTCCGCCGAGCGCGTACGTCGCTCCGTATGTTGCTCCGCCGCCGCGCCCGACGCGTTGGTCGATCGCGGCATCGATCGGATCGATGACGCTCGCGCCGGACGACAGCCCGGAGAACGAGGTCGACTTCGGCATCGGGCAGCTCGCCGTTCGTTATCGCGGGTGGCGTCACCTCGAGCTCGAGCTCGCGTTTGCAGGCGGCAAGCAAAAGCTGCCCGAGGACATGGCCCGCGGCGATGGCAACCGCGAGGGTGACCTGCGGATGGAGCACGTCACGTTCGCCGCGCGCTATCGCTTCAATCCGCACCAGCGCTGGAACTGGTGGCTGATGGCCGGCCTCGGCGCGACGACGGTCGCGCACAAGGATGCTTCGCAGCAACAGGCCGAGGCGAGTCAGCGCGGTCACGGCCTCATGGGCATCGGCCTCGAGCACCGCTGGAACAAGTTCGCGCTGCAGCTCGAAGGCAAGGCGATCTTCGTCGGCCCGACCGAGGAAGAGCAGATGAACGCCGACGCGAACGGCACCGAGCCCACCGGCATCTCCGGTGGTTCGCTCACGATCGGCGGCGCGTTCTACTTCTGATCTAGGGAGCGTCGACGGTCGCCTGCACGGCGGCCAGCGCGATGTTGCCGAACCGCTCGCGCACGCCGGCGTCGAACTGCGTCGTGTAGGGCAGGTGGATGAAGCCCGCGCGGCCGCGTCCCGCCATCGCGCCGATGTTCGCGTACATGACGTTGTTGCAGATATAACGGCCGGGGTCCGTGCTCGGCTGCGGCATCTCGCCGAGGTCGACGAGCGCCGTCTCGATCGCATCGAGCGGCAGCAGCGTGGAGCGTGTCGCCGGTCCCGTCGGCGTGATTTGCTGGGCCGCGCGGATGATGCCGCGGTTATCGGGCGCGCCGCCAGAGAGCTCGCCGGTGTCCTGTAGGTTGTACGCGGTCTGCTCGAGCGCGATCTCGCCGCCGCCCTGGCCGAAGCTGATCACGTGCTGCGGCTGGCAGCGCGTGATCAATTCGGTGATCGCCGATGCCGCGCGGTCGTATTCGACGGGGAGGATCACCTTCATCACCTGCGCTCCGCGGAGCGCGGAGGGATCGAGCGACGTCACCGCGACGGCCGACACGTTCTCGTGCCAGCCATCGGCGGGGAATGGCTGGAAGCCCGTGATCAGGACCTTCGTGCCGTTCGGGTCACCCTCGAACGAGCACGGCGCGGGCACCTTGCGGACCTGCATGCGCGACGTGTCGCCGCTCGAGTGCACGCGTAGCTCGACGAGATCGGCGCGCTGGGGCATGAGGTCGCCGACCTTGAACGAGATCAGCGTGCGGAACGCGGTGGACGTCTTCGTGACGATCCGCGGATCCGCGGCGTCGAGGCGCGGCCGCAGGTCGAGACCGTTTGCCTCGAAGCGCTCGATCTTCTTTCCGCGCGGCAGCTCGATCGTGATCACGTCGGTGTCGCGGTAGACGCCGGAGCCCGGCGACACGATGACGCCGAGGTCCTTCGGGAACACCTCGACGTACTTCAGCTCGACGATCGCGCCGGCGGTGACGTCGAGAGAGACCTTCGCGACGCGCGCGATCTCCTGGATCCTGATCGGCAGATCGATCCACCGATCGCGACCGCGCAGGCGCGAGACGGTGAGCGTCTCGGTGCCGAGGACCCGGCCATCGGGGGCCTTCGCAGTGAGCTTGACGATCGTGCCGGAGCGGGGCGCGACGGTGACGCGGATGCGCGCGTTGACGACGAGGCCGCCGAGCTCCGCGCCTGCTGGCAACTCGACGTCGCAGCTCGAGGTGAGCTCGACCGCGCCGTCGCGGCGGATGCCCTCACACGTCAGGCGTTCGTCCGCGACGACCTTCGCATTCAGGGGATGGCCGGCGTCGTCGAACTTCCCGTCGATGAAGTCGCGGAGCAGGCCCTCGTTGGGGTCAGCGGGGGCGACCTGGTCCGGCGCTTCGGCGCACGCAGAGACGAGGGCGAGGGCAGCAAACAGAGGACGCAGGCGCACGGATTCTGTCTGGAGCAGTGGTCGTGCCAGATCGAGAGATCAGGATCGGCCGATAGTTGCGGCCTTCACGGGCGGCAACTCGACTTGCCACGGAAGGGCAACTGGCAGTGTCGCTAGACCTCGATCGAGCCGCGACCGAGCTCGATCACCGATCCGGTCACGAACACGCCGCCGTCCGCATCGACCCGTAGACCGAGCCGCGACGGTCGCCCGACCGCATCGCCCTGACGCAGCGTCAGCGCGACCGGCAGGGGCTGCCCTGTCGCCAGGTGCCAGCCGCCGAGGTTCGCGCACGCGGACCCGGTCGCCGGGTCCTCGACGACGCCACCGTTCAGCGTGAAGAAGAAGCGGACCGTGTGCTCCGGCTCGCCCTTCGCCCAGAGATACGCCATCGCTTCCTCGCGCGTCGGCGAGGTTCCGAACTTCGCCAGCAGCTCGTAGCTCGGCGCTGCAGCACGCACGAGCTCCGGGCTCGCGATCGGGATCACGAGCTGCTCGGATCCGGTGTTGACCCACAGCGGCTCGTCGCTCACCGCATCGGTGGGCAGACCGAGCATACGCGCGAGGTCAGCGCGCGACGCCTCGACCTTGCGAGACTCCGGTGCGCGTGCGGTCTTCAGTGTCCACGTCGCGCCATCGGTGGTGACGGGCACGAGGCCCGCCTTCATCTCGAGCGTCACGCGCGTGCGCCCGTTCGCGATCACGAAGGTCGTGCCGAGCGTGGGGTGTCCCGCGAACGGCATCTCGAACCCGGGCGTGAAGATCCGGACGTGGTGGTCGGCACCATCTCGCGTGGGCGGCAGGACGAACGTCGTCTCCGACAGGTTGAACTGTCGCGCGAGGGCCTGCATCTGCACCGGCGTGAGACCGCGAGCGTCCTCGAACACGCACAGGGGATTCCCAGAGAACCGGTCTCCGTCGACGGTGAACACGTTGACGATCCGGAACGCGTGCGCCATGGAGCGGATGTACGCCCACGACCGACCGGTGTCGAGCACAGGTGCGCCCACCATGGGCCAGTACACCCCTGAACGCCGCCTGGTCCCGTTCGGCGAGGGCCCCGCGTACAGCCAGACCACGCGAAAAGGCGTCTCCGTCGGCCTCGTGTTCCAGCGGTGAGCAACTGCGCGAACGCGCCGCGCTCTCGCAAGCGCTAGTTGCTCTCGACGGGCGTGAAGATGTCGTTCGGGATGTCGCCGACGAGCTTCGCGCTGTTACCGGTTTCGGTGACCTTGAACCAGGAATCCTCGACGGTGATTCCCTTCCGCGCGGCGCCTTCCTTGAAGCCTCTGGGAATGCCCTCGAGCCAGGACTTCGCGACGCCAGGCTCGTTGCTCTCCGCGGTGACCTCGAGGTGCCACGTCTGCGCCGTGCCCTTCAGCCACGCGACCGACTGCGTGATCTTGTACTTCGGGAAGCCGCCCGAGACGATCCAGCCCTCGGCGTCCTTCGGGACCTGCGCGACGAGCCCGCGGATCCGCTGATCCGGTGCGCCGCCCTTCGGTGGGTTCGCGACGTCCTTGATCGACACGACGCCGTCCTTCCACACCATCTGGTACTTGTTGTCGCCCTGGGTCAGCTGGAACGCGCCCTGAACATCCTCGGTCTTCACCCCGAGCAGCGGCGCGAGCGCGCCGACGCACTTCTTCGTCGCTTCCTCCGGCATGCCCGTCACGAAGCCCTGCGTCGCCTTCTCGCCGGAGCCGACCACGGCGATGCCGACCTTGCCGAGCAACTCCTTCACGCAGCCGAGCATGTCGGGGATCATCGGCTCGAACCGCTTGAGCCCGAACTGGCCGAGGTTGATCGCGATGATCACGTTCGCGTCGCCGAGCTGGTTCGCGATCGGATCCGGAATGAACGGGAACCCGAGGGTCTCGCCGCTCGCTGTGACTGGTGCATCCGACTTGCCGGAGCAACCACCGAGGATCAGAGCCGCAGCGACGACGAGCCGTGTGAGCATTCTTCCGCATAGCACGTTTCGCGCTACGCTCCAGACGTGGAGCGCCGTGACGACAACGGAAGCCTCGTTGGCGAAGCCGATGGGAACCCGGCGTCAGGCTGTGATGATCCAGCGGGTGCAAGTCCCGTCTCGGTAGGCACCAGAGCGCCGAGTAGCAGGCCC
>JACCRC010000424.1 GCA_013813765.1 Deltaproteobacteria bacterium | reverse complement strand
GCGCCCGGTCGGCGCGGGGCCGATCGACGTGGCCTGGCTCTCCTGCGGATCGGGCAGCGGCGCCGGTGCGTGCTGCGCGGCCGCGATCACGCGGTTTCGCGCCTCGCTCCTCAGCTTCTCGACCTCGACGCGCATGCGCTCGAGATCCGCGCGTCCACGATCGACCTCGCCACGCGCGGCCTCCACCTCGTTGCCTCGTCGTTCGATGTCGCGAGCCCGCTTGTCGTACTCGCCGCGCATGCGCTCGAGGTCGGCCTCGCGCTTCTCGAGCTCGGCCTTGCGGCGTTCGAGCTCGCGTCCACCCTCGGCGGAGCGCGTCGCTTCGAGCGCCTCTTGCGCCTTCTTCTCGAGGTAGCGGCGCAATCCTGCCGGGCCGTAGACCACGGCGAAGTCCTTCGCGTACGTCGGGATCGGAGCCTCGTCGGACTTGAAGCGCGTGAGGAGGCGGATTCGCTCGTCGAGCTCGATGTGGCGATGAGCGTCGGCGAGCACGAGCACCATCAGCTCCGCTGCGGGATCGTGGTAGACGACCGGCACCGTGACGCGCACGGGGTCGCCACCCTCGGCCTTCACGACGTTCAGCGCGCGAGAGAGATCCTCGGCGTGCAGCCGCTCGACCAGCTCCGGATCGCTGACAGCATCGATCGTGGTGTGAACCTGGGCCGCTACCAGATCTCCGCGAGGGCCGGTGACGTGGACCATCGTGGTCTGCGTGCGGCCGATCGAACCGCGATAGGCGTTCTGCGACGGTGCACGCGAGGTCCCCCTGGCCATCACAGAGGCATAACCGTTTGGCGCGGTTAGCTCAAGTCCTAGTCAGTTCACGCTGCCACTGGGCTCGTCGGTGACGCTCTCGGGTACGTCGTCCTCGACATTGCCCATCATCTGCGCCGCGACCGCTACCAGGACCTCGTGGACGTGCTCCAGCGTGTCGAGCCGGCCGCACAACGAGTAGTAATCGTCGAGGGAGACCTCGCCCATCCGCTGCAGCGCCTGTTGCACGTAGGGGCGCATCCGGGGCGGCGCGTCGAGCTCGGAGTCGAGGTCGTCGAGGTCTGCCTGCGCGATCGCAGCGGCGACAAACCCGGCTGGTGCGAAATTCAAACCAGTCGGCAGCACCATGCGCCACTCGATGTCCTCGGGCCCGAGCTCCCAGCGGCCGCCGAGCCGGCGCCGCACGACCTCGCCGAAATAAGCGCCCGAGGTGGAGATCACGAGCTGCAGAGTCGCGGGCTGTGTCGTGGCGGCCGTCTCCTCGACCGTGCGCAGGTAGTGGTCGAGCACCGGAAGCGTGTCGCTGTCGTACTCGAGCGTGATCCCGAGCGCGGTGCGGACGTAGGTGACCACCTGCTCGGCGTACTCGCGTACACGCGGGGGCACGGGGTCATCCATGCTCCTCAGCCTACCTTGCTTCGTGGGGTGGGGCTACTCGATCACCGCGAACTGGACCATGCCGTACCGCGATCGTAGCTCGATGATCGCGGCCTGCGTCGAGGGCTTGAAGCCTCCGAGCTGACCTTCCACCCAGCCATCCGATCGGGCTTTTGCGGACGCCATCGACGAGCCGAGGCTCAGCTTTGCGCCACGCGCGCGCACGATCACGACGCCGTGACGGCGGAGCTTGACGTCGATATCGCCGCGCAGGCTCGCGACCACCATCCGGCCGCGCAGCGAGGACTCGGCCTCGAGCGAGATCTTTCCGTCGGTGGTCGTCAGCTCGACATCGCGCGCGCGCACGCGGCGGCCTGCGATCTTGCCCTTGTTCGCCGAGGCGACCAGACGCTCGCCGCCGATCGTGTCGAGCTCGACATCCGATGCGAGTGACTGCGCTTCGACCGAGCCGAACACCTGCGTGAGCGACGTCGTGCCCGACACCGCGCTCGTCGAGACCGCGCCAGCGACGTTGCGCACCGAGATCGGTCCGGATCCGGTATCCAGATCGCCGCCGGCGTCCATGTTGACGACGGTGAGCGAGCCCGCGCTGACGGCGGCGTCGATGCGCGCATCGCGCGGCGCGCGGATGACGAGATCGATCTTCACCGCTCCACGGGACAGTGGTTTGATCTCCTTGCCGCCATCGGCCGCGGTCAGGATGCGGACCGTGCCGTCTGGATTCGGGATCAGCGAGACGCGGAGGCGATCGAGTGCTTCCTCGTCGGGCGCCGTCTTCGTGGTCTCGATCAAGATCGATTGACCGTCGTAGCCCTCGACCTTGATGTCGCCCAGCGGGTTCTCGATCGTCAGCTGCTTGATGGGACGTCCACCGGGCGCGACCTCGAGGCGCGAGCGCTCGACGAGGCCGGTCTTCGGTTTCGGCTGCGCAGCGGCGACACCGGCGAGGCCGACGACGACCAGCGCGAACGCGGCCTTCACAAGCCACCTCCCGCGAGCGCGATGTCGTCGCGCACGACGGCGCCCTGGAGATACTTGATCAGCTTTCCCCACGCGCGCTGGCGCGAGCGGCCTTCCGGCGCGCGATCGATGAGGCCTCGCAGCTCTGCGACCCGCGCATCGAACGCGTCCTTCTGCTCGGTCGTCCACTGCACGCGCGCCTCGGTGGCCAGCGCGAGCAGCTCCTCGGCGGCATCGGCATAGGTGTCGGTCGTGCGCGCGGCCTCCCCGGCGAGCTCCGCGGTGACGTCCCCGGCGGGAGAGGATGGCGGTGGAACGACCTTCGGCTCGACCTCGGGTGACGGAGCCGTGATGGCAACTTCGGGCGCGGGAACCTGCGCGTCGTCAACGGTGCGCTGCGTACGCCACCACACGACGGCGACGGCCGCAGCGGCGACGAGACCACCGGTGGCGAACCGCGGCGCGACCGGAGCCCAGCGCGCGAGCGCACGGCGCCACGCGGGGCGCTTCGCATCGGCGACCTCGGCGGCCGCGAGCTGTGCCTGCACGCCGGCCCACAGGCTCGGCGGCGGATCGACGGGTGGTAGCTGGCGAAGGCCATCGCGCAGCGCGGACTCGTCGGTCGCGGCCTGGCGACATGCGGCGCACTCGCGCAGGTGGCCGCGTACGACGCTTCCGTCGTCGGCCTCGAGCTCACCATCGAGGTATCCGGTGAGCAGCGTGCGGATGCGCGTGCAGCTCACGCACGCTCCTTCGCCACCGGGCGATCCACGGACGGACCCAGGATCTCGCGCATGCGAGCGCGCGCCTTGTGCAGCTGAGACTTGCAGGTGCCGACGCGGCACTCGAGGATCGCCGCGCACTCCTCGTGCGACAGACCCTCGACGTCGTGGAGCACGAGGATCGCGCGATAGCCCGCGGGCAGCTGACCGAGCGCGCTCTCGATCCGCGCGGCGAGGCCCGAGTCGCGCTCGACAGCGGGCGGGGCCGGCAGCTCGGCGAGCCCTTCGTCGGAGACTTCCTGCCGGCGGCCGCGCTTCGCGAGGTGCGAGAGTGACGCGTTGACGGTCAGCCGATAGATCCAGGTGGACAGCGCCGAGTCACCGCGGAAGTTTCCGAGCGCGCGGAACACGCGAACAAACACCTCCTGCGCGACCTCCTCGGCATCGGATGCGCCGACGATGCGGTGCGCCATGCCGAACACCCGGCGCTTGTACTGGTGGTACAGCATCTCCATCGCGCGGGCTTCGCCGCGGCGGCACGCGGCGATCAGCTGCGCGTCATCGGCGAGTGCCGCGGGGTGGCGCGGTCGCGGTTCGGCCAGGATCGGGGACGGGACGACCGGTACGGTTTCGGCCAGATCACTCACGGACGTTCGCTCCGCACGGTCGGGGGGCGCATCGGCGGTAGGACCGTCGACCTCGGAAGACCGTTGCCTGGACACGTCAGGGGGCAAGCTACCACCCACAACGCGGCATGTCCCCGGCACTTTCTCCTCGGGGCCAGGGGCTAGCGTATAGTGGGGCAGTGCAAGCGCCGTTAGTGGTCGGGCTCGGCCGGATCGGTGTCGCGATCTCGGCACTTGGCCCGAACCTGCCCGGGATCGACGGCGGTAGCTCGGAGCTCGCGGCCCTGTCGACCTCCCCCGCTCCCGGGGTTGCCGTCGCGCTCCGGGCCGCCCTCCAGCTGGGCTGCCGGGCCCGCGCGGTCGGGACCCACGGCGCCGATCTTCTGGGTCAGCTGGCCCGGTCTGCGCTCCGCGACGCCGGGATCGAGGTCGAGCTGCTCCGCGCGGTCGGGACCAGCGCGTGTGATCTGGTCATGGTGGCAGGAGACGGCAAGCTGCGCTCGCATTACCGCGGTGACCGCGGGGAGCCGGTGACGATCGACTCGCGGGCCGCGCTCGACGGCGCGAGCGCGCTCCTGATCGACGGAAGCGAGCCCGGCGCTCAGCTGGTCGCCGCCGAAGCCGCGAAGAAGCTGAAGCTGCCGGTGATCTTCGATGTCAGCGAGCTGCGCGAGGGCACCTCGGATCTGATCTCGATGTGCGACATCCTGATCGCGAGCGAGCGCGAGGCGAGCGAGCTGGCTCCGCGCGGCGAGCTCACCGATGCACTCGACGAGCTGATCGGCCTGGGGCCGCGCGCCGTCGTGATCACGCTCGGTGCCGAGGGTGCGATCGGCCGTCATGGTCCGGCGCTCGTGCGCTGCCCGGCGTTCGCGACCGACGACATGCTCGACAGCTACGGTGCCGGCAGCGTGTTCCACGGTGCGTTCGCTGCGGCCCTGCTCAGCGAGCTGCCGTTCCATCGCTGCATGGAGCTCGGTGCGGCCGCCGCATCGCTCTCGCTGCGCGAGCTCGGGCCGTGGTCTGCGATGCCGACGCGCGAAGACGTGCTCGCACTCACGCGCACGCGCCGCGCTGGGTAGCGGCTAG
>JACCRC010000370.1 GCA_013813765.1 Deltaproteobacteria bacterium | reverse complement strand
GCACGAGGTCGTGCACATCGGCGACGACGGCTTCGTGCCGGCCGCGAACACGCGATCGCCGGCGACGGTGAGCACTGCTGCGCGTTCGAGATCCGCGACGTCCATCAGCGTGAGTGCGCCGCCTTCGATCACGCCCTGGACCCTCGCGACCTTGCCGGTGCACGGCAGCGTCGCGAACAGCATCGGCGAATCAGGCGCGGCCGCGAGATCCGAGACCGCGGCGGTGACCGCTGCAGGCATGACGGCGGCGGGCGAGTCGACGGAGACGGCGACGATCTTCGACATGCCGGTGCAGGTCGACAGCGCCGGCGGCTTGTCGGGCGGCAGCACGCGGCCGACGAGCCCATACGCGACCATCAGGCCGTCACTGCCTGGTCCGACGGTGACGCGATCGACCGGGCCGACCATCGCGTTCGCGACGCTGCCCTCGTCGAGATCGACGATCGCGATGCCCTGGCCGTGCGCGATCGCGAGCTTGTGCGTTCCCGGCACCGCGGTCGCATCGGTGACCATCGCGGGCACCGAGATCGAGCCCATCACCGTGTTGGTCTCGGTGACGACGACCTGGACCTGATTGCCGCTGATCACCGCGAGCCGATCGCCGCCGACCGAGATCACCAGCTGCGGACCGCTGACGCCGGCGAGCATCGTCTGGAACTTCGCATCGCGTGGATCGAGCGTGGGGTCGAACGCGTAGAGCGCCGTGCCGCTCGCCGCGTAGACGAAGGGGCGGCGCACCGGGATCGCGAGCTTCGTGGCCTTGTCGCCGACGATGTCGACCGACTGCCCGGCTTCGCCGACGCCGACAATGCGGTTCGAGACATCGCGCAACACGACACCGATCTGGATGTCGTTGCCGACGGGGAGATCCCCGACCGAGACGATTCCCGACGACAGCTGGGTGGTATTGCCGATCGGCGACTCGCCCGGCGCGCTCGCGGTGATCGTCACCGTCGTCATTCCGGTGGGCCGCAGATCCGGCTGACTTGGTAGTGACAGCGTCAGCTCGAGCGAGCCTTCCCCGCACGCACCGGCCGCCAGCAGGCACGCCACGAGACATGACGCTGGCGCGCGCACCGTTCCCATGGGCGGAGGCCACGCTACCAGACCCATACATGTCGGTACAACCATTGGAAACACAACGCGAACTAGCCCGGCGGCGTTCGCCCGTGTTTGAGCTAGGATTGGGACCTTGCAGGCGGGTACCGACAAGGGCGGTCATACGGGCCCCACCGCGCGTCAGGATCCGAGCCTGCCGCAGGTGTTCGGACGGTACTTGCTCGTGCAACGGCTCTCGCGCGGCGGCATGGGAGAAATCTTCCTCGCGAAGCACGGGCTCGCCGGGTTCGAGAAGCTCGCGGTGATCAAGAAGGTCCTCCCGCACCTCGCAGCGGATGCACAGTTCATCTCGCGATTCGTCGACGAAGCGCAGGTCGCGATCAAGCTGCAGCACGTGAACGTCGCGCAGGTGTTCGAGGTCGGTCGCGTCGGCGACGAGTACTTCCTCGCGCTCGAGTACGTCGAGGGGCGCGATCTTCGCCGCACGCTCGCGCTCCTCGCGCATCGCCGCACGCGCCTTCCTGTCGACCTCGCGCTGTTCATCGGCCGCGAGCTCGCGAACGGTCTCGCGTACGCGCACCGCCGGACCTCGCAGGATGGCTCGTCGCTCAACCTCGTCCACTGCGATATCTCGCCGCCGAACGTGCTCGTGTCGTTCGAGGGCGAGACCAAGGTCATCGACTTCGGGATCGCGAAGAGCGCACTGCGCGGCACCGCGACCGATCCGAAGATGGGCTTCGGCAAGTTCGGCTACATGGCGCCCGAGCAGCTGATCCGCGGCGGGCTCGTCGATCACCGCACGGATATCTACGCCGCGGGCGTGGTGCTCTACGAGCTCTTGACCGGCATGCGTCTCTACGAGGCGGGACCCGAGCCGGATTACCGCGCGCTCGCGAAGAAGGTCGCGAAGGGCGATCACCCGATGCCCGGCGAGTGTGATCGCTCGCTCGCGTTGTACGACGACCTTGTCGCCACCGCGCTGCGCCCGCGCTCCGAGGATCGCTACCAGTCGGCCGCCGAGTTCCGCGATGCGATCCAGCAGGCGCTGGTCAACGTGAACCCGACGATCTCCACCGATCAGCTCGGCTCGTACATGCGCGACCTGTTCTCCGAGGAGATGACGGGTCAGAAGGAGCTCCACGATCGCGTCGCGAAGACGCACCTCGCCGACTTCCAGGAGCAGATGCACACAGCGACGATCTCGACGGTGTCGTTCGCGATGGCGCAGCTTCCACTGCAGGCGCCGCCGGAAGCTCCGCGCGCGCGCCCGGTGCCGCTCGGGCGCACGACGGGACAATCGAAAGCGCTTCCAGCTGCATCGATCCCCGCCGCGAGCATGGACGACCTCGCGCTCGCCGACGGCACCGGTACGTCGGTGCGCGAGCAGCCGCCGGAGAAGAGCCGCAAGGTGCTCGTGCTCGGCGTGTTCGCCTCGCTCGCGGTGATCGCGGTCGTCGCGGTCGCGATGACGCGCGGCAAGGGCGAGACCGAGAAGGTCGCCGTCGCTGACCCGGCCGCGGGCTCTGCGAAGAAGATCACGTTCGAGCCGATCGAGCCGCCGCAGACGCTGGCATCACCGCCTCCCGCGAAGAAGGAGCCGGCCGTCGCGCAGGTCGAGACGCGCGAGGGGGACGTGAAGGATCCTCCGCCGGTCAAGGTGGTCACGAAGAAGAAGGATCCGCCGCGCCGCGTGACAGATCCCCTCAAGAAGGAACCGCCGAAGACAACCACCACGACGCTCACGCGCGAGGCGGTCGGTGCAAAGTTCTCGGCGACGTCTCGCCAGTACGAAGCCTACAAGGCGAAGAACGGCATGCAGCTCGACCGCGAATGGAACGAGCTGACCTCGTACATCCAGTACAAGATGAACGCGGATACTCTCGACGACGCGGTGCGCCGCATCGACGCGTTTCGCGCCAAGTTACGGGAGTGACAAAGGCGCGCACCTAGCGCGCGACTCACCTCGTTTTTCCGTCCGCGAAACCCACTGGAAACAATCCATGGGCTAACGATCTTCGACATGAAGAAGGTCGAGGCGATCATCAAGCCGTTCAAGCTCGACGAGGTGAAAGAACGCCTCGCCGAGATTGGCGTGCACGGCATGACCGTCACCGAGGTGAAGGGCTTCGGTCGCACGGGCGGCAAGAAAGAGGTCTATCGAGGCTCGGCGTACGTCGTCGACTTCGTGCCGAAGGTGAAGGTCGAGATCATCGTTCCCAACGACAGCGTGCAGCAGGTGGTCAACGTGATCACCGAAGCGGCTCGCACCGGAAAGATCGGCGACGGCAAGATCTTCATCACGCCCTTCGACGAGGTCATTCGCATTCGCACCGGTGAGACCGGTGAAGACGCAATCTAAGAGGAGAGAACCGTGGACCCCAGCGATCTGAACGACTACGTCAAGAAGCACGGCGCCAAGATGATCGACGCGAAGTTCGTCGACTTCCTCGGCCAGTGGAAACACCTCACCTACCCGATCGAGCGCCTGCAAGAGGGCATCGAGGAGGGCTTCGGCTTCGACGGCTCGTCGGTCGCCGGCTGGCGCGCGATCAACTCGTCCGACATGCTGATGAAGCCGGACCCGACGACCGCGATCATGGATCCGTTCCTCAAGGTCCCGACGCTGTCGATCCTGTGCGACGTCATCGATCCGATCACGCACGAGGCCTACGGGCGTTGCCCGCGCAGCCTCGCGAAGCGCGCGGTCAGCTACCTCAAGTCGACCGGGATCGCCGACACGGCGTACTTCGGTCCCGAGGCCGAGTTCTTCATCTTCGACTCGATCCAGTACTCGGAGGAGCCGAACCACTCGTTCTTCAACATCGACTCTGACGAGGCCGGCTGGAACAACAAGCGCTCCGAGGCGTCGGGCAACAAGGGCTTCAAGCCGCCGACGAAGGGCGGCTACTGCGTCGCCAATCCGACGGATCAGCTCTCCGATCTACGCACGCAGATGGTGATGGTGATGCAGGCCGTCGGCATCATCATCGAGACCCACCACCACGAGGTCGCCTCTGCCGGTCAGGCGGAGATCGACATGAAGTACGACACGCTCGTGAAGATGGCGGACCAGGTGCTCTGGTACAAGCACATCGTCAAGAACGTCGCGCGCCAGCACGGCAAGACGGCGACGTTCATGCCGAAGCCGCTGTTCG
>JACCRC010000367.1 GCA_013813765.1 Deltaproteobacteria bacterium | reverse complement strand
CCCATACCCTTAGGAGGACCGTCCCATGTTCGATGCCATCGTTTCCAAGATCATCAACGTCATCAACACCGCGGTGCGCGCCGTCGGCTCCATCGTCGCTCGCGCCCCCTGCCTGGCCGCTGCCGCGATCCTCGCGGTGTTCGTGGTCTGGTAACCGCGGCGTGGCCGGGCACCCGTCGTGACCGGATCTGCAGAATTCAACAGCGGCGATACGTTCGACCGCACCGCTCGCCCCCAGCAGGAGGTTCCGATGTTCGAGACTGTCATCTCCGAGATCACCAACTTCGTTCGCCGCACCGTCGGTGCCATCGCGTCCGCAACGCGCCGTGCGCCATGGCTCGTCATGGTTGCCGTCGCTCTCGCGGCGTTGCTCTGGTAGCGATGGCCGCGTCAGTTGCGAACGATAACCGCGCGCCGGCTCCCTACCTGACCAGCAGTGAAGCCGCGGTGTACCTGCGGTACCGCGACGCGAGCGGAATCCGAGCCGCGATTCGCCGTGGAGAACTGTTTCCCGACGGTGCGGGGCCGCGCGGAGTGCATCTGTTCACGCGTGACACGCTTGATTTGTACATTCGCGCACGGGCACAATCACTCGGTCGGTTGGTGTCGCGTCCGGTGCTCGAAGGAGTTGGACATGGCATCGTCGGAAGGAATCGTGAAGTTGGGAACGAACAGGTACAACATCCGCGTGCGGGCGACGTGCCCGCGCACCGGGTACCGCAAGGAGGTGGAGCGCGTACGCGAGTGCACGCTGACCGAAGCGCGCGCACTGCAACGGCAGTGGCGCGACGAGTTGATCGCGTCGCTGACAAAGCCGAGGGCCGAACGCGTTCGCATGCGGGACTTCGCGAGGTCGTGGCTCGATGGTAAGCAGGGGCTGATCAAGCTCGGGACTGCGAAGCACTTCGCTTCGATCTGGGACCTGCACATCGGTTGCGAGCCGATCGCGGATCTCTGGACCGACGAGGTGCGGCCGGATGATGTCGAGCAGTGGCTCGCGCATATGCGGACGAAGCTGATGCCGGTGCGGAAGCACGGCGCGAAGCCGAAGCCGTACCGCGCGAGCTTCGTGCGCGAGACGTACTTGGTACTTCGCCAGATCCTTCGTGCGGCCTGTGCGCGTGCAGGGTTCGCGAACCCGTGCGACGTTGTGAAAGCACCGAAACCTCAGCGTCCGAGAAACAACTTTCTCCGCGCCGACGAGGCTGCGAAGGTTCTGGCGTGGGTCCGAGAGCACGAGCCGCAGTGGTACGCGGCCGTGATCTTGTCGCTCACGACCGGGCTTCGCTGGTCCGAGTTGAGCGCATTGAAGTTCTCGGACGTGCGCGAGAGCGAGGAGCTGATCTACGTCGTGCGGAACCAGTACCGCGGCATCGTACAGGACACGACGAAGAATGGAGAGAGCGAGGAGGATCCGCGGGTGGTTCCGTTGCTGCCAGAAGTAGCGGCTGCGTTGCGCGAGCATCGCCAGACGTTGATCCGCGGGCAGCACAAGGGGCTGACCGGGGGTTGGATCTTCGCGACGGCGAACGGGACGATGCACAAGAGTGTGCCTTTGTGTGACGTCCTCGCGCGCGCGTGCGCGGCGGTCGGAACGCGGCACCGGATCAGTGGCCATGGCTTGCGCCACACGGCCGTCGATACGCTCCGGCGCTCCACGAGCAGTCTGATCAGCCGAAGCATCGTGGGGCACGCCAGCGACCGGATGCACGACCGCTACTCTCACCCGGACGAGCAGGAGCTGATCGACGCGGCCCGCACCGCGTTCACCCCGCTACTGGGGGGGCAGGTGGGGGGATCCGGATCCTGAATCCCGGGTCCTCGTCGGAGGATGGCTCCGAACCGAGCATGTAGGCGTAACAACTGATAGAATAGGCGAGTGACGCGAGGCCGGACGCTCGACGATCCGATCGAGCTTGCTCGTCTGGTCCCTGCAGAGGAGCTGGGCGAGCTCGTGACCTCGATCGAGGTGGCCCTCGGTTGTCGGCTCGCGATCTCGGATCGCCGCGGCGCCCCCCTTGCAGGAGCGGTGGATGCGGGGGCGGCGCAGCACGATATCGATCACGAAGGCGAGCCGCTCGCGAAGCTGGCGGCTTCGGGCGCAAACGCGGATGCTGCGATCGCGCTCGCACGCGAGACGCTCGGCTTGCTCGTCCACCACGCGCGCGCGCGCGACCTCGCCGCGGCCACGCACGAGGCAGCGATGCAGGTGACCTTCGGCGAGCTCACCGAGCACAACCAGCGCCTGCAACGCGCGGTCGCTCGGCTCGAGGAGCTGGATCGGCTGAAGTCGAACTTCCTCGCGACGATGTCGCACGAGCTGCGCACGCCGCTGACGAGCGTCATCGGCTACGCCGAGATGATGGCGGAGGGGCTCGCCGGCACCGTCACACCGGAGCAGCGCGAATACCTGACGACGATCCTCGGCAAGGCGGATCAGCTCCTCGGGCTCATCACGAGCGTGCTCGAGGTCTCGTCGCTCGAGAGTGGCCAGCTTGCGCTCGAGCGGTCGCAGCTGTCACTGGCCGATGTGGTCGCCAGCGAGGTCGCCACGTTCCAGCCGCAAGCCGGGCGCCGCGGCATCGCCATCAACCTCGAGGCGAAGGGTGAGTCGGTGGTGATCGGTGATCGGCGCAAGATCCGGCAGGTGGTGTCGAGCCTCCTGTCCAACGCGGTGAAGTTCTCGCCCGATCGCGGCAAGGTCGGCGTCGAGGTCCGGCCCGGGCCGCTCGCGCCGGGCGAGGCCGATCCGACCGCCGCGGTGCAGCTCGTTGTCACGGACTCCGGCATCGGCATCACGCGCGAAGCCGTCGCGAAGATCTTCGAGCCGTTCTACCAGGCTGATTCGTCGTCGACGCGCGCATTCGGCGGCACCGGTCTTGGCCTGACGCTCGCGAAGGCGTACGTCGAGGCCCACGGTGGACGGATCTGGGTCGATACGGTGCCCGGCGCGGGCTCGACGTTCGTCGCGACGTTTCCGATCCGCGACCAGGAGCTCCGAGCATGATCACCGAGCTGTCCTGGGCGATCCCGCTCGCGGTCATCTGCGTGATCGGCTCCGCGTTCTGCTCCGGCACCGAGGTCGCGCTGTTCTCGCTGCGCCGGGTCGATCGCGAGCAGCTCGCTCACTCGACGAGCGTGGTCGATCGCCAGATCATCAAGCTGCTCGAGCGGCCGCGCCTCCTCATCGCCTCGGTGCTGATCGGCAACGAGGCGTTCAACAGCATCCTCGCGATCCTCTGCCTCGGTGTGCTGATCCCGCTGTGCGGGCCCGAGCTCTCGATCTGGGCGGTCGGCGGCATCGCGCTTGCGGTCTCGCTGCTCCTGGTCGTGCTGTTCGCGGAGGTCACGTCGAAGACGCTCGCGGCGAAGGCCCCGACGCTGTGGGCGCGGATCTGCGTGATACCGCTGTCCTGGTTCATGGTGCTCATCACGCCGATCCGGTACGTCGTGCAGGCGGTGACGAGCGTGCTGCTCGCGCCGTTCGGTGACTCGGTTCGCAACCGCCCGGCGCGCGATCTCGCGGAGGACGAGTTCCGCAGCATGATCGACGCCGGCGCGGCGCAGGGCCAGGTCGATGCGCGCGAGCGCCGCCTGATCCACCGCGTGTTCGAGTTCTCTGACAAGAAGGTCGGCGAGGTGATGACGCCGCGCGAGCGGATGTTCGCGCTGTCGTACGACCTGCCGATGACGCGGCTCGTGAAGGAGGTCGCGGCGCGCGGCTTCTCGCGCGTTCCGATCTATCAGAAGTCCGTCGACAACGTGCGCGGCATCCTCAACGCGAAGGACCTCGTGCGGATCGCGGCGGGGCAGCCCTCGGGCAAGACCCTCGGCGAGCTGCTGCACGAGCCGCTGTTCGTCCCGCGCACCACGCCGGTGAAGCGCCTGTTCCTGACCTTCAAGCAGAAGAAGGTCCACATGGCGATCGTCGTCAGCGAGTACGGCAAGGTGCTCGGCGTCGTCACCATGGACGACGTGCTCGCGCAGATCTTCGGTTCGTTCCGCGACGAGCGCGCCGAGCTGCAGAGCTCGATCCCCGGCCGGCCGAAGGTCCGGACGCCCGCGCCCGGCGTCAACACGGTGCCGCGCGCCGGAACGGATCCCGCCGCCGGTGGCGGTGTTACCGAGACGAACCCGATACCGCTGATCGATCCGAACGACATCAACGATCAGAGCGTGCCGGTCTCGAAGATGGACGGCTCGGATCTGAGCGGGCCGATTCCGGTGGGTCTCGGTGTCACCGTCGAGGCCGCGGGCGTGCTCGACCCGCCTCCCGCCCCGCGGCTGATCTATCCCGTCGACGAAGTCACTCCTCCGGCCATCGACGTCTCCGAGCTGCTCGAGCAGGGCGAGCAGTCGAAGGAGAAGAAGTCGTCATGATGAGCATGTCGATGCTGATCTTCGTGCTCGTCGTCTGCGTGCTGCTGCAGGCGTTCTTCGTGGCCGCAGAGGTCGCGCTGTCGGCAGCCGATCGAAATCTACTTCACGCGCGTGCGATCGGCGGAAAGAGGTCTGCGGCCCGCGCCGAGAAGATGCTCGGTGTCCCGCAGGTGACGCTCGCGACCACTCTCGTCGGTGCGAGCCTCGCGCTGCTCGTGGGGGTCATCGCGGTCGGCATCGAGGTCCACGAGCGCGGCCACAGCCTCATGTGGGCGCCGCTCATCGCGGTGCCGCCGTTCCTCGTGCTCGGCCACCTCGTGCCGAAGCAGATCGTGCAGGTCCACGCCGACAAGCTCGTCGATACGCTCGCCTCGCCGCTGCGCTTCGCCTCGTGGGTCCTGCGGCCGGCGGTCATCTTCGTCGGCGGCTACGCGAGCCTCCTGACGCGGATCACGAGGACCGACCGCAAGAAGGCGTTCGTCACCCGCGACGAGCTTGCCATGCTCATCGAGAGCGAGCCCACCACGGACAAGCCCGAGATCAGCGCCGACGAGCGCGAGATGATCGCGAACGTGTTCGAGCTCTCCGAGTACAAGGTCGGCGAGCTGATGGTCCCGCTCTCCGAGGTCACGGCGCTTCCCGAGGACGCCGCGATCTCCGAGGCGGCGCATGAGGTCGCGGACAAGCAGCACTCGCGCATGCCGATCTACCGGTCGCGCGTGGATGACGTCGTCGGCATCGTCCACGTGTTCGATCTGCTCCAGGCCGCCGGCAAGTCCGACACCCGCACTGTCGCGGCGCTGGCGCACCCGCCGACGTTCGTGCCCGAGACGATGAAGGCATCCGACCTGCTCGTGCAGCTGCAGAGCGAGCAGACGCACCTCGCGGTCGTCGTCGACGAGTACGGTGGTGCGGTCGGCATCTGCACGATCGAGGATCTGCTCGAGATCATCGTCGGTGACATCGACGACGAGTACGACACCGAGCCCTCCGCGATCCGCGCCGAGAAGCCCGGCATCTGGCGGATCGAGGCACGCACCAGCGTCGCGCGTGTCAACGCGGAGCTCGCGCTCGGGCTGCCCGAGAGCGAGGACTACGAGACCATCGCCGGCCTGCTGATCGAGAAGCTGCGCCGCATCCCCGCGCCCGGCGAGACGATTCACGTCAGCGGAGTCTCGATCGAGATCGTGCAGGCGACCGATCGGGCCATCGAAGCCGTGCGGATCACGAAGAAGAAGAAGTGACGTTTCCGAGCCCGTTCGACGCCGAGCCACACCCGCTCGCGCGGCGGGCCGCGGAGGAGCTGCTCGCGGAGCTGCCGGCTCTCGGCGTGACCGAAGGCAAGATGTTCGGCGTGCTCGTCGCGGAGGATGCGCACGCCCAGCAGGTCACGCTGCGCGCGTTCTCCGGGATGCTCGGTGGCAGCTGGCTCGTGCCCGGGTTCGCGCCACCGCTGTTCGACCCCGCCGCGTGGGAAGCGATGTGGCCTGCGGGTCAGGCGTCGCTGCGCGGGCACGAGCTCGCGCTCCGGGCGCTCGACGCGGATCCCGCGCGTGCAGAGCGTCGCGAACAGCTCGCCTACGTGCGCCGGCAGGCAGACAACGCATCGACCGCACTGCGCGAGCTGCATCGCGCGCGCAAGCTCGCGCGGCACACCGCGCGCGAGGTTGGTGGTCTGGATGCCGCTGCGCTGCACTCCCTCGAGCAGCAGAGCCGAGCCGACGCCGCGGAGCGCCGATGGTTCGATGCTGCATTCGAGCGCGAGCTCGTGGCTGACGAGATCGAGCGTCTCGAGGCGCTGATGCGTGCACGCACCGACGACGAGATGCGCAGGAAGCTGCACGTGCTCATCCTCGCCGGCGTCGATCCCGAGCGCGCACTGTCCTATACGGTGACCACCGCTGGTCGGATGGTTCGCGAGCTCGCGGCCGCGGTTGCCGCGGACGACGTCGAGCGCGCGGCGATCGAGCGCATGCGTGCCGACGAATCACGCCGGCTGATGAAGCTCGTGCACGACAGCTACGTGATCGCGAGCTATCGCGGCGAGCGACGCGCGCTGCGCGACCTGTTCGCACCGGGCGAGCCGCCGGGCGGCGCAGGTGACTGCGCGGGGCCCAAGCTGCTCGGCGAGGCGTACCGCCGCGGCCTGCGCCCGATCGCGATGGCGGAGGTCTGGTGGGGGCCACCACCCGCGACCGGTGGCCGCCATCAAGGCGTGTTCTATCCCTCGTGCCGCGGCAAGTGCGGCCCGATCCTCCCGCACATGCTGGATGGCCTCGAGGTCGCGGGCGCGCCCGTGTTCGGTGCGCGGCCCATCGCGCCCGAGGAGCCGCGCACGGTGTACGAGGACAAGCATGTCGTCGTCGTCGACAAGCCGATCGATCTGCTGTCGGTGCCCGGCCGCAGCGGCGCGCTGCGCGACTCGGTGCAGACGCGGCTGCGCGCGCGCTATCCCGACGCGACCGGCCCGCTCGTGGTGCACCGGCTCGATCTCGAGACGTCCGGCCTCCTGCTCGCCGCGAAGGACGAGGCGACTCATACCGCCCTGCAGGCGCAGTTCGCGCGCCGGGAGATCGAGAAGCGCTACATCGCGTGGCTCGCCGGCGACGTGAAGGGCGATCGCGGCGTGATCGAGCTCGCGCTGCGCGTGGATCTCGAGGATCGGCCGCGGCAGATCGTCGATCCGGTGCACGGCAAACCCGCGGTGACGGAGTGGAGCGTGCTCGCGCGCGAGGACGGGCGCACACGAGTAGCGTTCGTGCCGCGAACCGGGCGCACGCACCAGCTCCGCGTCCACGCAGCGCACCCCGCCGGCCTCGGTGT
Source organism: Deltaproteobacteria bacterium (assembly GCA_013813765.1). GTDB lineage: Bacteria > Myxococcota_A > Polyangia > Haliangiales > Haliangiaceae > JABFXX01. Next base: position 12,067 of record JACCRC010000367.1, on the reverse strand, counting down.
TCCGATCGTCGGGGACCGGCTCTACGGCACCGCGGCCGATCGCCTGCATCTGCACGCCGAACGCATCGCCTTCGTGCATCCGACCTCCGGACAGCGCATCGAGCTCGAGAGCCCAGCGCCCTGGTGAGCAGAAAAGGGGTCGGACCCCATTCCTGCGCGCTTGGCGCTACCGTGGTAAGCAAAGCCACCGTCGTGGATCACCAGCAGCTGCTCGACGTGCTCGACCAGGTCAAGACCGGCGCCATCAGCCCGGCCGACGCCGCATCGCAGATCGGCTCGCTGCCGTATGCCGAGGTCGCGCATGCGGTCGGTACGACGATGATCGATCATCATCGCGAGCTGCGCACGGGCGTTCCGGAGATCGTCTACGGCGCGAGCAAGACCGCGGAGCAGATCGCCGCCGCGATGCAGGAGCTCGCGAAGCGGGCAGGGGCCGCGCTCGCGACGCGCGTCGAGCCGCAGAAGGCCGCGGCGGTCGCGGCGCTCGTGCCGGGCACCGTCGTTCACGAGCTCGCGCGCATCGTCACGCTCGGGACACCGCCGGCGCGAACGCCCGCGGCGCAGATCGCGGTCGTGTGCGCAGGCACCAGCGACCTCGCCGTCGCCGAGGAGGCCGCGCTGGTCGCCGAGTTCCTCGGCGCACCGGTGACGCGCATCTCGGATGTCGGCGTCGCGGGCTTGCACCGGCTGCTCGCGCGACTGCCCGACATCCAGCGCGCCGAGGTCGTCATCGCGGTTGCCGGCATGGAGGCGGCGCTGCCGTCCGTGCTCGGCGGCTTGATCGACAAGCCGCTGATCGCGGTGCCGACGTCCGTTGGCTACGGCGTGTCGATCGACGGACTGGTCGCCCTCGCCGCGATGCTCAGCGCGTGTGCGCCGGGCATCACGGTCGTCAACATCGACAACGGAGTCGGCGCGGCGATCGCGGCCGTGAAGGTCGCGCGACTGGCGGTGCGCAGGTGAGTATCCGCGGAAAGCACCTGCACCTCGACTGCGCGAGCGGCGCGGCGGGAGACATGACGCTCGGCGCTCTGCTCGATCTCGGCGTGCCCGCCGAGGTCGTCGGCGACGCGCTCGACGCCATCGGCGCGGGACGCGATCGCCTACGCATCGCGAAGGTCGTGAAGCACGGCATCACCGCGACGGACCTCAAGGTGTCGACCGAGGGCTCGCTCGGTGGCGCGGCGCCGCACACGCACGAGACACCCGGGCGCATCGAAACCCTCGCTGCGACGCCGGTGCGCCTGCAGTTCCAGGTGCACCAAGGCCAAGGGGCAGACCGCCCGGACGACAGGCCCCCGTCGAAGGCGGAAGGGGTGGTGCTGTCGCTCGGCGCGTTCGCGCGCGCGGCCGTCGAGGGGGCAGCGGCCGCGATCGCGCGCGCTGCAGAGGAGCCGCACGCCGGGGCTGGCGGCGCGGCGAAGCCTACCCACGGCGAGGTCATCTACGACAGCGGGGACATCCTCGGCTCGGAACCGGCGAAGAGCGGCGCGACGCTCTCGATCGCCGAAGCGGCGCGCGCTGCGATCCAGGGCGCCGCCGCGGCGCTCATCGCTCGGGCACGCGAAGGCGGGGAGCCAGGATCGCCAACGGGCTCGGAGTCGGGCTCGGAGTCGGGCTCGGAGTCGGAGTCGGGCTCGGGCTCGGGCTCGGGCTCGGAGTCGCCCTCGCGCTCGGGCTCGGAGTCGCCCTCGCGCTCGCCCTTGCAGACGCGCACGCCCTCGCCCTCGCGCGGCCCCTTCCAGACGCCCGCGCCCGCGCGCACGCCCACCCTCGTGCCCCCGGCCACGCACTCGCACGACCACGCGCACTCAGACGATCACGATCACGATCACGCGGGCGTTCACGTTCACGTTCACGAGCACGTCAACGTCCACGTGGGCGATCACGATCACGACCACGATCACGATCACGCGGGTTCGCCTCCGTCTGACTCGTCCGACGCGCACTCGCACGTTCATTCCCACGGCTCGGTCATCCATACGCACGCTCACGCGCACGGCGACGCACCGCCGCACTCGCACGCCCATGCACACGGCTCGGTCGTGCACACGCACAGCCACACCCACGACGACGCGCACGACGGCGCGCGGCACTCGCACGCCCATGCCCACGGCCCGGTCGTGCACACGCACAGCCGCAGCCAGGACGACGCGGCGCACCGCGATGCCCACACGCATGCCCACGGGGTGCACACCCACGGGCACGGCGATCTGCACTCGCACGACGCTGCGCACGCGCACCATCACTACGGCGAGCTACGCGCGCGTATCGTTGCGGCGGCGCTGACGCCGGGCACGAGGCAGCGCGCGCTCGATATCTTCGATCGCCTCGCACGAGCGGAGGCGAAGATCCACGGCAAGACCGTCGAGGACGTCGTGTTTCACGAGGTCGGCGCGATCGACTCGGTCGTCGATATCGTCGGCACCGCAGCCGCGCTCGACTGGCTCGACCCGCGGACGGTCACGTGTACGAGCGTCGCGATGGGCCACGGCACGATCGTCTGCGCGCACGGTGTGTTGCCCGTGCCGGCACCGGCCGCGCTCGAGGTCCTCCTCGAAGCGAAGGGCGTGATGACCGACGGCGGCCTCCCGCGCGAGCTGTGCACGCCGACGGGCGCCGCGATCCTCGCCGCCACCGTCACGAGCTGGACGCCGGCGCCGGCGGGCACGCCGCTCGCGATCGGGTGGGGCGCAGGCGATGCGGACCTTCGCGACCGCGCGAACGTGCTGCGCGCGGTGGTCATCCAGCCGACCGCGAACGCGGGCACGAACGATACCGTGTGGCAGGTCGACGCGAACCTCGACGACATGAGCCCCGAGCTCTGCGCACCGGCGGCCGAGGCGGTGTTCAGCGCGGGCGCACTGGATGTCTGGTGGACGCCGATCACGATGAAGAAGGGCCGCCCGGCGCTCACGCTGTCGGCGCTCGTCGAGACCGAGAAGCGCGATGCCGTGATCGACGCCATCCTGCGCGAGACCACGACGATCGGCGTTCGGTACTCGGCGCGCGAGCGCACGGTCCTCGCGCGCTCGATGGTCGAGGTCGAGACCCGGTACGGCATGATCCGCATCAAGGTGTCGTCGCTGGGCGGCACGGCGGTCAACGCAGCGCCCGAGTACGAGGAGTGCGCAGCCGCCGCGCGGCGGTATGCGGTCCCCGTGAAGCTCGTCTACGCCGCGGCGCTCGCGGCGTACGACGCCCGGGTCAGCGGGCGTTGACGTGGTACGGTGGGGACCGCGTGGAGGCGGTCACCATCGTCGTGCTCGGCGGCAGTGAGACGGAGCGCACCACGCTCGTCACGCAGCTCGCGGCGAGTGGCTTGACCGCGAAGGCGGACACGTCGCTGAACCTCGCGGACGGGCTCCCGAACTTGATCATCGTCACGGGCTCGGATGCGGCACACCTGGTCGCCGAGGCGCGCGATGTGCCGGCGCTCGCGGAGGTTCCGATCCTCGCCGTGGTTGCGGCGATTCCGCCGACCGCGGTGACCGAGGCGCTGGCAGCGGGCGCGACCGATGTCGCGCGCCATCCGGTGCCGCCGGCGGTGCTCGCGACACGCTGCCGGATTCTTTGCCGCCTGATGCGGCGCGACGTCGCGGGCAGCCAGGCACTCGCGAAGGTCAACGAGATCCTCACGACGAGCGGCGACGACGCCGAGGCGCTGGTACAGATGCTGACGATCACGGCGGGCCTGCTCGGCTTCGATCGCGCGTCGCTCGTCGCACACATCGAGGGCAGTGACCACGCGTTCGTCATCGCAGCAACCGACGCCGAGCCGTTGCAGCGGTTCACGCTCGCGATCGCGGAGTACCCCGAGGTCGTCGAGGCGATCCGCACCCTGTCGCCGGTGCTGATCGACGACGTGATGTTCCATCCGTTGACGGCGGCGATCTCCGAGGTGCTGTCGTCGCGAAAGATCCGCGGCCTCGGCGTGTTCCCGGTCCAGTGGCGCGGCCGACCGCTGGGCGTGATCCTCCTGCGCAAGCGGCTGCCGGGCACGAACCATGTCGGTCCGCGCGGCATCGAGCTCGGCAAGCTGATCGCGAGCATCACCGCCGCGCACCTTCGCCACGGCGCGGTGCTCGAGAGCCTGCGCGATCAGACGCACCGCATCTCCCGTGCGCGCTACGAGGCGGAGCGCCGCCTGCGCGGGATCGATTCGCTGAAGGAGCACTTCGAGGCCGGCGCCGATGGCGTGGTCGTGCTCGACGATGCCGGCCGCATCCTGTTCGTCAACCGCGCCGCCGAGCGGATCACCGGCTTCGCGCGCGATGGCCTTCTGGGCTCGGAGCTCGTCGATCTCGTGGCGCCGGAGCAGCGCGCACAGATCGGCGACACGGTATCGCGCGTGCTCGCGGGCGCGAACGTCGACTCGTTCGATCTGCAGCTCTCGACGACGTCGGGCTCGCCGGTGTGGGTCAGCGTGTCGACCTCGACGGTGCTCGCGGGCACCGGCGCCGTGATCCTCGCGTTCCGCGACGTCACCGCGGAGCGCGCGCTCGAGCACGAGCTGCGATCGACGAAGGAGTTCCTCGAGCGGCTGATCGACTCCACCGTCGATGCGATCATCGCCGCGGACATGCGGGGCTCGATCATCCTGTTCAATCAGGGCGCCGAGCGGCTGTTCGGCTATCGGGCGCGCGACGTGATCGGCAAGCTCCCGGTCTGGGAGCTCTACGAGGAGGGCGCCGCGAACCAACTGATGAAGATGCTGCGCTCGACGTCGTACGGCGGGGTGGGGCGCCTCGAGCAGATCCGCCGCGAGGTGAAGCTCGCCTCGGGCGAGCTCGTGCCGGTCAGCATGACGGCATCCGTGGTGTACGAGGGCGAGCGCGAGGCGGCGACCGTCGGTATCCTCACGGACCTTCGCGAGCGAATCCGTATGGAGCAGCGCCTCCTCGACGCTCAGCAGAAACTGCAGCTCTCCGAGAAGCAGGCGCTCGTCGCCGAGCTCGCAGGAGCCGCCGCGCACGAGCTCAACCAGCCGCTGACCTCGATCATGGGCTACGCGCAGCTGATCCAGCGCCAGAGCGAGAAGGAAGCGCAACACCTCCGCGCGGTCGGCGTCATCCTCTCCGAGGCCGAGCGCATGGCGGGCATCGTGAAGAAGATCGGCAAGATCACGAAGTACGAGACGACCGATTACGTCGGCACCGCGCGCATGCTCGATCTCGATCGCGCGGCACCCGAGAGCAGCGATACGGCGATTCCCGTGGCCAACGCCGACGAGAGCCAGACCGGCGAGTTTCACGCGGTGCAGGCGGGCTCCGAGCTGACGATGCAGCCGAGCGCGACCGATATCGGTGACCTCGGCGCGCTCAGCGAGCGCGCGGATCCATCGAAGAGGCGCGTCTGATGCTCCCGCCGAGCCCGGAAGCGCAGCTGATCGCATTGCGCGCGCTCGCGGCGGAGCTACCGGTCGTGAACAGCGAACCGCAGCTCGTCGATCGCGCGCTGTCGATCCTCTCGACGATGCTCCCCGACCGCGCGCTGTGCGTGCGCGTGCTCGACATCCGCAACCGCGATCCGGCGCGGGTGTACGTCCGCGGCAGCTCGCTGCGCGAGTCGGTCGCGGGCGAGGATCTCACGCTGACCGAGGAAGCCGTGAACCGCGCGAAGCTCAAGGGCGCAGTCGCGGCGAGCGCTCGGCTGCGCATGCGCGATCGCTGGGACTCGCCATTCACCGGCATGGCCACCGGCTTCGCAGTGCCGCTGGGTGCGGGCGGCGAGCTGTACGGCGTACTCGACATCGGCTATCCACCGGGCACCGACGGGGCCTCCGTCGACGAGCCGACCGTGTTGCCGCTCGCGAGCCACCTCGCGGTCGCGCTGCGCACGGTGCGCCTGCTCGACGACGCGCTCGGTCTTCGCGATTACCAGGCGCGCCTGCTCGAGAGCGCGAACGCGCTGATCCTCGGCATCGATCGCTCGTGGCGGATCACCGTGTGCAACCGCGCGATGCTCGAGCTCACCGGCTTCCACCGCGACGAGGTGCTCGGCCGCGACGTCCGCGACTTCATCACGAGCGATCAGCGGCAGTACCTGACGTCCGCGTTTGCGGCCGCGCTGATCGGCCAGCACCACGCCGCCGTCACCGTCGTGCTGCCGACGAAGACCAACGGCCTCGTTCGCACCGTGTGGAGCATCGCTCCCGTGGGCCGCTCCACGCCGACCGGCCCGATCGAGGCCGTCGTCGCGATCGGGCAAGATCAATCGAAGATCGACGCGCTCCAGCAGCAGGTCGTGCGCGCGGAGCGGCTCGCCACGCTCGGCGAGCTCGCGGCTGGCGTTGTCCACGAGCTCAACAACCCGCTCACCTCGATCACCGTCTACGCGGAGTACCTCGTGCGCAAGATGGAGGCCGCGGGCAACGAGCCGGCGGATGTCGAGAAGCTTCGACGGATCGGCGCGAGCGCGCAGCGCATCCTCCGGTTCTCGCGCGATCTCGTGCAGTACGCGCGCCCGAGCGGGCGTGACCTCGAGTCCGTCGATCTCGCGGGCGTGGTGCGGCAGAGCGTGTCGATCTGCGAGCACCTGGTCGAGCGCGGCGGCATCACGCTCACGATCGAGGTCGACCCGGAGCTGCCGGTGATCCAGGCCGTCGCCGGGCAGCTCGAGCAGGTGCTGATCAACCTCATCACCAACGCGGTGCACGCGGTGGAAAACGGCGGCAGGGTCGTGGTTCGCGCGCAGGTCGAGGGCCCCGCCTCGGTGCTCCTCGAGGTCGGGGATTCCGGCTCGGGCGTCCGCGAAGCTGACCGACAGAAGATCTTCGAGCCGTTCTTCACCACGAAGCCGGATGGCAAGGGAACGGGCCTCGGTCTACCGATCGTGCGCAATATCGTCGACGAGCACGGTGGGGAGATCACCGTGAGCAGCTCCGAGCTGGGTGGTGCCGCATTTCGCGTGGTCTTGCCCATCCTCTGAAGATCTCTGCCGTCCGGGAGGCGGACAGAAAGGTTGCGCCCCCGATCCAGATGCGTACTGTGAACGTGTCATGAAGCCAGAAGTACTGCTCGAGCTGCTGGAGGCCACCGCCGACCAGCTCGGGATCAAGGTCAGCTACGAACCCCTACAGACCTCCGTCGTCAACGGAGGCCTGTGCCGGGTCAAGGGCGCCTACCGGGTCATCGTCGACAAGCGCGCCACCTCCGAGGAGCGCGTGACCACGCTGGCGACCGCCCTGGCGACGTTCGAGACGTCCGAGCTCGAGCTGCCTCAAAAAGTACGCGACGTTCTGCGCATGCACGAGGGCACCGGTCGTCGCCGTACGATCGCCGCCTGATCACCGTTCGGGTACACTCACTGCGTGTTTCGAGCGCTGGCGTTCGCCGCAGTCGCCCTCCTGGGCGGTTGCAAGAGCAAGCCGGCAAAGCAGCTCGACCTCGACGCCATCCGCGTCACGGGCGACGCTCGCCTGCGCACCGACAAGGTCGGTGATGGCCAGTTCGCCTCGCAAACGACGTTCGTCCTCGTCGACGCGGAGAACGTGGCCAAGGAAGGCGCCCACGTCACGCTCGGCGGCGACCTGACGTCGTCGACGGGGGAGGTGCTCGGGCACCTGAAGCCCCAGTCGCTGTGGATCCCGGGCGGCGAGAAGCGGACGTTCGCGCTGGTCGAGAACGAGCGTCTGGCGCGGCCCGAGTCGACCTCGGCGCGGATCGTCGTCAAAGGCGCGCTCCTCTCCGACGAGCCACCGAGGGCGCGGATCACCGATCTCCACGTGTTCGATGACTACGGCAAGGTCGTCGTGCAGGCCAACCTCGTCAACGACGCGGATCGGATCGGCCAGATCATGGTGATCGCGGCGTTTCACGATCCCGGAGGACGGCCGATGACCCGGCCGTTCCAGATGATCGCGATCGACAAGGGCCAGACGCGCCCCGTGCAGTTTGTCGGGCCCCCGGGCTCGAAGACCGGGACGATCTTCGTCGGCGACGTGATCTACTAGACGTTGTTCGTGACGTTCGTGAAGTACGGATCGTTCGCGACCAGGTCCGACAGCAGCTCCCGCAGCTCGGCGCGCTCGGACGCCGACAGGTCCGGCGTCGCCGTGGCCTCCACGAGCTGATCGATCGCCTCGCGCGGCGTCAGCCGCCCAGCGGCGACCTCGGCGGCGAGGATGTCGATGTCACTGGTGCGCTGCGCGTTCTCGGCGGCATCCGCCGCGGAGGCGCTGTCCGGGGCGTCCGGTCCGTCCGGTCCGTCGGGACCCGTAGGTCCGTCAGGGCCCTTGGGGCCACCGATGCCAGAAGGTCCACCGATCGAGCTCATAGCGCCTCCAGACGATACCGCACGGGGATAGCTCCCGTATCGACCGGTCGCACGCCGGGTTGCGTGCGAAACTTCGCGGATGAGGATCGCGCTCGTCGCCTGCGCCCTGGCGCTGGCTGGCTGCCCTGGCACGAAGACCGCGTCGCACTCCACCCCACCTGCCGTCGCAAAGGGCTTTCCGGCCACGCGCTGGGTCCCCGCGAACCCGACGTACGTGCTCGCGTCCCCGACGGTGAGGGAAGCCCAGCGGTCGCTCCGCGACGTGATCGACTCGCTCGGCGTGATCGCCGGCGTGGAAGCGGGTGAGATCTCGCGCGAGCTCGGCCGTCTGATCGCGGTCGATCCGCTGAGCCCCGATGCGCTCGTGAACATGGGCATCGACATCGAGGGTGGCTTCGTCGTGTTCTCCGAGGACGTCTCGCCGACGTTCGTCGCTCACCTCTCCGCACCCGATGCTGCAGCCGCGTTCTTCGATCGCCAGCGCGAGCGCGGGCTCGTCACGCAGTCGGTGATCGTCGACGGGACCGAGCTGTTCACGGCGGCGCTCCCCGGCACGACGGTCAAGGTCAGCTGGGCCATCGCCGCGGACTGGCTGTGGGTCCACTTCGCGCTGCCGATCGGCAACGAGGACGCGACGTCGTGGTTCACGAGCAGCCACCGCCCCGAAGGGCCGGGCTGGTCGAAGGACTGGCAGTGGGCGAGCAAGGCCTCCGACGGCCTCAAGCCAGCGCTCGTCGGCTTCCTCGATCCGAAGGACCTGATCGCGAGCTTCACGCGCAAGGTCCCCGATGCGATCGCGTGCGCGAGGCTGCTCGACCCCGTCAGCCGTGTCGCGATCGCGATCGAGGGCGACGGCAAGCATGCCGCCGGCCGGCTGACGCTCGAGATCGGCGCCGCCGCCTCGAGTGTGACCGCGGCGATCCTGCCCCAACCCGAGGGCTTCGGTGCGATCGCCGCAAAGGCACCGCTCGCTGCACAGTGGAACGTAGATCTGCTCACGCTGCGCGCGTGGCTGCAGCCGTGCCTCGCGTCGATCGACGGCGACCTCAAGTTCCTCGATCGCTACGGCGTGCGCAGCGCCCGCGCCGTGCTGGTCGCGCTCGATCCGGATCAGAAGACCGGCGAGGGCGCGGTCGCGCTCGATCTCGCGCACAAGCGCTACTTCGCGAGCAAGCTCGACGACGTCCCGGCGCGCTCGCTGATGGAGCGCAGACGTACCTTTGGCCCGCACAAGGGCCACTCGCTGTCGGTGCCGTTCGTCGCCTCCGTCGACTACGTGCTCACGGACTCGCTCGCGATGGCGGGTGTCGGCGACGGTCTGCTCGCGCGCGTCGTCGGCTCGGGCGCCACCGTGAGGGGCCCTCTCGCCGCGATCGATGTCGTACCGCCGGCGCTGTCGGCCGACGCGTGGAAGATGCTGCTGTCGGCGCTCGACGTCGGGCGAGTCGATCGAATCGTCGACCGGCTGATGCGCTGGCGCGACGGTCACGTCATGCTCACGATCGAGGGCAGCTCGCTCGTGCTCTCCGCTGGCGGCAACAGGCGCTAGGATCCGTAGGCGGGGCGCGGGGATGTGGTAAGACCCACGCCGTGGGATCCGACCCGCCGTACCGCGAAACCCCCAAGGATCCGGTCATCCGCGTTCGCGACGTGACCAAGAGCTATGGCTCCGGGAGCGCGAAGACGCAGGTGCTGCGCGGGGTCGACCTCGACGTGCAGCCCGGCGAGCTGCTCGCCCTCGTCGGGCAGTCGGGCTCCGGCAAGTCGACGCTCCTCAACATCATCGGCGGCCTCGACAAGCCGGACGCCGGTGAGGTCGAGGTGCTCGGGCTCGACACCATCAAGACCAGCGAGAGCAAGCGCGCGAAGCTGCGGAACCAGAGCATTGGCTTCGTGTTCCAGGCGTTCAACCTGCTCGATCACCTCGACGTGCTCGGCAACGTGACCATCCCGGCATCGTTCGCGCATCAGACGAAGAAGGACATCAAGGAGCGCGGGCGCGAGGCGCTGCGGCGCGTGGGCCTCGCGGACTTCTCGCACCGTCGCCCCGGCGAGCTGTCGGGCGGTCAGAAGCAGCGCGTCGCGATCGCGCGGGCGCTGTTTGGCGCGCCGACGCTGCTGCTCTGTGACGAGCCCACGGGCAACCTCGACTCCGAGACCGGCCGCGAGGTCATCGAGTTCTTTCGCGAGCTGAACGCCAAGGATGGTGTCACGCTCGTCATCGTGACCCACGAGCGTCGCGTCTCGAGCGTTGCGAAGCGCGTGATCGCGATGCGCGACGGGATGATCGTCGAGACCTCGGATGCCGAGGTTCACGCCGAAGGAGCCGGTCCCGCATGATGCCCGCGAAAAATCTGGTGAAGATGGTCGTGGCGAACACGCTGCGCAGCCCACGTCACTTCATCCTGTCGGCGTTCGGCATCGTGATCGGAATCGGCGCGTTCGTGCTGTTCCTCGCGCTGACGCAGAAGGCTGGCCACGTCCTCGAGGAGATCTTCCCGCTCGACGAGGTGCAGGTCGTCGCGCCTCGCGTGTCGCTGCTCGGCAAGGACACCTCGAAGCGCCTCGATGACTCGACCGTGAAGATGATCCTCGCGCGCCCCGAGGTCGGCAGCGCCGTACCGCGCATGAACCTCGTGTTCCCGGCCGCCGGCCGCGGCGAGTTCGAGGGCAGCGATCTGAAGTTCGAGGTCGGCGGCTTCGCCGACGGCGTCGACGCGTCGTTCGTGCAGGACGACGAGCGGATCAAGAAGCTGTTCAAGGACTGGGATGCGATCCCGAACGATCCGAAGCGGCTCGCGTGCGTGCCGCCGCCATCCGACCCGGAGGACACGATCCGGCAAGCGCCGGGCAAGCCGCCGAAGAACATGATCCGCGCAGGGCAGGGTAGCGCTGCTCCGGCCAGCGGCGGTGACACGTGGGGCGGCGGAACGCCAGCTCCGGCTCCGACGCCACCGCCGCCGCCACCACCCACGCCCGACGCTGGAAGCGGCAGCGCCGCAGGATCGGGTGCAGGCTCCGCCGCGCCCGTTCCACCCGCCGCTCCGGCGCTCGTGATCAATCAGTACGGCTCGACCGGAACCGGCACGAAGGAGTCGCCGCTCGCGCCCGCGCCGGTCGATCCGTCGGGCAAGGCGCTCAAGTACTACAACCCGTGTCCCGATCCGGACGTCTACTACTGCGACGACCAGGAGCGAACGTGTAAGCACCGCGTCCCCGTCGTGCTGAGCTCGACGGTGGTCGAGCTCTACAACAACCAGTTCGCGAAGAGCCACGGCATGCCGATGGCCGACGAGAATCTCGTGAACTTCCTGATCCAGAACCGCGGCCTGTCGGCGATGCGGTTCTCGATCGGCCTCGGCAACACCACGATCGCGGGCACCTCGACGATGACGAAGGTCAAGCCACGGCGCGTGGAGGCGTTCATCGTCGGTGTGTCGTCGCGCGCGATGCAGGTCGGCGTGACGATGCCGATCCAGTACATCACGCGGTGGAACCGCGAGTACATGGGCGAGGAAGCGGCCGGCGCGTACTCGTCGATCATCGTCAGGCTGAAGGATCCGGCGGTCGGTCTGCGGCTCGAGGACAACCTCGGCGAGCGGTTCGCGACGGTGATCTTCGTCATCCGCCTCTTGTTCCTGATCATCTCGATCGCGATCCTCGTGATCGCGATCATCAACATCGGCCACAACTTCTTCATCCAGGTCTCGGAGCGGCGGCGGGAGATCGGAATCATGCGAGCGGTCGGCGCGACCGAGTCCGACGTGATGCTGATCGTGCTCGGCGAGGC
>JACCRC010000364.1 GCA_013813765.1 Deltaproteobacteria bacterium | reverse complement strand
GTGCGTCTGCGAGATCAACGCCCGCTTCTCGTTCGGCTGGATCGCGCGCGCGCTCGGTCGCCGGCACGGAACGACGCGGCTCGGGTTCGCAGCCGCACCGCCCGGCGCCCGCGTGTTGATCGCGCCGGCGGCCGACGGCATCACCGCGTGGATCGCCTAGCGCGTCGCGCGTGCGCCTCAGCCGCCATTGCACGGCATGTGACACTGCGCGCGGCTCGCTAGCGGCGCGCTCGCCATGCAGGACGTGTGCGTCCGCGCTTCGCGCGTCCACGCATGTGCCGGCCCGGAGCGCGCGAGCGGGTCCCCGGGGCACGCCTGTCTGAGGCCGGCCCACGCGCGGAGCAGACAAGCTCAGGCCCGCCGACGATCGAGGCGAGCGCGACGCGCGAGCACCGGCGTGCCGCCCGAACAGGCGGACCCCGGGGACCCCGAAGCAGCTCCGGCCGGCACATGCGCGCGAAGCGCGGAGGCACACGTCCTGCTCCGCGAGCCCCCGCGAGCACCGGCGGCCGTACACCCTAAAGCCGTGCCTCGACCGAGACCGTGAAGATGTTGTTGGAACCGGTGCCACGGAAGTTCGACGGGGGCCCGGTCATCGACGTCGAGACGGGCTCGATCAAGTACCAGTAGTGGAGGTAGCTCGCGCCGAACCGGTAGCGGCCGCGCGAGTAGCGCACGCCGGAGTGGAGCCCGATGTGATCGAACGTCGGCTGATCGAGCGTGACCGAGCCAGGCGGCGCCGGTGACTTGTCGTAGTGGCCGCCGAGCATCAGATCGAGGCCGGGAGCCGCGGCGAGATCGTGGACGCGAACGCCGCCCGAGGCCTGCCACGAGTCCTCGTAGTTCTTGATCGTGTCGAGCTCGCGCACGAGGAAGATGCCGACGACGTCCGAGTGCTGCCTCTTGTACTGGCGATACAGCCAGTAGCGGAGGTCTGCCCCGACCTCGACGTTCGGAGAGACGTCGACCGCGCCGCCTGCCATGAACGCCCACGGCACGAGCTGGTTCGTGGTGTGGCTACCGATCAGCTTGTCGCCGGGGTTCACCGCGTCGTCGGAGAACGTGATCTCGACGGGACCGGTGAGCTCGGCGTCGATCCGGCCCGTGAGCGTCGCGCCCCACGTCACGCGCGGGTGCGGCCGCCCGAACGCGGCGAGCTGCCAGGAGGGTGCCCAGCCGCTGCCGTCGAGCACGAGCTCGGGCCGCGTGCCGGCGAGGTTCGAGATGTCCGTGCCGTTGACGATCGGGAACACCTCGCGGCGGCCATGGATGTGGAGGTTCAGCACGCCGACCGAACCGCCTAGCGCGAACGCCTCGGAGAATCGATACGCGCCGGCGAGCACGGCCTGCGGTGCGACGACGTAGCCGTCGATCAGGTGGTAGCGAGTGACCGCGTCGCGCTCGAACGCGCCGCCCTGCGCGTTGCCGACGTAGATCGACGCGCCAAGCGTCAGCCGGTTCGGGATGACCTCGCCGGTCAGCGCGAGCATCGGCACCACGCCCATGGCGCGCGTCGGCTTCACCGGCGCGTAGTAGCCGTCGGCACCCGCCATCGTGCCGAGGAAGCGGTCGCTCTGATCCCACGGCGCGAGCTGGAACTCCGTCGAGATCAGGAACAGCCCGGTCGACAGGTAGAGGTTCCATCCGGGCTGCATCGCGAGGCCCGCGGGGTTGTGATAGATGGCCGAGCCGTCGTCGGGACGCCCGACGATCGAGCCCATCGCAGTCCGGCGCACGCCGATGTCTGGGATGCCGAACCCGCCGGCGTGGGCGGTGCTTGCGGTCGCGAGTGCGAGCAGGAGTGGCAGAGCGCGCGGTGACATGCGCTCGACCACTACACGCATTTTCCAGCTTGCACGAGGATTATTTTACGGTGTAAAACAATCTTCAGAGCCGACCCATGTACGACCTCAAGATCACTGGTGGCACCCTCGTCGACGGAACCGGCAGCGCGCCGTACACCGGGGACGTCGCGATCGCGGATGGCCGGATCGTGGCGGTCGGGACCGTCGATGGCCTCGCGCGGCGCACGATCGATGCAGCCGGCGCGCACATCATGCCGGGCTTCGTCGACCTCCACACGCATTACGACGGCCAGGTGACGTGGGACGAGGAGCTGACGCCGAGCTCGCTCCACGGCGTGACGACGTGCGTGATGGGCAGCTGCGGCGTTGGCTTCGCCCCGGTGCGGCCGGGTCGCGAGGCAGCGCTCGTCGAGCTGATGGAGGGCGTCGAGGACATCCCGGGCGCGGCGCTCGCCGAGGGCATCCCGTGGGGCTGGGAGTCGTTCGCCGACTACATGGATGCGATCGCGCGGATGCCGCACGCGATCGACTTCCTCGTGCAAGTGCCGCACGACCCGCTGCGGATGTACGTGATGGGCGAGCGCGCGGTCGCCTCGGAGCTCGCGACCGATGACGACGTCGTCGAGATGCGCAGGCTCCTGCGCGCCGCGCTCGAGGCCGGCGCCGCCGGGTTCTCCACGGGGCGCAGCGACAACCACCGCACCGCGCGCGGCGCCGCCACGCCGGCCTCCGAGGTCGACGGGCGCGAGCTCGCCGGCATCGCGGCTGCGTTCCGCGGGCTCGGCCACGGCGTCGTGCAGGCGGTCAGCGACTTCGACATGATGCAGGGGCCGGAGCGCTTCGACGCAGAGTTCGATCTCCTCGAGCAGCTCGCCGCGGCCACGGGAGGTCGGCCGCTCTCGATCTCCACGATGCAACGCGATCACGAGCCCGGTCAGTGGCGGCGCATCTTCTCGCGCGCGGAGAAGGCCGCCACGAGCGGCCTCGACATCCGCTGCCAGGTCGGCGCGCGCGGCATCGGCGTGCTGCTCGGCCTCGAGGCCACCTTCCATCCGTTCATGGGATTCCCGAGCTACAAGGCGATCGCGGGCCTGCCGCTCGCCGAGCGCGTCGCGCGGATGCGCAACCCCGAGCTGCGCGCGCGGATGCTCGCCGAGACCAGCGAGAAGGTCGCTGGTGACGGCACCCCGATCCCGCCGCTCGCCGACATCCTGCTCGCGAAGCTTCCGATGGTCGCGATGCGAATGTGGGCACTCGGCGAGCGCCCCGTCTACGAACCAAGCCCCATGGACTCACTCGCCGCGCGCGCGAGCCGCGAGAGGAAGCCCGTGCTCGAGGTCGTGTACGACGCGCTGCTCGAGGAGGACGGCCACGCCCTGCTCTACTTCCCGATCTACAACTACTCGCACATGAACCTCGATGCGGTGCGCGAGATGCTGACGCACCCGCTCGCGCTGATGGGGCTCAGCGATGCCGGCGCGCACGTCGGCACCGTGTGTGACGCGAGCATGCCGACATTTCTGATGATGCACTGGGGACGCGATCGCAAGGTCCGGCGAGCCGGACCGCGCAGCACCGCCGAAAGCGGTGCGGAGGTCGATGCCGCCCGCGGGCTGCCGCTCGAGCGCGTGGTGCAGATGCAGGCGCGCGACACGGCGCGGTTCATTGGCCTGCGCGATCGCGGCACGCTCGAGGTCGGCATGCGCGCGGATCTGAACATCATCGAGCTCGCGAAGCTGTCCCTGCAGCGGCCGGTGATGCGACGCGATCTGCCGGCGGGCGGCAAGCGCCTCCTGCAGGGCGCGGATGGCTATGTCGCGACGTTCGTCGGCGGCGAGCAGATCGCAGCGGCGGGCGCCCTCAACGGCGCGCGGCCCGGCCACCTCGTGCGACTCGGAGGCGCGTCGTGATCGGTGTCATCGCAGCGGCACTGCTCGGCGCCACGACGTGGACGTTCCTCGAGTACGTGATCCATCGGTGGATGGGTCACGATCGGCGGTTCCGCAGGAGCCCGTTCGGCGTCGAGCACATTCGCCACCACGCGGAGGGCGACTACTTCGCCCCGACCTGGAAGAAGCTCGCGTTCGCGGCCGCGGTGACCGTCGTGCTGTGCATCCCGGCGATCGCGATCGCAGGTGCGCCCGTCGGCGGCGCATACATCGCCGGTCTCATGCTCTGCTACGGCGTCTACGAGGTGCTACATCGCCGCAACCACACACACGCCGCGTCGGGACCGTACGGACGGTGGCGTCGGCGCCACCACTTCCACCACCACTTCGTGGACGGCCGCACGAACCACGGCGTCACGTCGCCGCTGTGGGACCACGTGTTCGGGACGTACCAGCAGCCCGCCGTGATCGAGGTGCCGCGCCGGCTGGTGATGCGCTGGCTGCTCGATCCGGCGACCGGTGACGTTCGTGCCGAGCACGCGCGTGGGTTCTCGCTCGGCAAGGCAGTCGCCGCGCGGGCTCCGCGATGAAGGCGGCGCCGGCGAAGCGTGGGCGACCGCGCGGGCGGCCACCGAAGGATCCCGCGGGCGCGCTGTCACAGGCCACGATCCGAAGCACCGCCCTCGCGCTGATCGACCGCGACGGTCTCGACGAGTTCAGCATCCGCAAGCTCGGCACCGAGCTGCGCTGCGAGGCGATGGCGATCTACTGGTACTACGAGAGCAAGGACGCGCTGCTCGACGCCGTGGTCGACGAGCTGATGGCTCCGGTCGGCGCGATCGCTGGGGATCCACCCGGAGACTGGGTCGAGATGCTCCGGGCGATCGCGCGCTCGTATCGCCGGATCGCGCGCGTCCATCCGCACGCGTTCCCGCTGCTCGCGACGAGGCGGTTCGCGACCGAGCAGACATTCGAGTTCCTCGACCGGCTGTTCGCCTACGCGCGCGGTCAGGGCGTCGCCGACCGCGACGCCGCGCGGTTCTACCGGATCGTCGGCTCGTACTGCAGTGGCTTCGCGCTCAGCGAGCTCGCCGCACGACGCGACGATGCTCCGCAGACCGCCGCGCTGCGCACGCGGTTCCCGCGCGTCGCCGAGGTCACCGAGTTTCTCAACCCGCGCCACCTCGACGAGATCTTCGAGCAAGGACTCGAGCTCTTGCTCGCAGAGGTCGCGCGCGCGTCGGCAAGGAAGCCCGCGCGCCGCAAGGAGACGACGTGATCGCGCCGACCGAGATCGCCGTACCCTACGCCGGGCCAGCGCGCGGCATCGCTCGCGTCGCCGATGTCTATCTCCCCGAAGCGCGGCGCACGCGCTCGGTGGTCATCGTGCACGGCGGTGGCTGGGTGATCGGCTCGCGCGCGATGAAGCCGGTGCGGTTCCTCGCCTCGCGCCTCGCCGCCGCTGACCTCGCCGTCTGCGCGATCGACTACCGCATGATGTTCCGCGGCGGCCGACTCACCGAGGCAACGACCGACGTCGCCCTCGCGGTCGCATGGTGGAAGAATCGCACGACCGCGCTCGGCCTCGATCCGGGAGGCATCACGCTGCTGGGGCTCTCTGCAGGCGCATCGCTCTCCATGCTCGCAGCCGCCGGGGGATCCGACGTGCGTGCGCTCGCGTGCTGCTTCGGGCTCTACGAGCTCGACGCCCTGCCCGGTGTGTTCGCCCGCCTCCTCGTCGGCGCCGGCGATCGACAGACCTGGCAGGCCCGCTCGCCGCGGGCGGTGGCGCAGCCGGCCGTGCCGACGCTGCTCCTGCACGGCAGCGCCGATCGCCTCGTGCCCGCCGTGCAAGCGCAGCGGCTCGCCGCGCACCGGTCCTCGCTCGGGCTGCCGACACGGCTCGTGATCTACGACGGCGCGCCGCACGGCTTCTTCCGGAAGCCGGGCCCCGCGGCGGAGGCCGGCGTACGCGAATTGACCGCACACGCGCTCGCCTGAGTGATATGCCCGGACGGATGGGGATCGCGGACTACCAGAGTCGGTTCACGAAGGGCCTCGCGCTCGAGCACGTCTACCACTGGGAGCGCACGCAGCCCGATGCCCCCTGGCTGACCCAGCCGATGGGTGGCGGCGTGCTCGCCGAGCTGACGTGGAAACAAGCCGTCGGCGAGGCGCGCCGGATCGCCGCGTACCTCCGCAGCCTCGAGCTCCCTGCCGCGAGCTCGATCGGCCTCATCTCGAAGAGCACCGCGCACTGGATCCTCGCGGACCTCGCGATCTGGATGGCCGGTCACGTCACCGTGCCGATGTACTCGACGTCATCGCCGGGAATGGTGAAGCAGATCCTCGAGCACAGCGAGGCGAAGCTCGTCATGATCGGCAAGCTCGACGCGTTCGATGCGATCGCTGATGCGATCCCGCCGTCGATGCCGCGGCTCACGCTCCCGCTCGGCCCGGCGTCGATCGACGCGCCCGCCTGGGCGGAGCTCGTCGCGGCGACCGCGCCGATCGCAGATGATCCGGTGCGCGAGCCCGACGAGCTCGCGACGATCGTCTACACCTCGGGCAGCACGGGCACGCCGAAGGGCGTGATGCACACGCACGGCGCGATCGCGCGCACGTGCATCGGTATCGGCGAGGTCTATCCCGGCATCGGTCCCGGCGATCGGTTGCTATCGCACCTGCCGATGGCCCACGTCGCCGAGCGTCTCGTGTGCGGCGTCGGATCGATGTTCGCCGGGCTTCACGTCTACTTCTGCGATTCGCTCGCGACGTTCGCCGCGGATCTGCAGCGCGCGCGGCCGACGCTGTTCTTCACGGTTCCACGCCTGTGGCAGAAGTTCCAGCTCGCCGTGAACGAGCGCATCCCGCCGAAGCGGCTGTCGTTCCTCCTGAAGGTGCCCCTGCTGTCGCGCGTGATCAGAAAGAAGCTCCTGAAGGCGATGGGCCTCGACGCCGTGAGCATGGCGGCGGTGGGCTCCGCGCCGATGCCGACCTCGCTGCTCGCCTGGTACAAGGCGCTCGGCCTCGAGGTGCTCGACGGTTACGGCATGACCGAGAACTTCGGCTACTCGCACGGCACGCGCCTCGGCCGCGTGCGCGCCGGCTGGTGCGGTGAGCCGCAACCGGGCGTCGAGCACCGGATCGGCGATGGCGGCGAGATCCTCGTGAAGTCGCCGGGCTCGATGATCGGGTACTTCAAGGAGCCGGAGATGACGGCGTCCGCGTTCACCGAGGACGGTTTCCTCAGGACCGGCGATCGCGGTGAGATCGACGATCACGGCCGGCTGCGGATCACCGGGCGGGTCAAGGAGCTGTTCAAGACCAGCAAGGGCAAGTACATCGCGCCGGTCCCGATCGAGAACGAGCTCGCGAGCCTGCCCGGTATCGAGGCCGTGTGCGTGAGTGGCGCAGGCCGCGCGCAGCCGTTCGCGCTCGTCATGCTCGGCGCCGACGTCGCGGGGAAGACGCCGCGCCCCGAGCTCGAGGCAAACATCGGGGGTCACATCACGGCGATCAACCAGTCGCTCGAGAGCCACGAGCGGCTGCAGTTCGTCGTCGTCGTGAAGGATCCGTGGCTCCCCGACAACGGTCTGCTCACGCCGACCTTGAAGATCAAGCGCGGCGAGATCGAGCGGCGCTACGAACCGGCGTTCGATGCGTGGTACGCCGACGGGCGCCCCGTCCTCTTCGAATGATCAGGGCGTCGCCGCGCGCGTGATCTCGAGCCGCGCGACCGGCCCCATCTGCGGGAGGGAGTTGCCCGCGCGATGCAGTCGCCCTCCCTGCCCGTGGTAGCGCGGGAACGGATCCTTCGGATCGATCGCGCTGACGATGATCTCTCCGCGGCGCGTGAGGAACAGCACCGGCTCGAGACCGGCCGCCGACGGCCGTTCGAACTTGATGCTCACGCCTGCCGGCGACACGGCCTCGACAGTCGTCCCGGGCGCCGCCGCATCGGGAACGAGCGTGTGGATCAGCCACGCCTCGCGCTCTGCGTCGACGAAGTCGGGCTTCGTGGTGTTCAGCATGTCGGCGGTGATCGAGCCCTTCTCGGAGCCGTGAACCTTGAGGCCGATCTTGAGGTCCGCCGGCGGCGGCATGTTCTTCGGCGGCTGCGTGTCGGGCCACTGCTTGGTCTCGCTCTCCTGGCTCGCCTTCGAGCACGCCGGCGCGAACGCCACCGCGAGGACGAGGATCAACCAGCGGGCCATGCCGAAATTGTAGCATCCTCTGCGTGGAGCCCATCCTCGCTACGTGTCGTGCCGCGGTCGCCCGCCCCGGCAAGGTCCTCGCCCTGACGGGAGCGGGCGTCTCTGCCGAGAGCGGGATCCCCACGTTTCGCGGCAAGGAGGGCTACTGGACCGTCGGTGCGCGCGAGTACCACCCGCAGGACCTCGCGACTCACGAGGCGTTCGAGGGGATGCCGTGGAGTGTGTGGGCCTGGTACCTCTACCGCCTCGGTGTTTGCCGCGCCGCCGCGCCAAACGCTGCCCACGAGGCGCTCGTGCGACTCGCGCGCGGGCTCCCGGACCGGTTCGCGCTCGTCACCCAGAACGTCGATGGGCTGCACCGCCGCGCGGGCAGCCCGGACGCGCAGACGTTTCCGATCCACGGCGACATCTCGCTCATGCGATGCGCGCGCGACTGCACGCTCGATCGATTCCCGATCCCCGACGGCGTGCCCGCGCTCGCGAAAGGTGAAGAGGTGTCAGCTGCGATCAAGGCACTGCTCGTCTGTCCGCGCTGCCGCGGCATGGCGCGCCCGCACGTGCTGTGGTTCGACGAGAGCTACGATGAACCGCGCTTTCATCTCGATACCGTGCGAAAGCTCGCGACCCAGGCCGCGCTGCTCGTGATCGCCGGCACCAGCGCCCAGACCAACCTGCCGTGGCAGGTCGTGACGCTCGCGGCCCGCAGCGGCGCGACGATCATCGACGTCAACATCGAGGACAATCCGTTCGGCGAGATCGCAGAGAGCTCGGGCGGCTGTGTGCGCGCGCCCGCGGCGACCGTCATGTCAGCGATCGTCGACGCGATCCTCGACCGTCCGGCCGCCGGATAGTGGTAGGGTCGCCGCGATGTTCCCGACGCGCGTCTATCACTATCGGGATCCAGCAGCCGTCATCCTCGGTCTCAAGGAGCTGCGCAAGCAGGGTCTGACGCCGCGCGGTCTGCTGTTCATCGGGCTCGATCCACGCGGCGAGACGTACATCGCGGTCCCCGAGGATCTCGATGCGGTCGTCAACATCCGCGTCGGCGACAAGATGAGCCTGATCTCGCCGCTCGAGGGACGGTACTTCAACTTCGACGCGATCCATCGCCTGCCCGGCGACACCGTGCTGTGGAACGGCGACCGCCGGCTCAGTGACACCGGAAGCGCACCCGAGGTCGCGTGCGCGATCAGCGAGTGGTTGAAGGGTAGCTCCGCGAAGAACGTGTTCCTCGGCTGCTCGCCGCACGTGCCCGGCTCCTGGTGGACGATCGATCACGTCTCTGCCGTGACCGAGCTCCACATGCTCGGCTACCTCGACTGCGTCGTCACCAGCTCCGGGATCCTCGCGCGCAAGATCGACAGCACGAAGCTCTATCACCTCGAGTTCTCCGCGCTCGCGCAGCACGGCACGCCGACCGAAGGCTGGCAGGAGGTCTTCACCTCCGAGCTCGGCAACATCCTCCTGACCGAGCGCCGCGTCCTCAACTATCGCCTCGTGCTCACGTGCGAGAGGGGCCTCGTCGAGATCGACGTCAGCCACCTGCCCGACCTCGTGATCGAGACCGCGCGCGTTCCGATGCGGTCCGGCTTCGGTGTGGTCGGCCGGATCGACGGAGGCGCGTTCGCCGTCACGTCGGGCATCGTGGAGCCGTGGGGCCTGACGAACATGAGCCCTGCGATGCTGGTCGGCTCGCCGACCGAGAGTCTGCTCGAGCTTCCGCGCACGCTGCGCGCGATGCCGCTCGAAGACTAGGGCGAGCTGTAGAGACCGGTCAGCGCGAGCAGCGCGAACGACAGGACCATCACGGCGGTCAGCGGCCACAGGCCCACCGCCACCGCGAGTGCTTCGCGGATCTTTTCGTTCATCGCGCTGCGCGGGGCGGGTGGTGCGGGCGGCGGGGTCACGAGGTGGCCACCGGCGCGGACGACGCGAGCTTGTGGAAGCGAGTCAAAGGTCAGCATCGGTCTCTCCAGTATGGCGTGTTCCAGAGACGCGGCGACCCCAACCCGTATTCGGCCGTTCCGTGTAACGTCCGTCACCTAATGGCGCCGACCCTGGCAGATCTGTCACTGGGCTTCCGACATGCGTACTTCGACCACGAGCGGATCACCGCGCAGCTCAAGGCATGGGCGGAGAACTTTCCCCAGCTATGCCGCCTGACCTCGCTGGAGCGCACTCCCGAGGGGCGTGACATCTGGCTCCTGACTGTCGGGCGGGATCCCGACCGCATCCGACCCGCCGTCTGGGTGGATGGCAACATGCACGCCGCCGAGCTCGCGGGCTCGAGCGTGGCCCTCGCGATCGCCGAGGACGTCCTGCGCTGCCACCTCACGCCCGACATGCTCGACCTGCCCGACACGATCACGGAGCGCCTGCGCGACGTGCTGTTCTACATCTGCCCGCGGATCTCGCCCGATGGTGCGGAGTCGGTGCTGCAGACCGGCCGCTCGGTTCGCTCCGTGCCGCGCGACGATCGGGTCGATCGCGGCAAGCCGAAGTGGAAGATCGGCGACGTCGATGGCGACGGCCTCGCGCTCGCGATGCGGGTCCCGGATCCAGGCGGCGAGCTCGTCGAGGCCGCGGAGTTCCCCGGTCTGCTCGTCGAGCGCACGCTCGAGGATACCGGTCCGTTCTACAAGCTCTACCCCGAGGGAACGATCGAGCACTTCGACGGCAAGCGCATCCCGTCGCCGATGTTCCTCAGCGACAACCCGATCGATCTCAATCGCAACTTTCCGTGGTCGTGGGCGCCGGGTCACGAGCAGATCGGCGCCGGTCCATTTCCGGCGAGCGAGCCCGAGGTGCGCGGTGTCGTGGAGTTCGCGACGAAGCACCCGAACATCTTCGCGTGGCTCGATCTGCACACGTTCGGCGGCGTGTTGATCCGTCCGCTCGGTCACGCGCCCGACTCGAAGATGGATCCCGATGACCTCGCGATCTTTCGCCAGATCGAGGCGTGGACGAGCATGCACACCGGTTATCCGACGGTGTGCGGCTTCGAGGAGTTCCTCTACGAGCCCGAGAAGCCCCTGCACGGCGACCTCACCGACTTCGCGTATCACCAGCGCGGAGCGATCGCGTACGTGATCGAGCTGTGGGATCTGTTCAAGCGGCTCGGCATGGATCGTCCGCCGAAGTTCGTGCAGTACTACGAGCGCGTCACGCGCGCCGACCTCGTGAAGCTCGCATGGTGGGATCGCGACGAGAACGCCGGGCGCTGCTTCCCGCCGTGGCGTCCGTTCGATCACCCGCAGCTCGGCCGCGTCGAGATCGGCGGCATCGATCCGCGCGTCGGCATCTGGAACCCGCCGCTGCACGAGCTTGGCATGGTCTGCCACACGCAGTCGCACGCGTTCCTTCACGTCGCCGCGCTGTCACCGCGCCTCAAGCTCGGCCGCATCGATCGCAGCCCGGTCGGCGGCGGCATGACACGCGTCGATGTCGAGGTGCTCAACGACGGGTACCTGGGCACGTATGGCCTGTCCTCAGCGCGGAAGCTCGACTTCAACGAGCCGGTCTACGTGACCGCGAAGACGAGCGACAGCTGCGCGCTCGTCGATGCCGGTTCGGCGCACCAGACGCTCGGCCACCTCGACGGCTGGGGCCGCGGGCTGCACAGCGGGCAGAATTTGCAGGCCTATCCCGGCACGCGCGGCACGACCAACAACGGCTGGGCGAGCTACCTCGTGCGCGGCACCGGCACGCTGGAGATGCGCGCCGGCGCCTGCCGCGTCGGATTCATCACCGCGCGAATCGAAGTCTGACTCGCACGAGTGGTGGGACATCTCCTACCCGCGCGGCGTGCTACTCAACACGGGTGGCCCGCTACGCCATCGGAGATATCCAGGGCTGCATGGCGAGCCTGGACCGTCTGCTCGCCCTGCTCGCGTTCTCGCCGGGCCGCGACGAGCTGTGGCTCGTCGGCGACCTGGTGAACCGCGGGCCGCGATCGCTCGACGTGCTGCGCTGGGCGATGAGCATGGGCAGCTCGGTGACCGCGGTGCTCGGCAACCACGACATCCACCTGCTCGCACGCGCCGCGGGGGCAGCCGAGGCGAAGAAGCGCGACACGCTCGACGAGGTGCTCGCCGCCGCGGATCTGGATCGGCTGATCGACTGGCTGCGCCATCGTCCGCTGTTTCACAACGACGCCCAGTACGCGCTCGTTCACGCCGGTCTGCACCCGAAGTGGTCGGTCACCGACGCGCGCGCACGGGCCGCAGAGATCGAGCAGCAGCTGCGCGGCCCGGCGTGGCGCGCGTTCCTCGTGAAGCTCGGCGGACGGCCGCCGCGCTGGGACGGCAAGCTCGGCGGCAGCGATCGCTGGCGCGCGATCCTCGCGTACCTCGTGCGCGCTCGCATGTGCCACACCGACGGTCGCGTCGAGCCCGACTACGATGGCCCGCCTGCGCAAGCGCCGCCGGGGCTGCTGCCGTGGTTCAAGCTTCCGGATCCGGCGTGGGCGAGTCACACCGTCGTGTTCGGTCACTGGGCCGCGCTGGGTCTCGACATCGGCACGCGGCACATCGGGATCGACACGGGCTGCGTGTGGGGCAAGACGCTCAGCGCGGTGCGCCTCGACGACCGCATGGTGTTCCAGATCAAGGCCGTGGAGTCGCCGACCGGTTAGTTGTCGACGGGCAGATGCCGTAGTCGATGCCGGGCTGGTGATAGGTGGTGCCGAGCGAGCAGTCGCCGGCGATCGGAGTCAGTGCGATCAGGATCGTCGTACGCCCGGTGCCCGACGATGCGTCGGCGATCGACAGCAGCGCGTGGAGGTGACCTGTCAGCTTGGTCGCGACCTGCGGCTCGGTGATCGTCAGCTTGCAGCCGACGTTATCGGGGGTGGCGTCGATCCGGTATCCATTCGGGAATCGGTTGCCGACCGGCAGCTCGATCCGCGGTGCCGTGCACGCCTTGCCGCCCGGCAGCGGGAACAGCACTCCGTAGCTCGGCGTCGCGCACAACCGCTCGCCGCTCGTGACCGGGAACTTCAGCTCCGGGTGATCCCAGTGCGCCGCGTCGAGGCACATCGCGATGTCGGGCTCGCCGCGGCACGAGTTGCAGGCAGCCTCACCGATGCATGCGGTCGGAGCGCAGGTCTTCGCCGGAATGCTCGCCGCCGTGCCGCGCACGTTCGAGCACGCGCCGATCTGACACGTCGCCTCCAGGAAGCACACCGCGCGGCCGTCGCAGCGCATCGCCGAGTCGGCGCAGTACTCGAGCTCGGCGCAGTCGTCCTTGTCCGCGAACCCGTCGCAGTCGTGATCATCGGGCCGCACCACCGCGAGCGTCGTCATCACCTGGCCGAGCGCGCGTGCTCGCTTCCAGCGGACGCAGTCCGCTTTCTGGTTGCCCCAGAGCTCGAAGTCCTCGCGATCGACCGGCACGAGCGGCATCGGATAGCGCCAGATCTCCGCGCTCGGGATCTTGAAGTCGGTGACCTCCGCGATGCCTACGGGCTTGTCACCTACGAACGCTACCGCGACGACGTACTCGCCGAGGCCCTGCGACGTTGCGCGCGGAGGGAGGTAGTACGTGAACGTCGCGTCGAGTGCGCCGAGCTCCTGAAGGTCGGTCTCCGCGAACAAGCGCTTGAACAGCGTGCCTGGCTCGGCGACATCGGCCGTCGCAGGGATGTGCTTCGGCGACGTCGGGAGCTGGTCGCCCGCGTACTTTCCGAAGAAGAACTGGACGCGGTCGTACGTGATCCCCGCGGCGCGGCCATCGACCTCGAGGTACGCACCGTACGGCACCGTGCAGCCGCACAAGATCACCACCGCGACCCACGCCCGCGCGAGCACGACGCTACGGCTTCTTCTTGTCGGGCGGAACCGGTGGCGGCTGCGGCTTCAGCGCGGGCTGCGTGACACCGGGCGGCATGGTCTTCCGCGCCGTCAGCGGCAACGGCTCGACGGAGAGATCTGCCGACGAGAACTCGATGTCTTGACCGCCCATCGGCGTCGCGTGCTCCGCCATCGCCTGATCGTCACTCTCACCGGCGAGCCGCTTTCGCGCCTCGACGACCGCCGTGCCGAGCGCGGTCGCCGGGTTGATGCCGACGGCCTGCTTCATCACCTGGCCGAGCGCGTGCGCGAACTCGTTGGCGCTCGCGTAACGATTCGCCGGATCCGCCGCGAGCGCAGTGTCGAGCACGGCAAGCATCGCGGCCGGAACATCCGAGCGGCGCGCGCTGACCGGTGGCACGACGCAGCCGCGGATCTTCTTGAAGATCTCGACGTCGGTCTTGCCGTCGAACAGCCGCTCGCCGGTCAACGCCTCCCACAGGAGGTTGCCGACGCCGAACAGATCCGACTGGACGGTGTTCGGCTTGCTGAACGCGACCTCGGGCGCGAGGTAGCTGAGCTTGCCCTTCACGGTGCCGGGCGCCGTGAGGCTGGCGATGCGGTCGCGAGCGCGCGCGAGGCCGAAGTCGCTGAGCTTGACGACGCCGTTGACGCCGACCATCACGTTGTGGGGCGAGACGTCGCGGTGGATCACGGGTGCGGGCTGACCGTCGGGACCGACGCGCTCGTGCGCCGCGCCGAGCCCGCGCAGCGTGCCGATGCCGATGCCGGCGACCAGCGGCCAGGGCACGAGCTGCTTCTGCTCGCGGTACGCCTGGATGAACGCGCCGAGGTCGATGCCCTCGACCCACTCCATGATGAGGTAGTAGCTGCCGTTCTCGCCGACGAAGTCATGAACCTGGACGATGTTCGGGTGCGCGAGCTCGGAACCGACGCGCGCCTCCTCGACGAACATGTCGATGTAGTTCTTGAGCGCGCGGAACTCGGGGCGGATGTGCTTGACCGCGACGCGCCTCTGGAACCCCGCGGCACCGCGGACCATCGCCTTGTAGACGGTGGCCATGCCGCCTTCGCCGGCGATCTTCTCGAGGACGTACTTGCCGTCGATGGTCTGCCCGCTGAGATCCACGGTTCGAGAATACTACGACCCGGGAAGCCCCGTCAGTCTCCGGATGCTTCCAGCTGCCCCCGCGCGGTCTCGAGGTCGGCCATCGCCTTCTCCCACCTCGCGTTCAGCTCCTCGAGCTTCTCCGAGCCCGACTGGTAGTCCGACAGCAGCTTGTTGCGGCGTGCCGCATCGTCGTACACGGTCGGGTCCGAGAGCTCGACCGAGCGCATCTTCTGCTCCGCCTCGAGGACCCCCACCCGCTCCTCGAGCTGGGCGACCTGCTTTTCGAGCGGTCCGAGCTTCGCGGCGCGCTTCTGGCGGGCCTCGGCCTCGCGGCGCTTGCGCGCCTTGTCGTCCTCCTTGACCACGGGCTTCGGAGCGGCCGCCGGTGCCGCACCGCGGGGATCGCGCCGCTGCGTCGCGTTACCGTCGACCGCGACCACGGTGCCCTGGCGACGCTGGGACTGCGAGTACATGTACTCGTCGAGCGTCCCCGGGTAGGTCTCGACCTTGCCGTCCTCGACGTTCCAGATCCTCGTCGCGAGCGCGCGCACGAGCGAGCGATTGTGGCTGACGAACACGAGCGTGCCGTCGTAGGTGCCCAGCGATGCCGTCAGGCTCTCCGACGATGCGAGGTCGAGGTGGTTCGTGGGCTCGTCCATCAGCATGAGATTTCCGGGCTTCACGAGCAGCCGCGCGAGCGCGACGCGCGCCTTCTCGCCACCCGAGAGGATCTTGACCGGCTTGTCGATGTCGTCGCCGGAGAACATGAACGCGCCGCAGATCGACCGGATGCGAGCGGGCGGCGTATCGGGCGCGGCGCGCTGCACCACCTCGTAGATCGTCGATGACAGATCGAGCGTGTCCGCGTGATGCTGCGCGTAGTAGCCCGGCTTGACGTCGTTGCCGATCTTGATGGTCCCCGAGTCGTGCGGCAGCTCGCCCGCGAGCATGCGCAAGAGCGTGGTCTTGCCGGCGCCGTTGACGCCGATGATGCCGACCTTCTCGCCGCGCCGCACCGTGAGGTCGATGCCAGGAAACACCACGTGGCTGCCGTACGCCTTCTTCAGACGATCGACCTTGATGACCTCGGCGACGGTGCGATCCGTCGGCGGGAAGCTGAACCGCAGCGTCTGTCGCTTCGCGTACGTCTCGACGGACTCCATCTTGTCGAGCATCTTCACGCGCGACTGCACCGCCGCCGCCTTGTTCGCCTGCGCGCGGAACCGGTCGACGAACTTCTGCAGCCGCTCGCGCTCGCGCGCCAGGTTCTTTGCCTTGCCGGCGAGGATCGTCTCCTCCTCGGCGCGCTGCTCCAGATACTTGTCGTAGTTACCGGGATAGCTGCGCAGTCCCTCGAGCTCGAGGCTCGCGACGCGCGTGATCTGCTCGTTGAGGAACTCGCGGTCGTGGCTGATGAGGACGAAGCAGCCGCGCCACTTCTTGAGGAAGTCGGCGAACCACGCGACCGACGGCATGTCGAGGTGGTTGGTCGGCTCGTCGAGCAGCAGCACATCGGGGCGCTGGAACAGCAGGCCGGCGAGCACGCCACGCATCTTCCATCCGCCGGAGAGCTCGCCGATGTCGCGCTTCTCATCTCCGGGGTTGAACCCGAGACCGGCGAGGATCGCGAGTGCCTCGTGCTCGCCGAAGAAGCGCTCGAAGTGATCGATGTGCTCGTGCAGCTCGCCGATCTCCGCCGCGAGCTCGAGCAGCGTCTCGTCGTCCGTGGAGCCGTTGTTGCTCGCCGCCTCGAGATCCGCCTCGGCGCGCGCGAGCCGCTCGTCGAGCTCCTTGCGACCGGGCACGCTCGACAGGATCATGTCGAGCAGCGAGCGGCCGCCCGCGATCGAGAGATCCTGCGGCAGCCAGCCGATCCGCGCGCCGTTCGCGCGGGTGACCTTTCCGTCGTCGACCTCCTGGTCCCCGGCGATGACCTTGAGGAGCGTCGTCTTGCCGGAGCCGTTCGGGCCAATCAGACCGACGCGGTCCCCGTGGCCGAGTCGGATCGACACCGAATCGAAGATCATTCGATCGGCGAAGAACAGCGTCACTTCATCGAGGACTACCAGGCTCATGACGCGGCTCGGCCGGTAGATAGCACGGGGTGGGGTCGGACTGTAGGATGTGCAGGTGAGCTATCGCGACGACCGCGATGCGGATCGGGCGCGGATCGAAGCGCTCGAGGCGGAGCTCGCCGTCGCCAGGAAGAAGATCGACGAGCTGGAGAACCGACGCTCGCAAGCCCTCGCGATCGCGCATGGCCAGTCAATGGTCGCCACGACGGGCAGCCGCAAGCGCAAGGCTCCCTGGTACGGCGCGCCGCTCCGGCTCGAGCTGGCGCACATGTTCGAGGGCGAGTACCCGAAGGACGAGCTCGAGACGCTGATCGACCTGATCCGCGGCGTCACCCGTGAATCCGGGCGCGCCGAGCTGCTGAAGTCATCGATGACGTGGTCCGCCGGCACGAACCCGCGCGCCACCGGCCCGTTCACGGTGGTCACGGTCTCGGTGCGCGACGGCAAGACGTCGTTGCTCGTCACCGACTCGCTCGGCCAGCTCGCCGGCGGGCTCTACGGCGGCCTCGGCGGTGGGCTCGGCGGCGGCGCGATCATGGTCCCGATCATCGCGTTCCTCAGCATGCCGCCGCTGATCCCGGCCGCGGTCGCCACGTGGCTCGGTGGCGTGTTCCTCGGCACGCGCGCGATCTTCAAGCGCGCCGCGCGCCGCCGGGCCGAGGCGCTCGAGACGCTGTTCTCCGCGCTCGTGGTCGAGATCAGCCAGCGGATCTCGAAACTCTAGGCTAGTGCGAGCGCCCGGCCTGCAGGCTAGGGCGTGCCCTGCACGTCGACGTTCGAGCTGAAGCTGCCCGCGACCGGCGCGTTCGCCTGTGATGACGCCTGCGTCAGCGACATCGTGCCGAGCATGATGCCGACCTGCTGCGTGGTGTCGGTCGTCGGGTTGTACTCGTAGACCGCACCCATCGAGTCGAAGAACCCGATGTCGACGCCGCGCGGGAAGAAGATGTTCCTCGGCACCGAGATCGACACCGCGAACACGTGGCCGTCGGAGCCGCGCTGCCCGAAGATCTGGATCAGCGAGGTGCCCGACGCTGCATCCGTGCCGGCGGTCGCGCCGACCGGCGTCAGCGTTGTCGTCGATCCGCCGATCATGATCGAGAACGTCCCGGAGCCCTGCCCGAACGGATTCGTCGCACCGAGCGTGCCGTACGTCGCGGTGAACGTGCCGGTGACCTTCGCGACGACGTCGAGGCACGGATAGTCCGCGAGCGGCTGGTTCCACACCGGGCCCGCGTCGAGCGCCGCGGAAAGCCGCGCGCGCCGCTGGTTGATGAAGTTGCGCACGCTGGTGACGCCGTTGCGCCACCCGGTGCCCGACACCGAGTCCGCGATCGGCCCGATCAACGTCTCCATGCGCGCGACCTCGGCGAGCAGCTTGGTCTCGTTGAAGACGTTCGCGAGCATCACGCGCTGGCGGTCGAGGATCATCTGCTTCGTCGGCGGGTTGTTCCACAGCCGGTTCGTGAGCAGTCCCGCCGCCGCGATCGCGATCGGACCCGTCGTGTTGCCGATGCCGCCGAACGTCGCGTTCGGCTGGAACGTCGCATCGACGCCCCAGGGGATGAAGTCGAGCTTGCCGGTGCTCGGATCCTTGTAGACGAAGAAGTTGTTGCGATCGTTCGCGTACCCATCCCAGTGGTTCGTGACCATCTCCATCGCCCAGTAGGTGATGAACTTGTCGACGTCGAGGTGCGGCGCCAGCGCGGTGACGAGGTTCGCGTCGCTCGCGGTCTCGAGCACGGTGACCAGGGGCAACAAGTCGCTGCGGTCGCCCTTGCCCTTGATGTCGAACGTGTTCATCCAGCTCGTACGAAAGTCGGAGAGCGTTCCCTCGAACAGCCCGCCCTCGCCCTGCACGTAGCGGCGGCGGGCGAAGTGACGATCGATCGACTCGACGTTGACGTAGATGCCGAGGTCCGCGCCGTTGACGCGGACGTGCGCGAAGTTGCAGCGCGGCGCCACGATGCCGGCGTCGGTGAAGATCTTGTACGCGAGGCACTGTCGGACCAGCGACGAGTCCTGCCGCGCGTTGTTGAACGTCAGCTTCTCGAGGCCGAGGTAGGTGGTGTCGGCGACCAGGTCGTCGAGGTCGACCTTGAGCGACGGCTTGTTCATGTCGAGCGAGCCGAAGAACCCCTTCTTGCGGATCGACACCTGCGGGAACGTCGTGCCGTCGATCGTGATCGATGCGGAGAACTCGGTGAACGGGCTCGGAATCGGCTGCGCGAGGCAGTCGCCCTCGATGATCGAGCCGAACGTGCGCGTCTGCATCCGCAGCGCGTTCCAGTCGCTCGGCGCCATCGTGATCGACACCTCGACGATGTGATCGGGCGCGAAGTACGGCCCCGTCAGGTCGACAAACGCATCCGGCTGCCCGACGTCGACGCCCGCATCCTCGGGTGCCTGATTCGAGTCATCTCCGCAACCAACCACGGCGACCAGCACGACCAGGGGGGCGAGGCGCATCGAGCAGCATCGTAAAGCATGCCGCGTGCCGCGCGTAACCTCCCGATCCCGTGGGCGGAGGTGTGGAGGTTTCCTACGGCGCTATCGCTTCTTGCGACGGTCGCTGCGAGCAACCATCGCGCTCGGGAGCTCCCCGCTGGCCTCGCGGGTCCGGATGTCGTCGCCGATCGCCTTCAGCTGGGCAAGCTGCACCGGATCGTCGCGATAGCGATCGACCAGCTCGCCGTAGAGCTCTCGGACGGCATCGCCATCGGGCGGCGCGGCGATCAGCGCGCGCACGACAGCGATCCGCCACCGCAGCGCGAGCTCACCCTCGAGCTCGAGCGCGAGCGCATCGCCCTCCGCGCGGGCACCGCTCGCGGCCGTCGGATCCGCCTCCACTCGCTCGATGAGCGCGCTCAGCTTGGTCGTCGCGTCCCGGCTCACGGTGCCCAGCGTAGCACGCGCGTTCCGTGTTACGCAGGCAGCCATGATCCGGGTGGTGATCGTGTTGCTGGTGCTGGCGCGCGGGGCCGCCGCGGACAAATCCTGGCACGCGGGGCTCGATCTCCGCGCGGACCTCGGCGCGCACCCGATCCGCGCAGGCGGCGGCCTGACGATCGACAAGCTCGACACGATGCTCGTCCTCGATCCGATGTTCTGGACCGACGGGCAGCACGACATCGATCTGTTCGCGACCTATGGCGTCGCCGACGGTGGCTGGGGCCCGCTCGCGGGCTGGCGCACGTCGACGATCGGCATCGCCGGCGGCACGCAGCTGCAGCAGAAGCTCGTGCTCGGCGTCGGCGCCACGCTGCCGAGCATCAACTGCCTCCGCATCCACTGGCACTTCGAGCTGGCGACGCTCGTCGTGAAGCACGGCGGCGATCTGCCCACGCAGTGGATCTCGTTCGCGACCGGACGCGACTTCATCGACCTGCTGAACTTCGGGATGTTCCTGACGGTGGAATATGCGCGGCCTCTGTAGCCTCGCGCTCCTCGTCGCGTGCGACATCCCGCAACCCGCGGTGATCTGTCACAACGGGAACTGCGTCGAGCCCACCGACGCGCAGGCCGACGATACGATCGAGGCGCTGCGGGCATCTCTCGCGCTCGAGTACAAGGGCCGTCCCGCGTTCGACGGCATCGAGCTCGACTCGTTCTGGCGCGCCGAGGATTCGACGTGTCTCTACGCGCACGATCTCGATGCCGCGCGCGCGACGCCCGCGCTCGAGCCTGCGATGGAGCTCGCGGCGCACTTCGCAGAGCCCGGCGACATCACCTACTCGGGCGGGCCGTTCGAGATCTCGCTCGAGCTGAAGACGCACGTCGCCGTCTCGCACACCGCGCGCCACACCCCGGAGCAGCGCACGCAGCACGCGATGTGCGCGTGGGAGATGTACGCGGTGATCGCCGACGGCGCGGTCGCGAATAATCGCGACGTCGTCGTCGTGTTCTCCTCGTTCGAGGGGGCTCTCCTGCGCGAGATCATGGCCACCGCGCCGTTCTCGCGGCCCATCCCGCACCAGTATGCCGGGATCCTCGGCGTGCCCGCGCCGCTCGATCCGCAGAGCCAGGAGCTGTCCACCTACGAAGGCGTGCCGCTCTCGGCGTTCGAGATTCACGACCAGTGGATCCACGACGCGCAATGGGAAGCGCTGCTGTCGATGGACGTCGAGATCGTGTTCTGGATGTTCTCGGCGACGGCGGAGACGTTCGAGGCGATCCAGCAGTACGAGCCCGACAAGCTCGTCACCAGCGAGGCCCGACTGATGCGCCGCTGGCTCGATCGGTGACGTGATAGTGTCCCCGCCATGAGCGCGCGTACCCTCCGTCGAAGCTTCGCCGCCCCGTTCGTCGTCACCATCGCCGGCTGCATGGTGCAGAGCGGACCGCCGCCACAGCGCGGGCCCCGGCCGCAGCCGCAACCGGTCACGTCGACGCAGCCACAAGATATGGGTGTGGTGGCGAACCCTCCGCACCCGGGTGCCCAGGTCGAGCCCAAGCCGACGCACGAGATGCACTGGACGGTGACGAAGGAGGGCGAGACGTGCAGGGCGTACGCCGCCATCAACTGCCCCGCGAACGCGGCCTGCAGGCCGGCCCCGCCGACGGACTACGCATGCACGCCGCAGGTCGCGCACAACGCGCCCATGAAGGTCGTGCGCTGGAACGGCTCGGAGACCTGCCAGATCGAGACCGAGCCGATGCGCTGCCCGCCGAACGTGATGTGCAACCCGCCGCCTCCGCAGCAGGTCGCCTGCCCCAAGTGACCGCGTCGCACGCCGTTCGCGAGGAGTGGCGCGCGCGCATCGCGGCGGAGTACACGTCCGCGGCGGTCACGCAGCACCTCGTGCTGTGGTTGATCCAGGCCGGCGCACCGCCTGATCTGATCGAAGCGGGGCTCGCGATCGTTGCCGACGAGCTCGTGCACTCGCGAATGAGCCACGAGGTCTACGTCGCCGCGGGTGGGACGCAGCCTCCCTCGATCGATCGCGATCAGCTCGGCCTTTCGCGCCGCTCCGAGCAGCTCGAGCTCGACATCCTGCGGGTCGCCGTGCGCGTGTTCTGCCTCGGCGAGACCGTCGCGGTGCCGCTGTTCAGTCACCTGCGAGCGGACTGCACCGAGCCGATCGCCCGCGAGGCACTCGATCGCATCCTGCGCGACGAGGTGCGCCACCGCGATTTCGGATGGGACCTGCTCGACTGGCTCCTGTCGACACCGCTCGCCGACGAGGTCCCCGCGATCGTCGCCACCGCCCTGCCCCAGATGTTCGCCGAGCTCGAGGCGACCTACGGCAAGGAGAACGAGGTCGTCGCCTCTGACGGTGGCCAGATCGCACCCGCCGACCGCGCGTGGGGCCTTGCTGCTCCCCGTGATTACGCGGAGATCCTGGCCCGGACGTTCGAGAAGGACTACCGCCCCCGGTTCGCCGCGCGGGACATCGCGCTCCCGATTCCCTAGTCCTGTCACCAGCATGTGACAACATTCAGGATTGGCTCGACCACTCGGCCACTGATATGACTCCGCCCATGCGAAACGGGGTCGCGTCGCTCCTCCTCCTTGTTCTCGGTGCGTGCGCGGGTGACTCGGGGACCACGGACCCGACCGCGCTGCAGACCTTCGAGTTCGGGCCGTACGAGCTCGCGCCCGGCGAGGAGGTCACGAAGAACTGCGTGCAGATTTCGCTGCACAACGATGAGTTCCTCTACGTGAACTCCGTCGAGCTGACGACGGGCCCCGGCTTTCACCACTCGAACTGGTTCTGGGTGCCGGAGAGCACGTTCGCCGGCGAGGACGGCACGTTCGTCTGCGACGATCGCAACTTCAACGAGCCGGCCGCCGCGATCTTCGGCGGCGTACTGTTCGCGCAGTCCACGCAGGCGCCGCACGAGGTGCAAGCGTTCCCCGAGGGCGTGGTCATCAAGATCCCGCGCAACGCGAAGATCGTCACCCAGATCCACCTGCTGAACCCCACCGACGAGGCGATGACGGTCACGCCGAAGATCGCGATCAAGCCGATCCTCGAGAGCTCCGTCACCACGACTCTCGCGGGCATCTCGTTCCAGGACAAGGCGCTCGCCCTGCCGCCGAACATGCAGTCGAAGTTCACCGTCGAGTGCGACATCGGCTCGCGCCACCAGGCCGTGTTCGGCCGCGCGCCCGACTTCAAGATCTACTACGCGCTCGCGCACTACCACGAGCTCGGCACGAGGCTAACCGTCGAGGCCGTCAAGCCGACCGGCGAGGCGGCGACCGTGTACTCGACGGAGGACAACGTTGGCGACGTGCTCGGCGGTCCGATCGATCCGCTGTTCTCGATGGTCGGCTACACGAAGCTGCGGATGAGCTGCGAGTTCTTCAATCCGACGACGAAGGTCGTGGGATGGGGCGTCGGCGATCAGGAGATGTGCGTGTTCCTCGCGTTCTCCGACTCCCAGTACAACTTCGGCGGCGGCGTGCTCGAAGAGGGTCCGCCGGAAAATCCAATGATGGTCGGCAACACGATGACGTACACGAACGGCTGCACGGTCTTCGCGAACGACGCCTCGCGCTGAGCATCTACCTGCGCAAACGCCTTCGCGTTTGCTGCGCACCCCGGCAAAGCCGGGGTTTGCTAGTCTGCGCGGCAGCATGAAGATCCTGCTCACGGGTGCCGGTGGCCAGATCGGCCACGACCTGATCGGCACGCTCACCGCCAGCGGCCACGAGGTCGTCTCCACCGATCTCGCACCGCGTCCACCGAGCCACGCCCACGCGCAATCCAAGTCGTGGCAGCGCCTCGACGTCACGGACCCGGCGGCGACGAAGGCGATGTTCGAGAAGATCCAGCCCGAGATGGTGTTCCACCTCGCGGCGATCCTCAGCGCGAGCGGCGAGAAGAACCCGACGCTCGCGTACGACGTGAACCAGACCGGCACGTGGAACGTGCTCGAGGCGGCGCGCCTGACCGGCGTGAAGCGGATGATCTTCACGTCGAGCATCGCGGTGTTCGGGCCGCCGCCATCGGGGCCGCTCCCCGATCCCACACCCGATGATGTCGCGCTGCACCCCACCACGATGTACGGCGTCACGAAGGTCGCCGGCGAGCTGCTGTGCGCGTACTACACGAAGAAGCACGGCGTCGATTGCCGTGGCGTGCGGTTCCCCGGCCTCATCTCCGCGGCGATGCCCGGCGGCGGCTCGTCCGACTACGCACTGTTCATGTACGTCGATGCGGTCCGCAAGGGCGGGTACGACGCGTTCGCGCGCGCCGACACGCGGATCCCGCTGATGTACATGCCCGACGGCGTGCGGGCGCTGATCGAGGTAGCGATGGCGGATCGCGAGAAGCTGTCGCGCTCGATCTACAACATCGCCGCGTTCTCGCCGCGCGCAGACGAGATCGGGCAGAGCGTGCAGCGCGCGATCCCCGAGGCGAAGTTCACGTTCAGCCCCGATCCGCGGCGCCAGGCGATCCTCGACTCCTGGCCGAAGTCGCTCGACGACTCCGCCGCGCAGCGCGACTGGGGCTGGAAGCCCGTGTACGACCTCGACGGGATGACCGACGACTTGATCCCGCGTGTGCGACGAATGCTCGAGCTCGGGGCGATCCTTTCGACCCATTGAGTGCATCGAACGTCGGGCCTCATACAAAATTTGCGACGGCTGTGCGCGCGCCGCACAGCGCTAAGGTGCGCAAACAATGGACATTGCTCGACGAGCAGCGAGCTGCGAGCGTGGACTTGTGCGGAACGATCAGACGGCTCGACTCGGGATGAGCGACCTCATCGATCTCACTCCACCGCTGAAGAAGCGCGCGCGTAGCAACTCGAATCTGTTCGGACCGTTCCTGGTCTACGAGCAGCTTGGCGAGGGCGGCATGGCGCGCGTGCATCGCGCGGAGCATGCGGGCGCGCAGGGCGTGCAGCGCACGGTCGCGCTGAAGCGCATGTGGGAGGACCTCGCGTGTGACGAGGACTTCGTCGCGTCGTTCATCCAGGAAGGCGAGCTCGCGAAGCAGCTGCGCCACGACAACATCGCACGCACGTACGAGCTCGGTCAGGTCGGGGACACGCTGTACATCGCGATGGAGTACGTGCCCGGCGCGACGCTCCAGCAGATCATGACGCAGTCGCGGAACGCGGCCGGCGCGGTCCCGGTGAACGTCGTCGTCCAGATCCTGATCCAGCTGTGCGACGCGCTCACGTACGCGCACGGCAAGGGCATCATTCACCGCGACATCGCGCCCGCGAACGTGATCGTGTCGAAGGCCGGCATGGTCAAGCTGATCGACTTCGGCGTGGCGAAGACGCGCACGAGCCGGCAGACGCAGGTCGGGATGATCAAGGGCAAGCTCGCGTACGTCGCCCCCGAGTACACGTACGGCCTGCTCGACCGGCGCTGCGATCTGTTCTCGCTCGGCGTCGTCGCGTACGAGCTCATCACCGGGCAGCGGCTGATGATCGCGGACACGCCGCTCGAAACGATCACGAACGTGCGCGCGAAGCCGATCCAGCCACCGTCGCGCTACGACTCGCAGGTCACCCGCGACCTCGACGACATCATCCTGACGGCAGTCCAGCGCGATCCGGCGAAGCGCTGGCAGAGCGCGAGTGCGATGCGCGTCGCGCTCGCGAATGTCGCCGCCACATTGCCGCGCGCCGGGCGCGCCGACATCAAGGACTGGGTCGAGTGGGCGTTCACGAAGCAGCAGCGCCCCGAGCACAGCATCCTCCGCGTGATCGGCGAGCTCGAGCAGAGCGCGATGGCAACGCTTCCGAAGAAGCCGGAGCCGCCGAGGAGGCCGAAGATGTTCCCGGCGTCGACGCCGAATCCGACCCTCCCGCCCGTCGCGGTCGCTCCGCCGAAGGCACGCCTGATCGCACCACCGGCCCAGGCTCGCCGCGGAAGCTCGGCGTGGTACCTCGTGTTCGCGGCACTGCTCGCCGGGTCTGGAGCCGCCGCCACGTTCTTGCTCGGCTAGGGCATACTCTGCGCCCTCCATGTACACGCAAGCGAAGTCCGTATTCGCGTCGACCCTTGCCGAGATCGAGAGCGCCGGCCTGTGGAAGCACGAGCGCACGATCACGTCGCCGCAGGCGGCGCATATCCAGACGAACGGTGCAGAGGTCGTCAACTTCTGCGCGAACAACTACCTGGGCCTATCGAGTCACCCGCGGGTGATCGCAGCGGCGCGCGCCGCGCTCGAGGATCGTGGCTACGGCCTCTCCAGCGTGCGGTTCATCTGCGGCACGCAGGACCGCCACAAGGAGCTCGAGGCGAGCGTGTCGACGTTCCTCGGCACGGAGGACACCATCCTCTACGGCTCGTGCTTCGACGCGAACGGCGGCCTGTTCGAGACGCTGCTCGGCGAGGACGACGCGATCATCTCCGACGCGCTCAACCACGCGTCGATCATCGATGGCATCCGCCTGTGCAAAGCGGAGCGCCACCGCTACGAGCACGACGATCTGAACGACCTCGAGGCGAAGCTCAAGGCCACGCAGGACAAGCGGCTACGCATGATCGCGACCGACGGGGTGTTCTCGATGGACGGTGACATCGCGCGCGTCGACGCGATCTGTGATCTCGCGGAGAAGTACGGCGCGCTCGTGATGGTCGACGATAGCCACGCGACTGGCTTTGTCGGCAAGACCGGACGCGGATCCCCGGAGCTACGCGGTTGCATGGACCGCGTCGACATCTACACCTCCACGCTCGGCAAGGCGCTCGGTGGCGCATCGGGCGGGTTCACGTCGGGCAAGAAGGAGATCGTCGATCTCCTGCGCAATCGCTCCCGGCCGTATCTGTTCTCGAACACGCTCGCGCCGCCGATCGTCGCGGGCTCGCTCGAGGCGATCGCCTTGATCTCCGAGTCGACCGCGCTGCGCGACAAGCTCGAGGCGAACACGCAGCGGTTCCGCGCGGGCATGACGTCGGCGGGACTGTCGATCCGCCCGGGCACGCATCCGATCGCGCCGGTGATGCTCGGCGATGCGAAGCTCGCGGTCGATATGGCGCAGCGTATGCTCGCCCACGGCATTTACGTCATCGGCTTCGCGTTCCCGGTGGTGCCGCGCGGCCAGGCGCGGATCCGGGTGCAGCTCTCCGCGGCGCACTCGTTCGAGGACATCGACCGCGCGGTCACCGCGTTCAAGCAGGTCGCGGGCGAGCTCGGGGTTCTCGCGTGAAGGCGGAAGATATCGTCGCCAAGATCCGGGCGGTGATCCCGGACGCGGTGGTCGAGATGAAGGACTTGACGGGAACGTCAGACCACTGGCAAGCGTCGATCGTCAGTGCGTCATTCGCAGGCAAGTCCTTGATCCAGCGTCATCGGCTGGTGATGGCGGCACTCGCGGAGGAGATGAAGGGTCCGATCCACGCCCTCACGCTGGACGTGAAGACGCCCGACGAGGCTTCACAAGGGTGAACCGCACGCACCGTTTACGCAGTTTCTCCGTGCCGGGGAGGTGGCCGGCGTGCGATCCTCCGCGCTCGTCGGTCCATGGTCGCCGAGGTCGAAACGGCTGAGGAACAGTTCGGCCCGTACCTCGTGTACGAGCGGCTCGGCGTTGGCGGTATGGCAACCGTACATCGCGCGCTCGAGCGCGGCATCGAGGGCTTCGAGCGCATGGTCGCGCTGAAGCGCCTCCTGCCCCACCTCGCGGAGGACGCGAGCTTCATCAAGTCGTTCGTGCGCGAGGCCAAGCTCGCCTCGCTCCTGAACCACGTCAACATCGTCCAGATCTTCGAGCTCGGGCGGGTCGGCACCGAGTACTTCATCTCGATGGAGTACATCGACGGTAAAGATATCCGTCAGATCCTCCGTCACGCGCGCAAGGTCACCGGGCCGCCGCCGGTCAACATCACCGTCGGTCTCCTGCTCCAGCTGTGCGACGCACTCGACTACGCGCACAACAAGAGCGACGAGGAGGGGCAGCCGCTCCAGCTCGTCCATCGCGACGTGTCGCCCTCGAACGTGCTCGTGACGACTGCCGGTCACGTCAAGATCATCGACTTCGGCATCGCGAAGGCCCAGTCCTCGCAGCTGCGCACGCAGACCGGCCGGGTGAAGGGAAAGCTCGCGTACATGGCGCCGGAGGCGGTCTCCGGCGGCAAGGAGCTCGACGCGCGCAGCGACCTGTTCGCCGTCGGAGTGATCGCGCACGAGCTGCTGACCGCGCGGCCGCTGTTCGCGAGCAAGAACGAGTACCAGACACTGCTCAAGGTTCAGCGCGGCGACATCATGCCGCCGTCGACGTTCAATCAGACGTGCCCGCCCGAGCTCGACGCGATCGTGCTGAAGGCGCTCGCGCGCGAACGGGACCAGCGGTTCTCGAGTGCCACCGAGGTGCGTGACGAGCTGCTCGCGATGCGCAGGCAGTACAAGCTGCAGACCGGCTACCGCGATATCGCGGCCTGGGTCGAGTGGGCGTTCTCGCTCGAGGTGCCGACGGGGGGCGTCTCCGGGCAGCACACGCTCGACAGCGCGCAGCACAGCGCGGTCCTCGACGTGAAGAGCCCGGTGCGGCACACGACGCCACGCCCGCCGACGCGCGCGGAGATCCTCGAGGAAGAAGACGCGGTCGAGATCGCGTGGGGCAGCGGCGCCGAGCAGGAGAGTCAGGTCGGACCGGTCGTGCTCGACGACGTCCCCGACGTCTCGGAGAAGCACAAGGCGCCCTCCCAGCAGCTCGCTGCGGCCGACGACGTCGATCTCGACCTGGGTGATGACATCCCGACGCCTGCGCCCTCGCACGGCACGAGGTCGCGCTCCAACGAGCTGCCCGCGCAGGCCGTCGACGAGGCCACGCTGCCCGGCGACTCGACGCGACCGCGCAAGCGCAGCATCACGGAGCCCGGTCACACCCCGGCGCCGACCTCGAGCCGCATCAGCGGCCAGAATGAAACCGTCAAGACCGACGCCGACGGCCATCCGCTCGGCGAGCTCGTGCAGGGCGGCGAGCAGACGGACCCGGACCTGCCCGCCGCGGCGGAGTCGCCCAATCCACCAACGGTACGGTTCAAGTCGCCATCGCTCCGGCCCGAGACGCGGCCGCACCAGCAAGCAATTCAGATTCCCCCCGTCGGAGCGCCGGCGAGGAGTGTGCGGACGACCTCTGCCCCCAGCGTGTCGTCGCCCGCCCGCGCTGCGCCCGTCTCGATCCCGCCCGACCTCGCGCCGGTCCCGATCGCAGCGCCCGCGGCGAACGTCGGTCGATCCAAGCCGGGCATCACCTCGCAGCGGCTCAAGCCAAAGACGACGGCGCCGGCGATCGGCAGCGCTCTGCTCGAGCGTGAGCGCAAGGCGCCAAAAAAGGCGTGGGTGATCGTCGCGGGCATCGTCGCCGCGGGTGCGTGCGCGACCGCGGTCACGCTGTATGTCACGCGCGGCCAGGACACCGTCGCGGCGGTCAGCGAGGAGCCGCAGCCGCGCGTGGCGCCGCGCACCGTCGGCACCGTGAAGTTCAACACCGAGCCACCGACCGCCAACATCACGATCGAGGGCAAGCTCGTGCACAGCGGTTCGCCGTGGGCGACCGAGCTGCCGGCGGGTGTTCATCAGATCCAGATCGAGGCGAAGGGCTACAAGTCGTGGCTCACGTCGCTCGAGCTGTCGGCAGCCGAGACCCAGACGCTGCGTGTCGTGCTCGAACCGCTCGGCACCGCCTCGACGGTCGCGGAGGCGACGCTCATCCTTCGCTCGACGCCGTCGGGGCTCGATGCCTATCTGGACGGCGAGCTCCTTCCGAACAAGACGCCGATCAAGATGCCGATCAAGGTCGGCCCGCATCGCGTGTCGATCAAGCAGAACGGCGTCGAGGTCTGGCACCAGGACCTCAACGCGAAGGCGAGCGCGAACTACGAGTTCGAGCCGTCGATGGATGCGGCGCGCCAGCGCGAGCGCGTCGAGCGCGAGACGCAGCCGGTCGCGAAGAAGCCCGCGCCCCAGGCACGGCCCCCGGAGCCAGAGGTCAACCGCGTGGCCGAGAGGACGGTGGCACCCACCCCACTCGCTCCCGCCATTGTCGAGCAACCCAGGCCGGCACCGTCGCCCACGCCGTCGCCAGCCCCCGCGATCCGGGAGACCCCGCCGGCTCCGCCACCCGTCGCCCCGCCAGCCCCGGCGATCCTCGCGCAGCCCAGGCCTGCCCCTGCACGTGTTGCGAAGGCCGGTCCCGTGACCGTTCCCCCGAACACGGTCACGAAGCTGTCGGGCAGCACGCCCCAGCTCGGCGCGAGCAAGAACGCGGATATCCCGCCCGTGATCGCTGCGAAGCTCTGCATCGATGCGGCCGGCCGTGTGACCTCCGCCGACATGCTGACGAAGCTCCAGCGGCATACCGCTTCTGACTTTGTCGATGCGATCAAGACCTGGAAGTACGCCCCGTACAAACAGGCAGGGATCGAGACCGCCGCATGTTTCGCCATCAGCTTCCGCGTGAAGTAAGATCGGCCTGCATGCGGGTGCTCGTGCTGGTGGTGGCGCTGCTCACAGCGTGTTCGTTCGCGACCGTCACAGGTCCGCGAACGACGCCTGGCAAGTACCTCGAGTGCACGACGAGCCGCGCCTCACCGATCGCGGATCTCGTGACCGGCAGCGTGCTGGTCGCGGCCGGGGCCGGCATCGCGTACTACGACCGCCGCATCGAGGGCGACGGCACGACCGGGATCATGACCTACGGGATCACGCTTCCGACGATCGCGATCGGCATCGTGTTCCTCGTCGCATCGCAGTACGGCGCGAGCCGCGTCACGCGCTGCCGGGCCGCGCGCGCCGCCGATCGCCGCTGGCAGGAGTAGCTAGTTCACGTCCGCGACGATGTGGCCCTGGAACATGTCCATGCCGCAGGCGAACGCGAGCTTGCCCGTCGCGGGCACGGTGACCTCGACCTCGAGTGGCTTGTTCATCTCGAGCTTGTGCAGCTTGCCGTCGGGCGTCTTCAGCTCGGCGAGGCACTCGGCGTCGATCGTCCGCGTGAAGACGAGCTTCAGCTTCTCGTTCGCCTTGCCCGTGATCTTGTCGGGCACGTAGCCCTTGTCGTTCGCCTCGATCGGCACCGTGCGCGGCCCCGCGGGCGCCGCCGTCTTCACCGCGGGTGCGGGCGTCGAGACCGCGGGCTTCTCCGCGGCCTTGTCAGCGTCCTTCTTCTCGCAGGCGAGGAGGGCCAGGGCCGCGGCGACGACGAACGATGCGCGCATGCCGGCACACTAGCGCGCTGGAGCGCTACAGGCGAGCGGAGGTCGCGCCCGTCGGGGACTGCGACATCGCGGCGACCGGATCCTCCCAGTTCTCGAACTGGAGGATGCCGAGCTCCTTGAACCGCTCGCGCTGGCGATCCGAGAGCAGATCCATCTTCTTGATCGCCGGGACGATCTTCGCGAACAGCATCTGCCGGAACAGCACCTGGCCGTGGTTGTTCAGCGCGATGTCCATGCACTGCTTCGCGGGCAGCCCGTTCTTCTCCCAGACTTCCTGGAACAGGAACCGGTCCCGCATCAGGCGCGCGGCCTCGTACACGAAGTCCTCGCGCTCGCGCTTCACGCTCTCCGGCTGCTCCCGGTAATAGTCGCGCAGCGAGAGCACGCCGAAGGCGACGTGGCGCGCTTCGTCGCCCATCACATATGCCGTGAGCTCCCTCAGCAGGGGCTCCTGCGTATTCGCGCGGATCATTCCGAACGCGGCGAGTGCGAGGCCCTCGACCATGATCTGCATGCCGAGAAACTTCATGTCCCAGCGACTGTCCTTGAGGATCATGTCGAGCAGCGTCTTCAGGTGCGGATTGCACGGATAGCTGAAGCCGATCTTCGTGTG
Organism: Deltaproteobacteria bacterium; assembly: GCA_013813765.1. Taxonomy (GTDB): domain Bacteria; phylum Myxococcota_A; class Polyangia; order Haliangiales; family Haliangiaceae; genus JABFXX01. The sequence goes on along the minus strand of JACCRC010000364.1, from coordinate 5,760 downwards.
GACGTACCGGTTGTAGACATCGACGTGGCGGGCCTCGTCGACGACCTGGCTCGCCGCGTAGAGCTTGCTGTCGAGATCCTGGACCGAATCGACGAGCTGCGCGGTCGCGAGCAGCGCGCCCTGCTCGCCATGGAGGAACTGCGAGAGCGTCCACGAGAAGGTATCGATGTTGAGGTTCCGCTTCTCCTTCTCGTTCATCTTGTTGTAGATGTCCGAGCCGAACAGCGGCATCAGCTGCTCGGGGCCCATCGGGCGCTCGAGGTCGACGTCGGTCTTCCACGGAAGGACGTCATCCGAGATCCATTGTGCTCGGACGGCCTTGTCGTAGAGATCGCGCAGCTTCTCGCGCGTCTCCGTGTAACCCCACGTGTACGTCACGTCGAGCAACGCTTCGAGCGTCTCGATCGAGGGTCCAGCGAGTGCAGGGGCAGTAGCGACCATGGTGACCTCCCAGCGGTTCGAATCCAAAAACTGAAACCGATGTCAGTTTGTACTGGTGTTCGCGCCTTCGTCAAGTGCATTGTGAGGACATGGCCACCTCGCGCCCCAAGCCCCGTTCGGGAGCATCCCGCCCCCCCGAGGCCATCCTTCGCGCGACCAAGGAGCCGGACTTCCGGCAGGAACGGTCGCGCCGCTCCTACCTCGGGCTGATCGAGGCCGCCTCCGACCTCTTCTCGAAGCACGGGTACGACAGTGTCGGTACGCCGGAGATCGCGCAGAAGGCTGGCGTCTCGGTCGGCACGTTCTATCGCTACTTCGAGGACAAGCACGAGGTCTACATCGAGATCGCGCGGCGCTCGATGGTGTCAGCATATGCCGAGACAATCGAGGGGCTGACTCCCGCGCGGTTCGTCGGCCTCGCGCGTCGCGAGACGATCGAGCACACGATCTCGCTCCTGTTCGATCACGTGCTGGTTCGCCCGCACCTGTCGCGCAGCTTCTCGGAGATGTCGCTCCGCGATCCGGAGGTCGCCGAGCTGCGCCGCGCGTTCGAGACGGTCTCCGTCCGAAAGCTCACCGAGCTGATCGCCACGATCGTGCCGCGCGATGTCGTGCCGGATCCCGAGGCGACCGCGTGGGTGCTCTACGGCAGCGCGATGCAGTGCGCGTACGGTCTCGCCGAGCACGTCGGGCCCGCGCCCGTCGGTTCGGACCGCGCGAAGAAGGCGCTGACGGATTTCATCGAGCGCGCGCTGTTCCCGCGCTAGGCGGTCACGTCGCGGTCGTGACGACGCCGGTCAGCATGTCGATGGCCTGCTGCTCGGGCGTGCCCGAGAGCAACAGCGCGTGCAGCACGCACGCGATCGAGCGCGCGGCGCAGGTGCCGTAGTCGAGCGGCACGATGTACGAGCTGCGCTCGCCGGCCCACACCGCGATCGAGGCGTGATCGACGGCCTCGAGGATCCAGAAGTGCGCGTGCTCCTCGTGGCCCTGCCAGGCGTGCAGCGAGCGCGTCGTATCGAGCGAGGAGCGCACCGTCTCCTTGTTGTTGTTCGACGGGTTGTCGACCCAGCGCTGCGTCTTCGCGAGCATGTCGTCGACATATTGCTTCGGCGCCTGCGCCTCCGCGCCGTCGGTCGGATACTTCTCGACGACGAGTCGGCACGCGGCAAGGGCGGCCTTCACGGCGGCCTTCTGGTCCGACGAGATGTGACGCCGGAGCCAGTGCACGAGTCCTTGCGACAGGTAGTTCTCGGCGCCTGCCCAGGCATTGGAGACGTTGGTCGACGACTCGCCGATCTCGCGAAGTTCGTCAGGGGTGGGACGAGCGGATTCCGTCATACGTCGAGATAGCTTCCTTCAGCTGCAGCGAATACGGGAACAGCGGTGCGGGCGGACGTGCGCTGCACGACCTCGTCGATCATCTCGTCCGTCGCATCGGGGCTGTGATGGAACAATGCCAGCTTCTTCGCGCCGGCGCGCTCCGCGACGACCACTCCCGCACGCGCGGGCGAGTGGCCCCATCCGCGACGCAGCTCGTAGTCGTGGTCTGCGTGCATCGCGTCATGGATCAGGAGGTCGGCGTCTTTCGCCAGCGCGAGGACCTCGGCGGGGGGCTCGTCGAGGTTCGCGTACTCGACGTCGGAGAGGTACGTGACGGTCTTGCCGTCGGCGGAGATCCGGTACGCGGTGGTCCACATGCTGCCGTGCGGGACGGCGTGCGTCCTCACCTCGAAGCCGGGCACCGAGATCGTCGCGGGAGGGCGCACGGTCTCGATCGACACGCCGGCCGCGAGGTTCTCGAGTCCGTTGAGCGGCGAGTAGTGCGGCGCGAGCTGGTTCTGCAAGGTGGTCTCGAGCGACGAGCCGCTGTTCGGATCGGCGCCGAGGATCCGGATCTCGTTCCCCTTGATGAAGAACGGCGTGAAGAACGGCAGGCCCTGGATGTGATCGAGGTGCGTGTGCGAGAGGAGGATGGGCAGCTTGCCCTGCCCCTTGCCGAACTCGCTGCCCATGAGCTGCTTCGCGAGCTCGGTCGCACCGGTGCCGAGATCGATCAGCAGGCGCTCGCCCGCGTTCGTGACGAGCTCGACCGAGGTCGTGTTGCCGCCGTAGCGCAGGTATTCGCGACCGCTCATCGCGAACGAACCGCGGACTCCCCAGAACCGGATCTTCACGCTGGACCGACTCCGGGGTTGGTGCGCTCGGGTGCATCCACCTTCCTACCGATCGGCAGCGTCATGCCCTCGAACGACGTGAGCACCTCGATGCCCACGGCCTCGCCCTTCGCGAGGTAGCGCGCGGCGATCTGATCCATCTGCTCGTCGCTGTGCGACGGAGCGTGGTGATAGAGCACGAGCCGGCGGACGTTCGCCTCGGCACAGATCTCGAGCGCCTGGTCGGGCGTGGAGTGGCCGTAGTGCGGGAACTTCGCGTACTCCTCGGGCAGGAAGTGCGTGTCGTAGACGACGGTGTCGACGCCTTCGAGTCGCCGCAGCAGCGCGTCGCGCATCGCCTCGAGCGAGACCTTGTCGTCAGCGCTGAGCGGCTCGGGTCCCTTCAGGAAGTGCTGCTTGTGGATCACCTGGTCAAACGGCGCGGTGTCGGCGACGTACGCCCACGACGAGCCATCACAATCGAGGCGATAGCCGACGGAACCGAACGGATGGTTCAGCGCGATCGGGGTGACGTGGAAGCTGCCGAGATCGAACTCGACGCCGGGCTCGACCTGATGGAAGTCGAACGCGGCCGGTACCGACTCGAGCGGCATCGGGAAGAACTCGTGGCGCGTGATGCCGCCGATGACGCTGTTCAGCTCGTCGGCCGCGGTGAGCAGCGCGTGGATCGCGATCCGCGTGCCGGGAACGTACGCGGGGGAGAAGAACGGCAGGCCCTGGATGTGGTCCCAGTGCACGTGCGAGAGCAGCACGTTGTACTTCTGCGGGCCGTTCGCCTCGCGCATCAGCTTGTTGCCGAGCGCGCGCATGCCGGTGCCGGCATCCACGATCACGCATTCACCTTTGGCCGAGCGTGCTTCGACGCACGACGTCTGGCCTCCGTAGCGCACGGTCGCTGCGCCGGGCACCGGGTAACTGCCCCGGACCCCCCAAAAGGTGATCTGCATTTGACGGAAAGAATTGTAGCCCCTCCCGACGATTTACCCAAAGTCGGCTCGGGATATCGTTACTGAAGCACTCATGAATCCGCAGCCACGCATCCTCGTGATGGGAGCCGGAGGCATCGGCGGCATCGTCGCGTCCACGCTGATGGAGGTCGGCTCCGCCGTCACCGCCGTGTCCACGAACGAGCTGATCCGCGCAGCCGTCGACAAATCTGGATTCCGCGTTACCGATGAAGGCGAGGAGCGTGTCGTCCGCGGCTGGGTTTCGCCGGCCCCCGAGGGAAAATACGATCTCGCGATCCTCGCCACACAACCTCCGAATGTGGAGGACGCGGCCCGCACCGCCCTGCCCCACCTGGTGGAGGACGCGAAGGTCGTCGTACTGCAGAACGGCCTGTGCGAGGAGCGGGTCGCCGCGATCGTCGGCGCGCACCGCGTGATCGGCGGCATCGTCGCGTGGGGTGCATCGATGCCGGAGCCCGGCCGCTACGAGCGCACCGCCTCGGGTGGCTTCCAGCTCGGCCGCCTGACAGGCGAGGTCGATACCGACGTGCGGCGGATCGGCGAGCTGCTCGAGGCCGTCGGCCCGGTGACCCTGACGAAGAACTTGAAGGGCGCGCGGTGGAGCAAGCTCGCGCTCAACTGCGCGGTGTCGGCGCTCGGCACGATCGCCGGCGAGCGGCTCGGTCCGCTCGTGCGTCAGCGCAGGTACCGCCGCCTCGCGCTGGAGATCATGACGGAGTGCGTGTCGGTGGCGAAGGCCGAAGGCATCGCGCTCGAGAAGGTCGCCGGCACGCTCGACCTCGAGTGGGTGTCGCTGTCGGAGGCGGATCGCACGGCGACCGCATCGATGTCGCTGACCGCGAAGCACGCGCTGCTGCTCGCGGTCGGGCTGCGCTACCGGCGCATGCGGTCCTCGATGCTCGCGGCGATCGAGCGCGGCAGGACGCCGGCGATCGATTTTCTGAACGGCGAGATCGTGACGCGCGGCAAGACGCACGGCATCCCGACGCCGTGGAACCAGCGCATCGTCGAGACCGTATGGGAGATCGCGAAGGGCACGACGAAGTCGTCGCGAGAGACGCTCGATCGCGTGTGCGGGCCCGACGAGCGGCCGAGTCTTCCCCAGATCACCTGAGGCTCAGTTGACGTCAGCGGGCGGAGGCTGCTTGCGCGTGCTGATCCACAGCGCGACGAGCCCGAGCACCCCGACGAGCGCGAACAGGAGGCCGAGCCGCGATCCGGGCGCAGAGTAGCGCCACTGCACGTGGTGCATGCCGGCACCGATCGGAACTGCGCGGCGAAGCACGTCGGCGGTGAGCCAGTCGACAGAGGTGCCGTCCACGCTCGCGCTCCAGCCGGCGGCCGGCGAGGACGACACCACCGCGTAGCCGTCGGTGTCGGGCGTGCATACGAGATCGATGTCGCCAGGCTCCCAGTGCTGCACGGTGCACGGCACCGGCGGACCGCGATCGCCCTTCGCCGGCCCGGTGCCCGCGAGGACCACGGTGCCGCGCAACACGTTCGTGCCGCCGCCTGCCGCGAACAGGTGGTCCATGGCGTCGCGCGGTGCAACCGACCACACGGCGCCCCGCAGCACGGCGGCAACGGGCGCGACCGGCAGCGAGACGATCGACCAGCGCCCGCGACGCCCGAGCTCGGTCATCCTGTTTCCGGTGACGACCGTCGTCGGCAGGATCGCGAGCTCGATCCCGAACCGATCGAGGAGCGCTCCGCCCTCGCGGGCCGCCGCGAGCCACACCGCATCGTGAGCGGCAGGTCGCGCCGGATCATCGCTGCGTCCCGCACCGATCCCCCAGCGCCACCCCGAGGTCCCGCGCAGCGTGGCCATCGAGTCCGCGAGCTCGTCGGACATATCGACCATGATCACCGGCCGGAACACGCGCGCCGGGCGCGATGCGCTCTCCGCGGCGGTGACCCACGGGGGCTCCTCGGCCACCAGCACGCGCGATGTGACCGGCGACACCGACGGGAACGCGCCGAGCGCAGCGACCGCGAGCAGTGCGAGCACGATCGGTCCGCGCTTCGGTAAGCCAGCGCGCGCGAGGCCGATCGCGATCGCGATGCACGCGACGCCGATCCCACCATCGAGCAGCGCGCGATCGATCGCGGAAGCCGCGTCGGGATCGCGCGAGCGCAGCGCACCGAGCGCGCCGAGCGCGAGCACGGTGCAGCCC